>DASUXL010000297.1:0-15418 GCA_036377915.1 Candidatus Limnocylindrales bacterium
CGTTCGTGCGCGGCGACACGTCGGCCGATTTCACCCACACCACCGGCGTCTGGCGCTATGCGCGGTCGGAGCCGATCGCGCCGCCCGAGGTGGTGATGTGCGCGCCGCCGACGCCGGGCGAGACCGTCACCGACATGGTGATCCGCACCGAGTTCGACAGCGCGCCCGACCCGGACGAGGTGGCCGCCCGGCATCTGTTGCCGCCCAAGGTGGCGCAGCTGTTCGCCGAGCAGCTTGGCATGTGCGACACCGCCTCCGGGTTCGACCCGGCAAGCTACTCCGTGCTGGTGCAGCGCGCCAACGGGCAGCTGGGGTCCGACCACTTCCCCAGCACCACCAACCTCGGCGTGCCCTGGCTTCCGGACGTCCACGCGCGTGGCGTCGCCCTCGGCTGGCTGGCCAAAATCGACTTCGGCTACACCCCGGATTCCAAGAACTGGCAGGCGATCCAGGGCGTCCAGATCCGGCTCGCCGAGGGCAGCGGGGTCGAGAATCTGGTGGGGGTCACCGGCAAGCTCATCAAGATAGGCAAGGCCGACGTGGTCGAGATCCCGCTCAGCTCCTATCTGGACGCCGGACACCTGGACAGCCTTCAGATCTGGCGGTGGTTCAAGGAGGTGACGGCGGGCAACCCGAAGCACAAGAAGAGCCTTGCCGACCCGTACGGGTACTACGTGGACTGGGCGACGGCCGGTCTGTTGTGGACGCTGACGCCCAAGCGCAGGCTGCGCCTGATCTGCGCGGTGCGCCAGCCGTTGCTGGCCCCGTCTCCGATCAGCGTGCCGACCCACCACAACCTGGGCGAGAACCACGTGACGGCGAAGTGGAAGCTGGCGGTGAGCCGCAGAAGCACGGCGTCGCTTGACATCCGGGCGAGCTGGTCGGTGCCGTCCGACGTGCTGGACGGCTCCATGTGGGACACCGTCAACACGCCAATGAGCGCCGGCCTGGGGGAGATCCCGGTCGACCCGGCCGGCCCGGAGGGTGAGATCGATCTGTCCACGTTGGATGGTGGCGGGATCCGCGCCGACTTCCACGACACCAAGGCGCACTGGGTCACCTACCGCGGCCGGGCCAAGAGCCGCTTCGCCGAGTACTTCACCGAGCGGCCCACCGTGCAGGTGACCCCGGTGGGCGAGGCGCCGGTGGTGGTCAACGCGCGCGGGGTCGCCGACGAGTCGGAGATCGTCACCGGCGGCTCGACGACCTACGTGCGGGGGCAGCACTATGTCATGAACTACGACACCGGGACCCTCGCCCGCACCCCGGGCAGCCCGATCGCCGGACAGGTCAGTGTCGAGTTCCTGCCGAGCATCACCCGCTTCCACAACTTCTCCACCTGGGTGCTGTCCCGCAGCCGCCCGGCCGCGCCGATCCCGGTGCAGGTGCTGCCCACCTTCGGCTGGCAGACCCAGCAGCCGTCGGCCGACCCCAACCTGCCCGGCGCCGTGCTGTCCCGCCGCGCCGGCAACGGGCTGCGCATCTACTTCTCCCCGCCGTGGCACTCCAGCGGCGAGGGCGAGAAGCTCGGCGTGGTCTTCCCCAACGGCCCGGCTATCGCCGAGCACATGCGCCCGTTCGTCACCCAGTGGGCGGGCGACCCGGCCGTCGAGGACGGACAGCTGGCCCCGGAGGTGGTGCAGGCGGCGCACGTGCTCGGCGGCCCGGCGGTTTCGGGTCCCGTGGTGATCCCGGAGCTGCCCGGCCTGGCGCCGTTGAGCAAGCAGGTGCGCGTGGTGCAGCTGGATCCGCAGTGGGACAACGAGCGCCAGCTCTACTACGCGGACATAGAGTTCGCCGCGCCCGGCGCGACGTACCTGCCGTTCATCCGGCTGGCGCTGTGCCGGTACCAGCCCCACTCCATGACCGGCGTCGAGATGTCGCAAGTGCGGCTGGCCGACTTCGCCCAGCTCGCCCCTGACCGGTGGGTCAGCCTCGGGTACCCCGCCCCCGGCGAGGTCACCGTGACCGTCGTCGGCCACACCTACCTGCGCACCCACAGCAGCATGATGCGAGGCGGCAACGTGATGGTGACCGTCGAGCGGCGCGACCCGAACATCACCGACCCGGAGTTGCGCTGGACCCCGGTCGCGACGAGTTCGCTGGCGCCCGGCGTGGCCTGGCCGATTGACAACAACAAGACAATGTGGACCGGCAACGTAACCCTGCCCGGACCGCACTCCGACGAGTTTCGGCTGGTCATCCAGGAGACCGAGCGGTGGCCGGGTGGCGAGCGGGTCGCCTTCACCGATGTGGTCCCGCTGTCCTGACAGTAGATCCACAACATCTCCACAACACGGCGCGCCTACAAAGGTGGCATGCGTTACCCGGAGGTCCTCACATTCCCCATCGCCCTGCGGCGGGATGCGGCGCTGCCGCTGCGGGAGCAGATCGTCGAGCAGATAGCGGCCGCGGTCGACGGCGGGACGGCGCAGCGGGGAGCGCGCGTCCCGTCGACCCGGACCCTCGCCGGCCTGCTCGGCGTTTCGAGAGGTGTTGTCGGCGAGGCATATGACCTTTTGCATTCCCGGGGGTACCTGGTCACGCGCCCCGGATCAGGGACCTACGTCGCGGGGACCGTGGTGACCGTGCCGGTCAGGGAGGCTGTATCCGGTACCCCCGAATGGGATTTCACTCCTGGCAGGCTTTGCGGGGAAGCTTTCCCGATCCGGGCTTGGCGGGCGGCCTGGCGGCACGCCAGCCACCACGTGCCGGACCCGGTGGCGCCGCCTCCGCTGGGCATGCCGGGGCTGCGCCGGGCGATCGCCGCGCACCTTGCCCAGACCCGGGGGATCGTCGCTCCGGGCCACGAAATCGTTGTCACGTCCGGTGTTGCGGCCGGGTTGCGGCTGGTGCTCGACGTGCTGGGCGGGTCCGGTGGGGCCGTCGCCGTGGAGCGGCCGATCTCGCCCGAGCTGCTGCGACCTTCGCATCCGTTGGCCGGATTCGCTGATCTGCCGGGTGAAGTCCGGGTCGCGGTGGTGTGCCCGGACGGCAGCCGTCCACTTGGGACGGTTATGACCGCGCGGATGCGCGCCGACGCGCTGGCGTGGGCGCGCGACGGCGGCATGCTGGTCGAGGTGGCGCGCGACGCCATCTTCCTTTCCGGGGCCGCCGGACTGCCGCGGCTGCAACCGAACCCGCGCACGGTCACCGTCGGCGGCTTCTGCGAGCTGCTCACGCCCGCGCTCAAGCTCGGCTATGCGCTGGTGCCGCGCGGGCTGGCCGGGCCGATCGCCGCGCTCATCGCGCTGCGGGGCGAGCAGCCGCCCGACCTCACCCAGCTGGCCGTGGCGCGGCTGCTCACCGGCGGCACGATGGTCCGCCAGATGCACCGGCTGACGAACCTTTACGCCGCCAAGCGCGCGATCGTCGCCGGCTGCGTGGAGACGGAGCCGGGTGAGGCGGGCACCGCACTGATCCGGTTCAGCGATCCGGCCGTCCCGGAAGCGCTGCGCCGCAACAATATCAAGCTGCCTACATTGGACGCCTACGGCGTCGCGGAACAGGCTCTCGTGCTCGGGTTCGGACATCTTCCGGACAAGGCACTGCGCAAGGGCCTGGCACACCTGGTTTCCTCTTTGGAACGCTCCACCCCTAAGGAGAAGTGATGAAGCGCAATATGTGTCTTGCCCTGCTGGTCGCGGTCACCACCGCCACGGTGAACCTGGCCGTGGCGGCGCCCGGATCGGCCGACGTCGAATGCCGATACTCCATGCACCATGGGCCCAGCCTCGAGTCCACCCTGCTCGCCGCCGACATCCCGGTCCACGTCAACGGGATAACCGCCGCGAAGCCCTACAACGCCCCGTTCCAGCTGGTGCAGCCGCATTGGTCGATCGTCGGGCTGCGCCCGCTGATCGGCACCAACTACGACCTCGGGCTGGAAGACTGCGACTTCGGCCATCCGCACGGCAAGAGCATCCTCCCCGGTTCACTCGTCGACTTCCTGGCCCTCGACGGCAACCAGCCGATCAAGTCGCGGATGTTCGCGAGCGTGTCGAACGCCGGTGAGGCTGTGGGGACGTTCGCGCTCGAATACTCGACCGGCGTACCGCTGGTGCGCGGTTCGCAAAGGCTGGTCATGCGCGGGACGCCGGCGCTGGTGCGCGACGTCTACGTGCCGGCCGGGACCAGCGCGACCATCATCCTGCGCCCCACGTTCGGCGACGCCGACCTGGCCGTGGTGGAGTCAGGGTCCACACAGGACAGTTGGGTTCGCGCGCGGGCAGACGCTGTCCAGGAGTCAAGCCAGCCCGGCCTGGCCGAGGAGCACATCACCCTCACCGTGCCGGCCGGGACACCGAGCCGCACCTTCGGTGTGGTCGTCATCAACAACGCCGCCTACACGGAGGCAATATTGCTTCGGGCATGAAATGCCGCTCGCCCTGACAACCGGTGACCACAACGGGCAGCCGGACGGCCGGGCCGCAGCGGTGGCCCCATGACCTCCAGCGTGGCCAGGCAGTGCGGCGGCGCGAGGCTCGCGGACGCGATCGCCCTGCCAGAACCGGGTCGTCAGCACGGCAGCACGGTTTGGGGCGGCCGGCCCGGTACGGCCGGTGCCCGGCGCCCGTGCGCACCGGCGAGCGGGTGGAACCCGTCATAACAGCGATACTCGGTTATCGGGCCGAGCGGGCAAAGGGTCGAACGTCCCGGCGGTAAGGGCTTAGGACCCGCCCTCCGGGCGGGCTATATTCCTCACGTGCCGGAGGCAATCGCTGTTCGCCTGCTGGGCCCCATCGAGGTGATCGGACCCCAGGGCGAAGCGATGCTGGTCGGGGCGCGCCAGCGCAGCCTGGTGGCGTTGCTGGCGCTGCGTCCGGGCAAGGCCGTCGCCACCGACCGGATCATCGACGGCCTCTGGGGGGAGAGCGCACCGCGGACCGCGCTGCGCACGTTGCAGAGCCACCTTGCCCGGGTGCGGCAGGCCCTTGCCTCCGCCGGGTTGCCGGACATCATCTCCAGCGGCCCGGCCGGGCACGCGCTGCGGCTGCCCGCCGCGACGATCGACGCGTTCGTGTTCGAGGACAGGGCGCGCAGGGGCCGGGCGCGGTTGGGCGACGGCGCGGCGCGCGAGGCCGAGGAGCTGCTGCGCGACGCGCTGGGCCTGTGGCGGGGCGACGTCTGGCAGGACGGTGAGGCAAACGGCCACGCCATCGCCGACCTCGAGCGGCTGCGGGACGCGCGTCTGTCGGCATTGGAGGATCTGTGCGAGGCCCGGCTGCGGCTGGGGGACCACGCCTCGCCCGAGGTCATCGGGGACTTGCAGCAGATGCGGGCGGCCCACCCGTACAGGGAGCGCTGCGCGGCCCTGCTGATGCTCGCGCTGTACCGTGCCGGCCGGTCCGCCGACGCCGTCAACGAGTTCCAGCGGGTCAAGTCCGACCTTGCCGAAGGGCTGGGGATCGACCCGGGGACCGACCTGAACCAGCTCTACGCGGCGATCCTGCGGCAGGACGCGTCGCTCGACCTCAAGCCCGTCGAACCCGTAGTGAAGGGGCCGGCCGAACTCCCGCCGAGGGTCGGATACTTCACCGGGCGCCACGACGAGTTCAAGGGCCTTGACAAGATGCTCGCGGTGCGGGCGGCGGACGCGGACCACACCATCGCCCTGATCTCGGGCGGGGCCGGCATGGGCAAGACCGCGCTGGCCCTGGAGTGGGCGCACCACGTCGCGCCGAAGTTCCCCGACGGGCAGCTCTTCCTCGACCTTCAGGGCCACGATGCGGACCAGATGCTCGGCCCGTCGGCTGTCCTCGGGCACCTGCTGCGCGGCCTGAACGTGCCGCGCGACCGGGTGCCGACCGAGCCGGCCGAGCAGGCCGGGCTTTACAGGTCGCTTGTCCACAACCGACGGTTCCTCATCCTGCTCGACAATGCCAGCTCGGTGGAACAGGTGCTCCCGGCGGTCCCGGCGACGGGTTCAAGCCTGCTGGTGGCGACCAGCCGGCACGAGCTGTCGGCGCTCGCCGTCCGGCATCCGGTCCACTTTGTACAGATGGCCGCGCTCGACAGCGAGACCGGGATAGACCTGCTGCGCCGGGCCGTCGACGCCGAGCGCATCGAGGGCGAGCGCCAGGCCGCCGCCGAACTGGTCGCGTTCTGCGGCGGGATGCCGCTGGCGCTGCGGATCACGGCGGCGCGGCTGGCCAGCCGGCCGGGCCTCGGCGTCGCCGAGCTGTTCGCGGACATCGGGCTGCGCGAGCTTGACGCGCTGGCCGTGCCGGGCGACGCGGCCGGCATCCGGGCAGTGTTCGCCAGCGCGTACCTGAGCCTGAGCGAGCCGGTCCGCCGCACGTTCCGGCTGCTCTCGCTGCACCCGGGGCCCTCGTTCTCGGCTCGGCTGGCCGAGGCGGTGACCGGGAACCCGGCCGGCGAAACCGTTGCGCACCTTGCCGAACTGGTCGGGACGGGGCTGCTCCTGCCGTCGGGCGAGCGTTTCCGGTACCACGATCTGATCCGCCTCTACGCCGCCGAGTGCGCGCGCGACGAGCAATCCTTTATCTCAAACATTTTCACTTGGTACCGGGGGATCGCGGCCGAGGCGAACAGAGTCCTCGATCCCGCCCGCAACCGCGTAAAGGTGCCCCCGCCGCCGGGCGGCCCGCCGTTCGGGGCGACGCACCGTGAGGTGATGGCGTTCCTCGAGGGCGAGCAGCCGAGCCTGGGTCCGGTGGTGCGAAAGGCGGCCGAGACCGGGCATGCCGAGGTCGCCTGGCAGCTGACGTATCTCGTCGCCGGCTTCTACGACTCGCGCGGCAGCCACGACCGGCTGGAGATGTGCCGTGCCGGCCTGCGCGCCGCCCAGCAGCTCGGCGACGCCGCCGCGGAAGTGTTGATGCGCAACATCTTCGCCGCGACGTGTGTCCTGATGCGACGCTATGAGGAGGCGCTTGCCGAGCTGGAACCGGCACTGCCGCTGGCCTCCGGCGCCGCCGACACCTGGCTGCTCGCCACCACCCACACCAACATGGCCGTTGCCAACACCTGGCTGCGCCGGTTCGACGCCGCCCGGGAGTCGTTCGAGCGGGCGCTCGAAATCCACAGCGGCAACCGCGACATGCACGATGTCGCCTTGAGCCTCAACAACATCGGCGATGTAGTGCGCCGTGCGGGCCGGGGTGAGGAGGCGCTGGTACACCTGAGGCGGGCGCTGGAGGTCGCCGCCGAGTCAGGCCTGCCCCGGCTGGAGGCGATCATCCGGCACAGCATGGGCCAAGCGCATCAATCCGTTGGCGCGCAAGCCGATGCGCTCGACGAGTTCGGCCGGGCGCTGGCCCTGCGCCGCAGCATCGGCGACCGGCGCGGCGAAGCCAACGCGCTCAACGAGATCGGCGCCATCCGCCTCGCCCTCGGCGACCCGGCCGGCGCGGCCGGCGCCTTCCGCGATGCGCTCGACCTGAGCAAACTCCTCAACAACAACCACCTCGAGGCGATGCTGCTGCGCCGCCTGGGCGAGGCCCACCTGGCCCTGGGCGATCGCGAGGCGGCCGCCGCCGCGCTGCGGCAAGGCCTGGAGTTGCGGCGGCAAACCCCTGACGCCGTAGAGGAAGAACGGTTGCGCGACCTGTTGTCAGTGTGCCGCTAGCTGTGGCGGGCGGAAGCATTCACAGATCAAGGTCGTAGGCGGCGGCTATGGCGTGCGCGAGCTCGGCCTCCTGCTCGGGCTTCAGGTAACCGATGAGGCGGCCGATCGTGGAACCGGGGACGGTGGTGACGTTGTCACAGGACACCACCGAATCATGGTCGAGTCCGTTGATCCGGCCGACGAGAACCTCTGTTGAGAGGCCACGAATCGTGCTCGTTATCGGCGCGACCGTGATCGACTTGATAAACGGCCGAACCTGCTCCCGAGTGAGAATCAGCACTGGGCGGGTCTTGTCGAGCGACGCAAGGTGAATTGGGCGCATCAATCGATGTCCATCGCCTGTGGGGCTGTCCAGGTGGCTAGTTCGTCGAGGTCCGATGGTTGACGGCCGGCCGCATAGATTCGTGCATCTCGATCTGCGGCGTCGCGCCGACGTTCGCGTTCAAGGGCGCGTGTAACCACGGCGGCTCGACTGGGCGCGGCGCCGGAGCTGACCTGTTCATCGACGAATGCCACGATTTCGTCGGGCAGGCGGACGGCGATCTGAACTGTCATACCAGCATGATACCATTTCGGGATTCACTCCGGTACCAGCCTCATGCTGGGTAGCAGCGGATCTCGAAGAGGGCGGCCGGAGTGTTGTCGCCGTGGGTGGCCCGGAGTTCGAGGGTGAGTTCGTCTGTGACCACGGGCGGGTCGAGGCGGATGGTGTTGCGGGTCTGGTGGTTGTCGGTGCGCTCGGCTAGCAGCCGGCCCTGCGCCGAGAGGCGGTAATGGCGGACGCAGAAGGGCATCGCACGCTCGGGGTGGCCGTGCAGCACGGATTCCATGGCGTGGTCGTGGTCGGTGTCGAAGGACAGTTCCACCCGGGCGATGCGCTGCGGTGCCGGCCAGCGCAGGGTGAGAGTAGGGGCGGGGTCGTCGAGGGAGCAGACCCAGGCGTTCGGCTGGGCGGCGGGGCGGGTGATGCCGTTGCGCACGTTGCCGGCGGCGAACCCGGGCAGTGGCGGGTCGACGCGCAGGGCGAGATTGTGGCCGGCGGGGCGCCGCTGCGGCGACCAGAACTCGAGCCTGGGGCGGCCGATCGCCTCGTCGGCCTCCTGGGTCTGGTGATGGCGCACGGCTAGCAGGCCGGTGACGCGACGGGTGGTGGCGCGGACCGACACGTGCTCGTTGGCGATGAGGCAGAAGAAGACATAGCGCGCCTCGTCGACCGTCGCGTCGATGTCCACCGTTACTTGACGGGATCCGGTCGGCAACTCCAGATCCGAGGCGCCGAGCAGGACGTCGGGAGTGTGGTTGTCGGGGAGGTCGCCGGTTCGCGCCTCGACCCGAAGGGTTGTCGGCGCCGTGACGTCCACGGTGAAGGTGATGCGGGGGAGAGGGCCGGAGGGCAAGGGGAGGAGTTGGGCGCGGGAGACTGACAAGGGGAGGGCGGGGCCGTCGGCGGGGAGTTCGGACACGACGAACTCGCTGGACGGGTTGAGGGTGGCGGCGGGCACCAGATCGTCCGGGTCGGACAGGGCAAGACCGGGGATGTGCTGGCCGGTACGCAAAAGCTCCCGTTGCAGCGCGGGAATCGGGACCTCCGAGGGAAGCAGGCCGTCACGGGCGCACAGGGCGGCGGCCATGCCCACCGCCTGACCGCAGTGGGCGCCTGTCGCCATGACGCGGGTCGAACCGAAGGCCACATGCGACACGCTGATGATGCGCCCGGCCAGCATGAGGTTGGGTAAGTCGCGACTCACCAGGCATCGGAAGGGAATCTGATAGATGCCCCGGGCGTGCAGGTGGCTGCTGCCCGGAAACTCACTGAACACCCCGTCGGCCGGATGCAGGTCGATCGACCAGCCACCGGACGCGACCGCGTCGCCGTGCCGCGACTGGGCGAGAATGTCGTTCTGCCGCAACATGTAGAGGCCCTCGAACCGGCGGCTCTCCCGCTTGCCGGGGATCAGCCCGACCCACTCCAGTGTCAGGTTCTCCGCGTCCGGGAACTCGCCGGAGTTCTTCAGGTGGTTCCAGACGCCGTACACCACTCGCCAAAGCTCCCACTTGATGGTCTCGGTGTCGTGCACCGTGTCCAGCCGGCCGCCGTACTCGATCCACCACAGCCGGCAACCGTCCTCCTTCGTCGAGAAGCTGCGGTAGCGCGGGATTTTGGTGATGTCCTCCAGCGCGTAGCTCGGCGGGACGAACCGCACTGGGCGCCCGGTGTCCTTGGTGTAGAAGTAGAGCGAGTCGCCGAGCAGGCCACCGTACTCCACCGTCGGGGCGAACGGTTCGCCGAACTCGTCACGTGCCTCGGCGCCCATCCGGAATCCCGCCCCGGCAAGGAAAGCGAGCGCGCCGTCGCCGGAGCAGTCGGCGAACAGCGGCGCGGCGATCTCGTAACGCGTGGAATTCTGGCTGCAGAACGCGGTGACGCTTTGGATCGCGCCGCCTTGCCTGCGTACCCCCATCATTGCGGTGTTCAAAAGCAGCGTGATATTGGGTTCCTTGTCCACCAGCTCAAGCAGGACGGTGTCGAACAGCACCGCGTTGCCTTCCGGATTGCGATACAGGTTCTCGACCAGGATCTCGTCGACGACGCCACCCTCACGCGCCCAGCGGTTGTTGTTGTTCATATGCGATGTGGCGCCGAGGATCCACAGCCGGATCTCGCTGGAGGCGTTGCCGCCCAGAACCGGCCGATCCTGCACCAGCACCACGCGCGCCCCTGCCCGCGCGGCCGTTATGGCGCAACAGGTCCCGGCCATGCCGCCGCCCACGACGACGAGGTCGGCCTCCAGTTGTTCGGTTCGGAAGTCGCGTTTGGACACTGCGGGTACGACAATCACTGGCTGACAGTCCTATCTAGGCGATGCGCGGCAGGCTGGAGCGGTGGATCTGGTGGCGCAGCGGCGCTCCGCGGGTGAAGCGGTCGAGCTCGTCGAGGGCGAGCTGGACAAGGCGGCGCGTCTCGCCGTGCAGGGCTCCGGCAATGTGCGGTGTGAGGACGACGTTTGAAAGCCGGTAGAGCGGTGACTCAGCCGGGAGCGGTTCCGGGTCGGTGACGTCGAGGACGGCGAACAGCCGCCCCGACAGGCATTCGGCTGTGAGTGCCTCGGTGTCCACAAGCGACCCGCGGGCGGTGTTTATCAGCGTGGCGTGGTCGGCAAGCATGGCAAGGCGTTTCGCATTTATCATCTGGTACGTGCTGGGCAGCTCCGGAGCGTGAAGGCTGACGATTTCGCTGCGAGCCAGCAGGTCGTCAAGTTCGAGCAGGGTGCCGCCGCACGAGGCGACATCCTCCGGGTCGGCGTAGGGATCGGCGACAAGCACGTCCAAGTCGAAGGGGCGCAACAGCTGCACCACTCGCCGGCCGACGCGGGAGAACCCGACCACCCCGACCGTGCGCTGATAATTGGAGGATTCCGGCATCGTCTCGCGCCAGGCATACCGCCCCGCGTGCTCCCGATAGCCCGCCGCGTAGGCCGGGATTCGCTTGCCCGCACCCAGAATCGCGGCGAGCGTGTACTCCGCGACCGGGATGGCGTTGGCGTCGGCGGCGGAACTTATCACAAGGCCGCGGTCCCAGCAGGCGTCGGTGATGTGCGACTTGACCGAGCCGGCGGTGTGGATGACCGCGCGCAGCCGCGGGGTGTGTGCAAGCACCCGTGCGTCGAGCGGCGGGCAGCCCCAGCCGGTGAGCAGCACCTCGGTCGCGCTCAACCGTTGCAGCGCTTCGGAGTCGCCGAAGCTTTCGACCGCGCGCGGGGTGCCGAGCGCCGCGAGGGATTCGAGCCGGGCGAGCGGCTCGGCGCCGAAGAGCTGGCGGAAGGCGTTGCCGCTCATGGCGAGCAGCAGCTGGGGGCGGTCGAACGACATTCCGGCCTCGGTGTCCTTCCTAGAGTTCTTCGGCGCCATGATCGCGCAATTTGCCTGGCAATAAGCGCTCGCGACCCACTCGGAGCGGCAATTTGCCAGGCAAATTGCGCGATCATGGCGGTGCGGCGGTGGAGTGGCGCAGCACCAGGCGTGGCTCCGCGACCACCTGCCGGACCGGGCCGTCCGGGCCGGCCGCCAGAAGCTCAAGGAGGGTCCGTGCCGCGGTCTCACCGATCCACGACTTCGGCGGCGACACCGCGGTCAGCGGCGGGTCGGCCATCTCGGCGGATTCGTCGTCGTGGGCGATCACGGACAGGTCCCGAGGGATGGACCAGCCGCGCACCTTGGCGCGGTGCACGAGCGGAAGCGCGATGTGGTCGCTGTGGCAGATCACGGCGGTGACGCGCGCCTCGCGGAGCTTGTCGAGTACCCCGTCGATGATTTCGTTGGTGCCGTAGCCGCCGCCGCTCCTGTCCTCGATGGTGATGAGCGGGGATCGCTTGCCCGCCATGCCCGCATCGCCGACCGCGCTGCTCCAGCCGTTCATCACGCGGGTCCCGCTCTGCGACTCGCCGTGGGTGATCAGGGCCACGCCCTGGTGGCCGAGCTGCCTCAGGTGAGCGACCGCCGTGCGGCAACCGTTTTCGTGATCCGTGCGGACGGTGGACAGCGTGCGGCCGCTCTCCTCGTCCCGCACCTCCCGCTCCACCAGGACGACCGGTACCGGCAGTGACAGCAGCCAGCGCGCGTAGCCGGGCTCCGGCCGCTCAAGGTCGATGCTGGGCGCGAGGACCAGCCCGGCCGCGCCCGAGGAGATCAGCTCCTCGGCGAGCTTGCGCTCCTGCTCCGGGTCTCGCGGCGGCCGCACCAGCGAGCGGCGGATCGCTTGCGCGTCAAGGGATTGCCGGATCCCGCCAAGGATGCTGGCGAAGTAGTAATCCCCGGCGGGGACCACGATGCCGATCTGGCCGCCGGAGGTGGCCGCTCCACCGTCCACTTCGGACGTCGGGGTGGCGTGGACCCGCTTCGGGCCGCGCAACGAGGCCCCGCCGTGGAACTTTTCGATCATCCCCCGGCTGGCCAGCACATCGAGGTCGCGGCGGACGGTCATCGAGGAAACCCCAAGCTCCGCGACGAGATCCGCCACCCGAACCACGCCCTGGGTGCGCACGCTGTTCACGATGTGCGCCTGCCGCTCGTGTGCCAGCACCGGCCGCCCCCACCTTCCGCCTGATGGCCTGATGAGTTGATGAACGAAGTCTGGCAGAGCATGAGCGATATTGCAACTGCACGTTCAACTTCGCACAAATGCACAGCGGCGTTACGCGGCGGTGGCCAGGGAGCAGTCGTGTAACACGCTCTTGACAGCCACGCAATGGGCTCTCTACTGTGTGACTTCTCGCACAGAATTGCACACCATCCTCCTGACCTGCGACTTGGCGGGTCCAACCCCCTGAACCCCGCAACGAGCGGACAAACGAGGAGGCAGAAATGGCTACGAACAGGCTGAGCCGGCGAAGGCTCCTGACCGGCGGGGCGGGGCTCGCGGGAGCGGCTTTACTCGCGGCGTGCGGCGACAAGGGCGGCGTTGCCGAGCAAGGCTCCGAGACAGGCAATGCCGACTCCGGCGCGCTGAACTGGTGGGGCGGAGTGCCCCCGGAGAACGGGCCGAACGAAGCGATCGCCGCGTTCAAGCAGAAGTTCCCGAAGATCACGGTGACCTACACCCGTTTCGTCAACGATCCCACCGGAAACCTGAAGCTTGACACCGCTTTGCAGGGCGGCACACCGATCGACCTGTTCTACTCCTACATTCCGGGCGACCTGCAGAAGCGGGTGACCGCCGGCCTGACGCTCGACCTGACCGGCCGGGCGAACGCGGACTCGGAGCTGAAGTTCCTGACCGCGACCGATCCGCAGCAGACGCTGCTTTTCGACGGAAAGCTTCACGCAGTACCGACGAACAAGTCCACCACGTTCGTATTCCTCAACAAGGACATGCTCGACGCCGCGGGCGTGACGATCCCCGACGGGTGGGACGCCGACGACTACCACCAGATCGCCAAGCGGCTGTCGAGCGCCAAGGTGTTCGGCAGCTTCAATTCACCGGAGATCGCCGTACCGGTGCTGGGTGGCAACGCCATCTACAAGCCCGGCGGGCAGGAGTCCAACTTCGACAGTCCAGCCTGGCGCAGGCAGATCCAGCTCCACGTGGACATGATCGCCGACAAGTCGGCGTTCCCGCAGACCGAGATAGTGGCCCGCAAGCTCGACACCTACCAGCAGGCCGCGTTCCTGACCGGACAGTCCGCGATGTGGATCTCGCAACCGTTCAGCCTGCGGTACGTCAACGACGCCAAGAACTATCCGCACACCTTCAAGACCACGTTCGCGCCGTTCCCGGTACCCGCAAAAGGGCAGCAGTCATGGACCCCGGGCGGCCTCGACAACTATCTGTCGATCTCGGCCAAGTCGCAGAACCAAGCTGCCGCATGGACTTTCCTGCGGTGGCTCACCGGCGAGGGGTCGCAGCACATGATCGCGGGCGGGCGGATACCGGTGATCGGCTCCGTGAGCCAGGACGTCGTCGTGGAAAAGCTGCTCGGCTCGGACATGCAGGCGCGCTACGACGTCGAGGCGTTCCGCAAGGTGTACTTCAAGGACAACATCAAGCTCCCGGTCGCGACCACCCACGCGGGGGCGTCCGAGATCGCCACCGAGCGGACCAAGCTGACCAACCAGGTGCTGCTCGGCCAGATGACGGTCGACGCATGGGTGTCGGAGATGAAGTCGCGGGCGGACGCGGCAATAAAGAAGGGCAAGTAGCGAGTGGCCGCGCAGCAGTTGCCTCTGCCGGTACGCCCGCGAGCCACGCGCCGCACGAACCCGTGGGTGCCGTGGGCGTTCATCGCGCCGAACCTGCTGGGAATGCTGGCCTTCACGCTGGTGCCCGTGGTCACCGGACTGCTCATCTCGTTCACCGACTGGAACGTGGTGTCGGGCATCGACGGGATCCGCTGGGTCGGGCTGGCGAACTTCACCGAGCTGTTCGCCGACAAGCAGTTCTGGGCCGCCGGCGGCCGGACGCTGCTGTACGCCGGGGTCAGCGTGCCCGCCACGACACTGCTCGGGCTGGCCCTGGCACACGCGCTCAACCGGCCGCTGCCCGGCAGGGGTGCGCTGCGCGCCATCTTCTTCATCCCGCACATCGTCAATATGATCGCTATCGGCACAGCTTGGCTGCTGCTGCTCAACCCCAGCTCCGGCCTGGTCAACCAGGGCCTGCGGGCGATCGGCGTGGACGAGCCCCCGCTGTGGTTCATCTCGCAGACGTGGGCACTGCCGGCCCTCATGCTGATCACCCTGTGGGGTGGCATCGGTTATGTGGCTGTGATTTACCTTGCGGCGCTTCAGAACATGCCCCGTGATCTTTACGAGGCGGCGATGGTCGACGGGGCCGGCCTGTGGCGCCGGTTCCGCACGGTCACCTGGCCGGGGCTGATGCCGACCACCACATTCCTTGGTATCACGGCATTCATCGGCTACTCGCAGGGCTTCGGCCTGATCGCCTACCTGACCGCGGGCGGGCCCGGCGACGCCACGACGGTGCTGTCCTACTACATGTACCAGAACGGATTCCAGTACTACCGCTTCGGCTATGCCGCGGCGATGGGCGTCGTGTCCTTCCTCGGCGTGATGGTCCTGACCCTGCTCCTGTGGCGGTACCAGAAGGGGCGGGGGCTTTACACATGACGACGACGACGCATCCCGCCACGGTCACCCCGTTGCGCGAGACCCAGTCCCCGCCCGTGCGGCGGCGGCGCCGCGACGACAAGACGCGGCGCTGGCTTGCCGGCATCGTCATGTGGCTGCTCGCCATCGCGTTCCTGGTGCCGTTCGCGTGGATGGTCTCCGCGTCGCTCAAGCGCGACATCGACATCTTCTCCGTCCCCGTCC
>DASUXL010000298.1:0-5537 GCA_036377915.1 Candidatus Limnocylindrales bacterium
GCCCACGCCGACATGGACGAAGTCCGTGTGTACCAAGGGGTTGTGACCGACGTGACCCGCATCCCCTAGCTGTTGTGCCCCCGGCTCCAGAATTGGGCTGCGGTGGCAGAGGTTTCGTTGTGTAGTTCCTCGCTGTAGGCCAACCGGGAACGGTCGTCGACAGCGGAGTGGATGAAGCTGTAGCCGACTTTCTGCCGTTGAGCGGCCTTGTCCTGAGCCGATCCTCGGCCATGCACGCGCCAACCGCCGCCGTCGGGGATACGGCCGGCGCAGGACTCGGTGCACGGTGGAGGCGGCAATCTTGGTCCCTTCACCGACTGGCACGCCCATGATCTGGACCGGGCCGAGTTTGGCGGTGCGCCGGATATCTTCGATGCGGTCCTCGATCTGGGCCGGTGTGCGATGCGGGCTATGCGCTGGGCGCGACGAACGGTCCACCAACCCCACATCGCCACACGCCAGCCATCGCCGGTACCACTTGGTCACTACCTGCCGAGAGACTCCAGCCTCAGCGGCCACGTGAGCGATAGGTCTGCCAGCGTCCCTGCGGGGTCAGTGGCGCGTTACGGTGTGACACGAGAGCCTCCAAAGGCGAACACGCGAATGCTTGGTCGCTTCACACCTCGCCCGGAGGCTGCCCTATGTCAAGACATCCTCACCCATCCGCTGGTAACAACCTCCAGGGGCACAACACCTAGCACCTGTCGATGGCGCTCCAAGCTTCGCTCCTACGGCGCCGGCCCCGGCACCCCTCCCCGCGATTTCCGGAGGAGGAACGAGACACCCCCACCCCACCTATTGCGAGTCTCCGCCGCGCAATCGTGAGCCCAGGGGCCGGAGCCTGGGTGCGGTGGCGGCCGCCGACGTAGACGTGCCCGGCTGCGGTTCCCGCAAATGCGGCCGGCCACCCCGCTCGGTGAGCTGGAGTGGCGGCCGGGGAGGTTGATGCGCGGGCTGCGCAGTCTGCGGGTGGGTTTGCGCTAGGCCGTGGCGGGTGCCGCCGCGGGCGCAAGCTGCCAGGAGGAGATTTTTGCGGTGGCGAGCGCCGCCCACAGCCAGGTGAGCGCGCCGCCCACCAGCATGTAGCGGTAGTCGCCGGTGGCGAATGTGATCCCGGTCAGCGCCCAGCCCACCACCGCCGAGGCGATGCCATAGACGGCCCAGCCGCGCTGTCCCGCGGCGGTGAAGCGGCGGGCAAAGACGAAGCTCGCGGCGAAGAGTGCGATGCTTGCCGCGGCCGGCGCGATCCCGTGCAGGATGCCGTGCCAGCTAAGAGTTTCCGGCTGCCCGTCCGGGGTGCCCAGGGGGTACCCGAAGGCGGGGTCGGCGACGAAGACTCCGCCCCAGATCAGGCCGATGCCATAGGAGCCGATGAGGATCGGTCCCCAAGTGCCGCCTTTGCCACCCTTCAAAACTCGTTTTAACCCGAACGCGGACGCGAGCGCGAGGGAGCCGCACACCACGAAGTTGGTGATCTGGATCCAGCCGAGGTCGCCGAGGCTGAGCAGGCTCAGCGGGTGCCGCCTGGGGTCGAAGCCGGCGCGGGTCAGCTCCTGGACGATGACGGTCGCGATGAACAGGGGTCCGGCGATCGCGCCGCACGCCAGCAGGGCCTTGGTTTTCATGCCGCTTTCCTTTCGACATTGCCGATTGACGGGGTGATGTTGTGGTTGACGCGGAAGAAGTTGGTGGGGTCGTAGGCGGCCTTGATCTCGCGCAGCCGGGCCAGGTTGGCCGCGGTGTAGGCGGTGTCCACCCGCGACGGGTCGGCCAGGAAGTTCAGGAAGGTACCGCCGATCCCGAAGGGGCGCAAGCCTTCCGAGACACCCGGGGTGTCCACGATGGCGGTGAACGGCGCGTCGCGGTGACCGGCCGGTCCGGTGCCGCGAGCGATGGCGCCGCCCCAGTGCCGGATCTCCACATTGGACGCCTCGACGGCGAGGATCGCCGCGATCGCGGGGTCGGACAGCGCCGGCAGGTAGTCCATGTACCGTGCGGGCGTGCCGCCCATCGCCGCCTCGGCGTAGCCGATCTGCCGCAGGTCGCTGGCGGTCGCGGCGGAGGTGAAGGGGCGCAACAGCTTGCGGGCCTCGACGGCCGGGCCGGCGTGCATCACCTTGAGCATCAGCCCGTCCGGGCGCACCATCAGGGCGGTGCTCGTCTCCTCCGGTGCGCCGGACGCCCAGTCGCGGTAGCGGGCGATCAGCTCGCCGTCGCGCGGCAGCGTCACCGTGCCGGCCACGACCTGTGACACCGGGTAGAGCCGGAAGTGGAGCCGGGTCACCACACCGAAGTTGGCGCCGCCGCCGCGCAGGGCCCAGAACAGGTCGGCATGGCGATCCGGGCTCGCGACGACGGTGCGCCCGTCGGCGAGCACCACCTCGGCGCGCAGGACGCTGTCCGCGGCAAGGCCGTACTTCCTTGCCAGCCAACCCATCCCGCCACCGAGCGTGTAGCCGGTGACGCCGACCGAAGGGGAGGAACCCGACAGCGGCGCCAGCCCGAACGGGGCGGCCGCGGCGAGCACGTCGCTCCAGCGGGCGCCGGGTCCGGCGACGGCCACGCGGCGGTCCGGGTCGACCAGCACCCGCGCCATCGACCCCGTCTTGAGCAGCAGGCCCCCGTCGGCGGGGACGTGGGTGCCGTGTCCGGTCGCCTGCACCGCGAACGGCAGATCCTCCCGGCGGGCGGTCTCGATCGCGGTGCGGACGTCGGCGGTACCCCCGGAAATAATGATCTTAAAGGGCTTCGCGTCGACCGCGGGGTTAAGCGATCGGCGCTCGGCGTCGAATCCGTCATCACCAGGCAGCAGGATGTTCATGCCGGTTCAGACCGGACCGGCCGGCCGATCTCATCGGCGCATTTTCAAGATTTTTTCCGGGGGTACCCGATGAGTCTGGCCGCACCGGGCGGTCTAAGTGGTATGACACGGTTCGCCGAGCAGGTGTGGGTGGTGGAGCCGGGCATCGACCCCGCCGGCATCCCCGGGCTGTGCGAGCGCTTCGCCGCGTTCGTGGCCGAATGCGACGGCGAGGTCGTGGTGTGCGACGTCGGCGCGCTCGCCCGGCCCGACGCCGTCGCCCTGTCGGCGCTTGCCCGCATGCAGCTGACCGCGCGGCGGCTCGGGCGCGGCATCCAGCTGCACCGCGCCCAGCGCCGCCTGATCGAGCTGATCGGATTCGCCGGGCTGGGCGGGGTGCTGCCTCTTTATTCCGGGCTAGTTCTCGAACTTGGGCGGGAGGCCGAACAGCGGGAACAGCCGGTCCACGTCGAGGAAGTTGTTGATCCCCTTGATCCGCCCGGCTGAGATCTCCAGGACGATCAGCGCCCACGGCCCGGTGGTGCGGTACTGCCCGAACGCGGGGTGTCCATTCGCGACGGTCGGGATGAGGCGCGAACCGTCGCAGCCGTTGCCCATCCCCAGCATCCAGTCGCGGATGTCCGGGAAACCGCGGAACCAGAGCGCAAGCGGCGGCATCGACAGCGTCGCGTCCTCGTGCAGCAACGCCGCCAGCGCCGACATGTCGTAGCGCTCGAACGCCTCGACATAGCGCACGAGTAGCTTGCGCTGCTCCTCGTCCATCGGCTTGGCGACGTCCGCGCTCGACTCCGACTCGGCCATCGTGGCCCGCGCCCGCTGCAGCGCACTGTTCACCGACGCCACACTGGTGTCCAGCAGCTCCGAGACCTCCTGCGCCGACCAGGCAAGCACCTCACGCAGGATCAGCACCGCCCGCTGCTTGGGCGGCAGCAGCTGCAACGCGGCAACGAACGCCAGCCGGATCGACTCCCTGGCGACCGCCGCCTCATCCGGCAACACCTTGACATCGGGCACCGGCCCCAGCCAAACCCGTTCGGCCAGCGGCTCGATGGTGCCCGGATTGCCCGGGCTGCCGGGGCCGCCCAGATCCATCGGGCGGGCGCGGCGCTGGGCGCTGCCGAGCATGTCGAGGCAGACATTGGTGGCGATCCGGTACAACCAGGAGCGAAGCGCCGAGCGGCCCTCGAAGCGGTCAAGGCCCTTCCAGGCGCGGACCATCGTCTCCTGCACCGCGTCCTCGGCCTCGAACGAAGAGCCGAGCATGCGGTAGCAGTATCCGTTCAGCTCGGTGCGGAACCCCTCCAACGAGGAGACTTCTACCGTAGTCACCCGGTAGAAACTACCTCATGAAGTATGTGGTCCGACCTGTCGACCCGGACAGCTGGGACGACCTGGTCACGCTGTTCGGCCCCGAGCGGGGCGGGATCGCGAAAGCTTATCGATCGCCGTAGAATCCGGCATCGTGATCGTCCTGACGCGAATCCTGACCGCACTGGTCTGCCTAGTCACCGCCCAGCTGATCGCCGCGCCGCCCGCGCACGCCGCGCCGCCGCTGGGCAAACAGAACTGGGTGGTCAGCACCTCGGGCTTCCGGACCGACGCTTTCCGCAACTACCTCCGCCTGGGGTACATCGTGTTCAACGGCACGACAAACGCCGTCGAGCACAACTTCTGGACCTGGAACCAGGCGGACCATCCGCTCCCGATCCCGAGCGGGGACGTCTACTACTGCGGCAGCTGGGTGCCCGGCACCAACCCGCGCAACAACTGCGCCATCAAGACGGCACCCGGGTTCACCGGAAACCCCAACGGGCGCTTCACCGGGACCTACTCCTACAACCCGGCCACCGCACAGGTCGCCATCACGTGGACCTCGAGCACCATCAACGGCGGCACCACCGCGGTCAACCTGGCCGAGACCTGGAACGTGAGCGCCCACGGCACCGGCCTTGCCCGCATGGCGCTCGCCACCGACAACTACTCGCTCACCGGCGGCATCGGCCACGGCAGCAACGCCTCCCTCGCCGTCAACAGCAAGGCCTCGATGGCCGCGGTCCGGGCGACCACCGCCACCTACCTGCTGGAGGGCCAGACGATCCACAACGGCGTCATGTCCAACTGGACCCGCGGCGGCGCGGGCGGGCTCACGATGAGCAACTGGAACCTCTGCGACGACGGGTCGTGCCTGGGCATGGTGCAGAACAACGCCGGCTGCGGGGTGTCGTCGTGCTGCGCCCCCGGCCCGAACTACGAGGCGTGCGCGGCCCGCCTGGCCGCGTCCAACCGGCGCTTCTACTACCTGAGCAACGCCTTCGGTGGGCGGCGCAACACCTACGAGTTCTGGTGCGAGTGCCTGTCCTACGACGGCTGCTATCAGCTCAACAGCCACGTCCGGCCGCTGCTGCAGGTCATCGACGACGCGGGCGGCTTCCGCGGCTGGGTCGGCGCCGAGGTGAGCCCGGACCGCACCGCGCCGCGCACGGAGCTGGGCGAGCCGTACGCAAGCTTCGCCCTCGTCGCTTAGCCGCCGTGCGGGGCTGAGAAGATGGCGGCATGCCTGAGTTGATCAGACCGCATGAACGCGTGCGGGAGTCATTCATCGCGGCCATGGACGAGTTTGTGGCCGAGGGGCGGGCCACCGGGGATGACGCCACGATGCTTGGCCGGGAGATCCGGGGGTACCGCCACGTGTGGGCCGATCCCGACAAGTTCGCCG
>DASUXL010000299.1:0-2028 GCA_036377915.1 Candidatus Limnocylindrales bacterium
GGCTCGGTGGCGGCCGTTCTGGATCGGGTCGTGTCCGCGGCGCGGGACATCGTGCCGGGCGCCGACCTGGTGAGCGTGACCCTGCGCAGCCCTGACGGCGAGTTTCACACCCCGGTCGAGACCAGCCAGGCTGCCAGCGACCTCGATCAGCTCCAGTACCGGTTCGGGGAGGGCGCCTGCGTCGAGGCGGCGCGGCCGTCCGGGCCTGCGATCGCGATCAGCGACGACCTGGCCACCGACCCGCGCTGGCCACGGTTCGGACCGGCCGCGGCGGCCTTCGGGTTCCGATCGCTGGTCTCGACCGCTCTGCTGCCCGATGCCAAGAGCCCGCAGCTCTCCGGTGCGCTCAACGTGTACTCGCGCGCTCCGCGCGGTATCGCGCCTGCCGACCGTGACATTCTCCTGCTGCTGGCCACCCATGCCTCGCTGGCCCTTGCCACGACCAGCGCCGTGTCCCGGGGCGACCTGAAGGCCGAACAGCTACGCCAGGCACTGGACAGCCGCGACGCCATCGGCCAGGCGAAGGGCATTCTCATGGCCCGGCGGGGAATCGCCGCCGAGCAGGCGTTCGCCTTGCTGCGCCGCACTTCACAAGAGCTCAACATCAAGCTGCGGGAACTCGCCCTTATCGTGACCGCGGGCAACGCCGAACTCGACCATGCGGAACGTCGTCAAGACGTCAAGTGACGATGAGACGGTAACCGGGGTGCTGACCCTTCGCTTCTGAAGGCCAGGGCCGCGCCACGCCCGGCCACCTCGCGGTCCGGCCTACTGGAGCAGCCGTTGCCGGACCGCTGCCTTCCATTCTACCGCTGACGTGCCGACCGGTGACGGCGCACGTTTAGCCGCACCCGAAGGGTCAATTCTCGCCCGAAGCCGTTGCTGGGACCCCCGGTACAGCTTTCCCCACCGAGCTGCCGGAGGTAGCGCCATGACCATGATCCGAGAACATCAGCCGTACCCGCGAAGAGTCTCCGCCGACGGCCCGGAGCCGATGTTGGCGGGTGAGAAGACGACGACACAGGCGTGGCTGGTCAAGGCGTTCGCGATCGTGCCTCTGCTCGCCCTCGCGGTGGCGGTGCCGTTCGCCTGGGGCTGGGGGCTTAGTTGGGTCGACGTCGGCCTGGCCGCGTTCTTCTACACCGTCACCTGCCTGGGTGTGACCGTCGGCTTCCACCGCTACTTCACGCACGGCGCGTTCAAGGCGAAGCGTTGGTTGCGGATCGCGCTGGCTGTGGTGGGCAGCACGGCCATGCAGGGGCCGGTCATCGGCTGGGTGGCCGATCACCGCCGCCACCACGCCTTCGCCGACAAGGAAGGCGACCCACACTCCCCCTGGCGCTTCGGCACCACACCCGCGGCGCTGGTCAAGGGTTTCTGGCACGCGCACATGGGTTGGATGTTCCAACGAGAGCGGACCAACGCCCAGCGGTTCGCCCCCGACCTGCTCGCCGACCGCGACGTTCGCCGAGTGAACCAGCTGTTCCCGTTGCTGACCGTTGTCACGTTGGTGGCGCCCGCGGTGTTGGGCGGGTTGATCACGATGTCGTGGTGGGGCGCGGTGACCGCGTTCTTCTGGGCCAGCCTGGTCCGTCTTGCTCTGCTGCACCACGTGACGTGGTCGGTGAACTCGATCTGTCACCTGATCGGCGATCGGCCGTTCACAGCGCGGGACAAGTCCGCGAACTTCTGGCCGTTGGCCATCGCATCCATGGGCGAGTCCTGGCACAACTCCCACCATGCCGACCCCACCTGCGCCCGCCACGGTGTCCGCCGTGGACAGATCGACGTCTCCGCCCGGCTGATCTGGGCGTTCGAGAAGCTCGGCTGGGTCCACAACGTCCGCTGGCCCACGCCCGAACGCCTCGCCCGCAAACTCAAGACCCACCCGCCCACGACGAACCAGAACGTCTAGCGACCGCTCCCCGGCGACACGGCTCTCTGGCCCCGTTGCGCGGACGAGACGGGAGCCATGGACCATGAGTACATGAGCCAACGTCAGGTCAGGGTCGGCTGCGAGTTCGTGTA
>DASUXL010000300.1:0-5532 GCA_036377915.1 Candidatus Limnocylindrales bacterium
GTCGCCGCGCTGAAGCTGAAGCGCCACAAGGCATCCACGACGTCATAGGTCCCATAGACATAACCGATCGGCTCCTCGATGCCGTCGAAGCGCATCACCAGGTCCAGATCGAACGCGTCGATGCTGTCCTCGCCGCCGTCGACGACGATCGTCCGGTCCTCCTCGAACAGGCTGGTGCACGGCAGGTTCACCGTCCGGCCCCCACCGAACCGGAGCTCTGTCACGCCTTCGGGTTCGAGCATCGGCACCAACCCCGTGAACAGGTCGGGCGCCCTGGCCGGGTCCACGAAAACCTGGTAGCTGTAGATCAGGCCCATTTCACAGGATGTCGCCCGGCGTGTAGGCGGCCGCCTCTGGATGCTGCGCCACCAACTTCTCTATCTTCGCCACGACCGCCGAAACCTGGGACCTCGCGGCGCCTACGAAAGCTGACCTGTCCGACACCAACGCGTCGATCTCGTCCCGGCTCAGCCCCAGCCGCGCATCGCCCGCGAGCCGGTCAAACAGATCGTTGCCAGCTTGGCCCTGCTCGCGCATTGCCAGCGCCACCGCCACCGCGTGCTCCTTGATCGCCTCGTGCGCGGTCTCCCGGCCCACACCCTTCTTGACCGCGCCCACCAGGATCTTCGTCGTCGCCAGGAAGGGCAGGTACCTGTCCAACTCCCGCTCGATCACCGCCGGGTACGCGCCGAACTCGTCGAGCACGGTCAGGAACGTCTGGAACAGCCCGTCCAGCGCGAAGAAAGCGTCCGGCAAGGCGACCCGCCGCACCACCGAGCACGACACGTCGCCCTCGTTCCACTGGTCACCGGCCAGCTCCCCGACCATTCCGGCATACCCGCGCACGATCACCGCGAGCCCGTTGATCCGCTCACTGGACCTGGTGTTCATCTTGTGCGGCATCGCCGACGACCCGACCTGGCCCGGCTTGAAGCCCTCGGTGACCAGCTCCTGCCCGACCATCAGCCGGACCGTCGTGGCCAGGCTTGACGGCGCCGCGCCGAGCAGGGCCAGCGCCGACACGACGTCGTAGTCCAGCGAGCGCGGGTACACCTGGCCAACCGAGTCGAGCACCTGCCCGAAGCCGAGATGCGCCGCAACGCGCTGCTCCAGCTCGGCGACCTTGGCGGCATCGCCGTCGAATAGGTCGAGCTGATCGGCGGCCGTGCCGACCGGCCCCTTCACACCGCGCAGCGGATAACGATTTATAAGATCTTCAATCCGGGGGTACCCGTAAAGCAGCTCTTCCGCCGCGGAAGCGAACCTTTTCCCGAGTGTGGTCGCCTGGGCCGGGACGTTGTGCGAGCGCCCCGCCATGATAGTGCCTTCGTGCCGCACCGCGAGCGCGGCCAGGCGTGCCAGCGACGCCAGGACCCGATCCCGGATCAGCAGCAGCGACTCCCGGATCTGAAGCTGCTCCACGTTCTCCGTCAGATCCCGCGACGTCATGCCCTTGTGGATGTGTTCGTGTCCGGCCAGCGCGCTGAACTCCTCGATGCGCGCCTTCACATCGTGCCGGGTGACCCGCTCGCGCTCGGCGATCGAGGCGAGGTCGACCGTGTCCAGGACGCGCTCATAGTCTCCGATCACTCCGTCTGGAACCGGTACCCCCAAATCGCGTTGAGCCCGCAGCACCGCGAGCCAAAGCCGGCGCTCCGCCCTGATCTTTTCCTCGGGTGACCAGATCCGGCGCATCTCGGTGGAGGCGTAGCGGGATGCGAGCACGTTCGGGATCATCACGCCTCCCATCCTCTCACGCCCCAAGATCCCGCAATTTGCCTGGCAAACCCCCCTCCCGAGGCCCCTCCCGGGGACGATTGCCAGGCAAATCGCGCGTGGGAGGGCGCGGCGACGGGGATTGCCAGGCAAATTGCGATCAAGCGTGGGAGTCGCACCACTGAAGCAGTTCGTCCACGCTCCACGTATTGACCACCCGCTCCGGCTCCAGCCCGGCCGCCTCGGCCCGCTCGCACCCGTTCTTGAGCCAGTCGAGTTGCGCCACAGCGTGCGCGTCGGAGTCGATCGAGAACAGCAGCCCGTCGAGCTGGACCGCCTTGCGCAGCATGTTCGACGGCGGGTCGAGCCGATCCGGCCGCGAATTGATCTCGACGGCCTTATTGTGCTTCAACGCCGCGGCGAACACGGTGTTGGCGTCGAAGCTGCTGGGCGGGCGGCGGCGCGACGAGGCGTGCGAGGCATCGGTCGCGACGGGCAGCTTGCGGCCCGTGCAGTGGCCCAGAATGTCAAGGTGCGGGTTGGCGAGCGCCTTGACCATGCGCCGGGTCATCGCCCCCTTGTCCATTCTCATCTCGCTGTGTACCGAGCCGACCACCACATCCAGCATCTCCAGGATCTCCGGGTCGTGGTCGAGCGACCCGTCGGCGAGGATGTCCACCTCCACCCCGGTGAGTACCCGGAACCCGGTCTCCGACAACGCCTCGTTAACCTCGGCGATCACCTCGAGCTGTTGCCGTAGACGGCTTACCGACAGTCCGTTGGCGATCCGCAGCCTGGGCGAGTGGTCCGTGATCACCACATAGTCGTGCCCCGCCTCGGCCGCTGCCTGCACCATCTCGTGCAGCGAGTCTCCGCCGTCGGACCAGTCGGTGTGCACGTGGCAGTCGCCGCGCAGCGTTTCCCTCATGCGACCCATTGTCTCCGGCCGGTATGGCGGCTTACATTCCCGCCCATGTCCACGACTGGGGAGAGTGTGCTGGAGACCGACCACGGCGACGTGGGTTCTGTTGGCGAATACCGGCTTTTGACGATGCTGATCGGCGCCGTCATCGGCGTGAGCCTCGCCGCGAGCAGTCGGATCGACCAGGTAACGGGTGAGAAGGACCTCACCCCATGGCTGATCTTCGTGTTGGTGGGGGGCCTGCTCGGCGCCGCCGCCGGTGAGGCGTTCGGCTTCGGCTTCGGCCGCTGGCGTGAGGTGAAGCGGTACCACAGCATCCGGCTCTGGCGCGTCTGGCTGTCGATCGTCCTGATGCTTGTGATCGCCGCCGCGCTCATCTATTCGGCGCGCTACGCGTTCGAGGACACCAAAACCCTCAGCTGGCGCGGCGCTGCCCTGGCCGGCCTGGCGATCGCCGGTGGGCTGTCGAGCGCCGCGACCCTTGCCGCGATCCGGCAGGTGGCCGCCGATCCGCTGCCCGGCTCACCCGGCCAGCAGCTCAACGCGCTGCTCCGCATGCGCCAGATGTCCTCGCGCATGCTCAGCCAGCTCGGCGTGCTGGTCCTCCTGATCATCGCGGTCAACGTGGCCGGGGCCAACTGGGGCGAGACGAGGCAGGACCCCAACGTCGGGATCTTCTCCGGTGTCGTCGCCTCGTTCGTCATCGCCACCATCTACGTGCCTACCGCCAGCGCCCTGCGCCGCCGCGGGGCCATCTTCGTGGAGCGGAACTTCTCGCTCGCCGACACCGGCGTCGCCGAGCTTGTCGACGCCGCCGAGGAACGGCAGAAACTGGAGAAGATGCTCGGCCTCGACCAGACCACCTTCGGTGAGCTCAAGGCCGGCTTCGTGGTGCTGACGCCGATCGTTGTCGCGTTCCTTGCCAGCTTCGTCAAGACGACACATTGAATACATTGAATCGTCAGGACGACAGGTTGAACAGGGCGAAGCGCTCCTGGCCCGCGCCGTTGACGTGCTTGAAGTAGCCGCCCACCAACAGCTGCCCCAGCGACGGGTTCGCCATCATGGTCGATACCCCGACCGTGCCGCTGGCTTCGACGGCCCACGGCTGCAGCCCGCCGTCCAGGCTGAACGCGGCCATCTTGATCCGCCGGTACGAGCCGTCGAGGCACTGGCTGCCCCGCATCCCGTCGATGGTGCCGAGCCGGTTCGTCTTGCACACCGCGTCGAAGTGCCCGCCGACGTAAAGGTGGTCGTCGAGCAGCGCCATCGCCTTGATGTCGCCGTCCATGCTGACCGTCCACTTTAGATCTCCGGAGAGGCTCATCGCGGTGGCGCGGCCCCCGCCGCCGTCGATACCGGCGTAGACCGCCCCGCCCGAGACGACGATTGCGTTGACGTACGCATGCACCCGTGACTGGAACGACCCGTCCACCTCACCCGTGACCGGGTGGACCGCCGCCAGCTTCTGCGTCTTGGAGTACCCGTCGATGCTGCCGAACCTGCCGCCGACATAGACCCGATCGTCGGTGGCCAGGAGGCTGTACACGTTGTCGTCGGCCATCGGGGCCCAGCCCGTGTCGAGCGAGCCGGTCTCGGCGTCGAACGCGGCGAGCCGGCCGCGCGCCTCCCGGCCCACCTGCGAGATGGACCCGCCGGCATAGACCCGCCCGCCACCCACCGCGACCGCCCTGACGCTGCCGTAGATGCGTTGCTGGAACCCGGGAAGCGGCTGCCCGTCGAAGCGGCTCAGCTTCGCCAGGTTGTCGCGGGCCTTCAGGTCGATGGCGGTGAAGTCGCCGCCCACGTAGACCCCGGACGAGTCGACCGCGATCGCGGTGACCCTGCCGTTCGCGCTCGGCGTCCAGTCAAGCAGCGCCCCGGTGCGGGCGTCGACGGCGGCAAGCCGGTCGCGGCGGTAGCCGATGCCGTTGACGATCGCGTGCGTGAAATCGCCGCCGAGATAGATCACGTCTCCGGAGTACACGGCGGCCTGCACCGCACCGTCGAAGGTGGCCGACGGTATCGGGTCGGACCGGACCGGTACCCCCAAAGCCTGGGAAGGAACCAGAAGCGCCATCGCGAATGCGCCCAACGACAGTAAACCCCGCATGTCATGACCAACGAGCCCATCGCTGGACGGTGGTGAAGTGTGGCAGGCTGCGTGCGTGAACATCGCGGTGATAGGTCTGGGCCTCATCGGTGGCTCGCTCCTTCAGGGCTTGGCCGCGAGCGGGCGGCACCGGTTGCTGGCCTTCGACGCGGATCCGGCGGTGCGGGCGACGGCGCGTGATGCCGCCGCGCGTGCCCGCGCCGGGGCGCGCTGGCAGGTCACGGCGACGGTCCGCGACGCCGCGGCCGATGCCGAGCTGGTCGTGCTCGCGGTTCCGCTGACCGCCATCGACACGGTCCTCGACGCCCTTGTCTCCAGCGGGTTCAGCGGGCTGATCACCGATGTGACGTCGGTGAAGGGCGTGGTCAAGGACGCGGTGGCGGACAGGTTGAGCCGGGGCGCGTCGCCGGTGGCGGGGTTCATCGGCGGGCATCCCATGACGGGACGGGAGATCACCGGTTTCGGGGCGTCGGATCCCAAGCTGTTCACCGGCTGCGCGTGGGTGTTGTGCCTTGACGACCCGGTGGCGCTCGGCGACTGGCTGACCGTCGCCGAGCTGGTCATCGAGCTCGGGGCGCGGGTCGTCCCGGTCACCACCGAGGAGCACGACCGGGCCGTGGCGATCGTCAGCCACGTGCCGCATCTTGCCGCCAACGCTCTTGCCGCCGGCGCCGCCGACGATCTGCTGGCGCTGACCCTTGGTGCGGGTTCTTTCCGTGACGGCACAAGGGTCGCGATCCACCGGCCGGACCTCGTCGCCTCGATGTGCGGCGGCAACGTG
>DASUXL010000301.1:0-5387 GCA_036377915.1 Candidatus Limnocylindrales bacterium
GAGGTGAGCAGTTTCGTGTTGGAGGCGGGGACCAGGCGCCGGTTGCCGTTGCGGTCGTAAAGCGTCTGGCCGTCGGTGGTGTCGCGGACGACGACGGAGGCTTGCGAGCCGTTCAGGCGCGAGTCGGCAAGGATCGCGTCGAGCGTCGCCGCCAGCCTGACCACGGCCGGGTCTTCGGGCAGCGCGGTCGCGCTCGTGGCGGGAACGCTCGCGACCAGCGCCGCCGCTGCTAAGAGGCTGATCGTGTGAAGTCGTTTCATGCGGGCATGCTGCCATGAAATTTTGTTTCGCTAAAGCCAGTCGGGCGTGACGGTGGCGCAGTTGTATGCCGGGTCCGCGTTCGGTTCTGGTTTGGGCGGGTTTGGGTCGGCACCCCTCGTCAGGTCGATGATCGCCCAGCCCGGCGCGGAGCCGAAGACGTCCCCTTCGCCGTAGACCTTCGACTCGACGATGGTGCCGCGCTTGGTCAGTTCGGCGAGCACGTGGGCGTGGTAGTTGGCCGGGTGGTAGCTCAGGCGTGCCCCTCGCACGTACCAGACCCGATCCGCGTTGCCCAAGGCAACGTCGACCGTGGCCGGATCACAACCGGTCACGGGACCGATCAGGCCGACGATCGGCAGCTGATACTCCGTGCCGTACCAGGAGGCAAGCGGCTGGGTGAAGTCGTAGACGAGGATCACGTCGCCGGGCCTGACCAGGTCTTTGACCTCGCGCATCACCTCGCGGGCGTTGTCCCGGTAGAGCGGCTCGGTCACCTCGTCATAGGCCTCGACCGCGGCGGGCCGGACGCTCATCAAGACACCGCCCAGCCCGGCGACGAGCGCAAGCGCCACCGCGACGGCGCCCAGCCGACTCCTGATACGGCCCAGCGCCCGAACCCCACCGTCGAAAGCGGCGACCACCATGATGACTATCGGCCCAACCAGGTAGAGCGCGACCCGATCCTCGATCGGCATGCCGCCGACCGCGGCCGCGCCGATCGCGGCACCCAGCACCCCGACCAGGATGGCCGCCCACACCGCCTTGCCCCGCGTCACCATCGCGGCCAGCCCTGCCAGGCAAAGCACCAGGACGAGCCAGGGCAGGCCCCAGTGCAGCGGATCGGCCACGAGGCCCCGCCACATCCCGGGCAGCCAGGCGATGATCTCGCCCGGTCCCGCGCCCTCGGGCGGCAAACCGTTGGGGAAGAACGAGTCCTGATTGGACAGGAACGTGATCTGCATCCGCAGCGCCGCTAGCCCGCCGGACACGACCAGGCCGGGCAGCATCACACCGAGGGCCCACCAGGCCTGCCGCCGCGCCTTGTTGATCGCGGCGATGGCGAGCAGAGCGGCAAGGGATCCGGCCGCCACGACCAGCGCGCTGTAACTGGCCGCGCAGGACAGCAACACGGCCACGCTCAACCAGATCGCGCGGCGCCGGGTCAGCCGCCCCTGAGAACTCAGCTCCCCCAGGATGCCGGCCGCCCCGATGATCACCAGTGCGGCGGCGGCCTCCAACGAGTACTGCTTCAGCTCACCCGCGTAGTAGTACAGCTCCGGTGCCAGCACCATCAACCCGGCCGCGGCCAAGGCCGCCCAGCGCCCGACCACCCGGCGGCAGATCAGGACGGTGAGCACGAGCGTGGCGATCGCGGCCAGCAGTTGCGGAAACTTCAGCACCCGCTCGTCGCTGCCCAGCATCTCGTAGATCAGCTGTTCGCCCATAAGCCACCCCGGCGGGGCAACCTGCGCATATCGCAGCCCGCCGGCAAGAGCCGCAAAGCTCTTATCGCGGATGTTGAGGGCGATGTAGAGCTCGTCGTTCCAGAAGCCACGGTCGCTTGCCCACACCCGTGCCTGGCCGGCGACGCCGATCGCCAGCACCAAACCGGTCAAAACCCACCAGAGGCGGTCGGCATGCGGCCGGCGCGCGGCGCGCACGCCGACTGATTCGGAGCGGACACCGGCTTCGGTTTGCACGCCCGAGAGTTTCTCACAGGCAGCAAGACCACGTTGCGACAGAGACGAGCTTGCCAGATTCTGGGTTGGGATACTTACCGCTGCCGGTGTCATGATGGGCGCCAGCACGCAAGCCCGGAACGGAGAAGCATGCCAGCGTCAAGCCGCAAGTCCCGGACCCCCCATACGTACAGTGCCCCACGCCGGTCCAAGCGCAAATCCCCTTTCTGGGCCAAGGGTCTGGTGGTGCTGGGCGCGCTGATGATGGTGGTCAGCGGTGGTGGCCTGGTTGCGGCCAAGGTGGTCATCGGCTGGGCGACGGAGGCCGTGCCGCAGGAGAATCTGCTCGGCGACGCCGGACCGCAGGGCACCACCATCGAGGGACCCGTCAACCTGCTTCTTGTCGGGCTTGACCAGCGGGAGGACCAGAACAACGACTCGGTCCGCTCGGACACGATGATTATGGTCCACATTCCCGCTTCGCATGATCAGGCCTATCTTGTCTCGATTCCGCGTGACTTGCGGGTAAGAATCCCCGACTACCCGAAAAATAACTTCAAAGGCTGGAGCACGAAGATCAACGCCGCGTTCCAGGGCGGCTACAAGGGCCCGGGCACCGAGGTCGAGAAACGCTCCCGCGGCATGGAGCTACTCGCCTTGACCATCAAGCAGAACTGGGGCATCAGCTTCAACGGCGCCGCGATCATCGACTTCGCCGGGTTCGAGGCGGTCCTCAACCAGCTGGGCGGGGTCACCATCTGCGTCGACCGCCCCGCCCAGGCGATCCACCTGGCCAAGGACAAGAACGGCAACATCGTCAGCGAGTACGTGTGGTTCGACGAAGCCGCGGACAAGGTGCGCGGCATCCCGGCCGGCGGCAGCCACTACAACTACACGGTGGGCTGCCAGCGCATGACGCCGCAGCTGGCCCTGGAGTACTCGCGGCTACGCAAGGGCAGCTGCTGCCCCAGGGGCGACTACGACCGCCAGCAGCACCAGCAGCACCTGATCAAGCAGATCATCAAGGAGGCGACGAGCAAGGGGATGCTCGCCGACCCAGGCAAGCTCAAGGGCGTGATGGAAGCCGCCGGCAAGGCCTTCGTACTCGACACCCGTGGCGTTCCCGTAGCAGACTATCTGTTCACGTTCAAAGACATCGCCAACCAGATGACGCAGGTCAAAACGAACGCGGGACAGGTCAACACGATCGATGGGGGCTCTGACGAGGCGCTGACCGCCGAGTCGGTCGAGATGATGGCCGCCATCCGCGACAAGACGCTGCCCACCTGGCTGATCAACCACGCCGACTTCATCGGGACCGACTCAGACGCTGCCACGCCCGCCTCGCCGACACCCGGTGGCTAAGCTCCCTTTAGGACTTCCATGATTTATCGAATGCGGACCTACCAAGCCGTAGCCGAGAACCTGCCCAAGTTCCACGACCTCTTCCGCGACCACCTGCTGCCGATCCACCAGCGCCATGGCGCCAGGCTCATCGGCCGGTGGGAGACGGAGGACTCGCGCGTCGTGGCGGTCTGGGAGTACGACGACCGCACCGAGTACGAGCGCATCCAGGCCGAGGTCCGGGCCGACCCCGACTGGGCCGCGGCTCAGCGGCACAGGGAAAGCCTGCCGCCGCTGTACACCGACAAGAAGGACGTGCTGATGACCTCGACGGTCAGCGACCTTTGGGGCGTCGCCAGCAATCCTTAGACCCGCGACCAGGTTTCGAACATCGCGGCGTACTTGCCCTGGGCGGCAAGCAGTTCGGCGTGCGTGCCGGTCTCGGCGATGCGCCCGTCGTCCACGACAACGATCCGGTCGGCCCGCATCGCCGTCGAAAGCCGGTGCGCGATAAGCAAAGCCGTGCGCCCCTCGAGGAGGCGGTCCAGCGCCTGCTCCACCTTGAGCTCCGAGGCGAGGTCCAGATTGGACGTCGCCTCGTCGAGGACGACGACGCGAGGCTGGGCGAGGAACGCGCGGGCGAGCGCGAGCAGCTGGCGCTGGCCGGAGGAGACCGACTGCGCGCGCTCGTGCAGCGGCGCATCCAGGCCCAGCGGGGTGCGCTCCACCAGATCCCGCAGGCCGACCGCGTCGATCGCCGCCCACAGCTCGTCGTCGGTCGCGCCGGGCCGGGCGAAACCGATGTTGTCGCGCAGGGTGCCGGCGAACATGAACGGCTCCTGCGGCACCACCCCGATCTGGCGGCGCAGGCTGGCCAGGGACACGTCGCGCAGGTCGAAGCCGTCGAGCAGGATGCTGCCCGAATCCGGGTCGTGCAGCCGGATGACGAGCTTGGCGAGGGTGGACTTGCCTGCCCCGGTGGGGCCGACGCAGGCGACTGTCTCGCCCGGGGCGATGCGCAAGGTGACATTTTTCAATACGGGGCGGCTTTCTTGGTACCCAAAAAGGACCTCGCGGAATTCAATGGAGCCCTGGATCGGAGGTAATTGCACCGCCCCGTCCTTCTCCCGCACCGTCGGGTCGAGGGCGAGCAGGCCGCTGAGCTTGACGACGGCCGCGCGGGCCTGCTGATAGTTGGTGTACAGCTGGACCAGCTGCTGCACCGGGGCGAAGAAGGCGTTGAGGTACAACACGAACGCGGTGAGCACCCCGATGCTCAGCTCGCCGGCCAGCACCTGCCGCCCGCCGATGAGCAGCAGCACCGCCATGCCGACCATGCCCACGATGGACGTGCCCGGGCCGTAGATGGCGGCGATGTGGCCGGTGAAGTCGCTGGCGTCGCGGTACCGGCCGGAAAACGACCGATGGTTGACGATGTTGCGGTCCTGGCGGTTGAACGCGGTGACGATGCGGGTGCCGTTGAGGCTCTCGGACAGGTCGGCGAACATCGCGGCGATGGTGTCGCGCTGCCGGGCAAAACCGATGTCGGACTGGCGGCGGAACCAGATCGAAAGCACCGCGAGGAACGGCACGACGAGCAGGAGTGTCAGCGCCGCAAGGTAGGGGTCGTAGGTGAACAGCACCACCGTGACGATCAGCATGGTCAGGCCCTGTACCGCGAACTGGGCCAGGCCCTCCTGGAAAAGTTGTTGTAGCGCTTCGACATCGGAGGTCATCCGGGTCAGGATGACGCCCGCCTTCTCGTCGGTGTAGAAATCCATCGACAGCCGCTGCAGGTGGGTGAAGACGCGCACCCGAAGGTCGCGCATTGTCGCCGCGGCCAACCGTCCACTTTGGCGCACCCGCCCGCCGGTGGTGAACCAGCCCGCGACAACGCTCACCACGAACGCGATCGCCGCCGCCACAAGCACTCCCCGGTCGCCGGCCAGGATACCGTGGTCGATGCCGATCTGGACGAGCAGCGGCCCCGACTGCAGGAGTGCGGTTTCGCCGGCCACAAGCAACGCGACGGTGGCGAAGACGAGCTTGTGCCTGCTCAGCAGGGACAGCATCGTGAGCTTGCGCCTGCCCGCGGGGCGGTGG
>DASUXL010000302.1:0-28545 GCA_036377915.1 Candidatus Limnocylindrales bacterium
CAGCCGTGCTCGTCGGGGTGGCGGCGGCGGTGGTTCTCGGTGTCGCGATCGAACGTATGATCCTGCGGCCGCTGATCGGTGAGGACCCGTTAGCGGTGATCATGGTGACGATCGGCCTGGCGGCGCTCCTCAAGGCCGTGGTGACGATGTTCTTCGGCACCACCCCGCGCGAGATGCCCAAGGTGCTGCCGGCCGGAACCGTCACCGTCGCGGGTGCCACGGTGCCGCTGGACCGCCTTGTTGCCGTCGCGGTCGCCGCGGTGGTGCTCACCGCGTTCACCGTGTTCTTCCGATGGTCGCGGCACGGCATCGCGATGCGTGCGGTCGCCGACGATCAACAGGCCGCACTGGTCCAGGGCATCTCGGTACGGAGGATCTTCGCCCTGGCGTGGGCGTTCGCCGCAGTAAGCGCGTTGATCGCGGGCGTCCTGCTGGCCGACATCGCCGAGCTGAGCCAGAACCTGGGCACCTTCGGCCTGGTCGTCTTCCCGGTGGTCATCCTCGGCGGGCTCGACTCGGTGCCCGGCACCATCATCGGCGGCGCTGTCATCGGTTTGGCCAGCCAGTACGCCGAGGGCATGTCGGCCGGCGCCTCACAGGTCGTGCCGTACGTCGTGCTGGTGCTCATCCTGCTGCTGCGCCCGTACGGCCTGTTCGGCCAGCCACGCATCGAAAGGGTCTGACATGGCCGCCACCGCCGCCGGCGTCTTCCACACCAGCTACGCCTCCGAACTGCGGCTGCGACACACGTCGGCCGAGCGCCTACGGCTGGTCGTCGTCGCTGCCGGCCTGCTCACGTTGCCGTGGCTGGTCAGTCCCTACTGGCTGGGCATTGTGAACACCATCGGCATCGCCGCGATCGGCGCCGTGGGCCTGAACATTCTGGTCGGGTTCACCGGCCAGATATCCCTGGGCCAGGGCGGTTTCCTCGCCGTCGGGGCGTTCACCTCCGGGCTGCTGGTGCAGCGCGCCGGGCTGCCGGTGCCGCTGGCCATGCTTGCCGCCGTGCTGGTGACGGCGGTGGTTGGTGCGTTCTTCGGCCTGCCGGCGCTGCGCCTCAAGGGCCTCTACCTGGCCATCGCGACGATCGCCAGCCAAGAGATCATCATCTTCGTGGTCCGCCGGTGGGGCTGGCTCACCGGCGGACAGGGCTTCCTCGACGTCGACCGGTTGACCCTCTTCGGTTGGCGGGTGCCCCGGACCAGTTTCGAGTTCGTCTGGTACTGGATCATCGCCGGCCTCGCGGTACTGGCCGTCGTCACCGCCCGCAACCTCTTCCGCACCGCCCTGGGCCGCTCGTTCATGGCCGTGCGCGACCACGACATCGCGGCCTCGGCCATCGGCGTCGACCTGACCCGCACGAAACTGCTGGCCTTCGCGGTGTCCTCGGGTTACGTCGGGCTGGCCGGCGCCCTGACCGCCCACTACACCCAAACCGTCACGTGGGAACGGTTCACCATAGACGTCTCGATCCAGTACCTCGCCATGATCATCGTTGGCGGGCTCGGCAGCATAGCCGGCGCCGTTTACGGGGCGGCCTTCATCATGCTGCTACCCCCGTTGCTCGCCGAACTCGCCGACGCCCTGCGCAACCGGGTTCCCCTGCTCGCAGACCAACTGCCGGCCGTGCAGGCGGCCGCATTCGGACTGGTCATCGTTCTGTTCCTGCTGTTCGAGCCGCGCGGGCTGGATCGGATCTGGCGCCGGGTCAAGGACTACGTGCGGTTCTGGCCGTTCCGCTACTGAAAGTTCCCACTCAACAAGGACCCCACGAAGATCCCACGAAGGAGTACCGCAATGCGCAAACTCACGCTTGCCGCGGTGGCTACCGTGCTTCTCGCCGGGTGCGGCGGACCCACCGCCGGCGACGGCGGCAACGAAGATAGAAAAGACATCGTCATCGGTGTCATCGCCGACCTGACCGGTGCCACCGCAGACGTCGGCAAACCCTACAACGAGGGCATGCTCGCCTATATCGACAATCTCAACGCCAAGGGTGGGGTCGACGGCCACAAGATCAAGGCGCTCAGCGAGGACTACCAGTACAAGGTCCCCACCGCCGAGGAGAAGTACAAGAAGTTCGTCGCCGAGGGCGCCGTGGCCATCCAGGGCTGGGGCACCGGCGACAGCGAGGCGCTGCGGAGCAAGGTCAAAGACGACGAGCTTCCGTTCATGTCGGCGTCCTACGCCGAGGTCCTGACCGACCCGAAGCAGTCGCCGTACAACTTCGTGGTGGCGCCGACCTACTCCGACCAGTTGCGGGTCGCCATCGACCACATCGCCGCCCAGGATCCGGCAGCCCAACTGGCGGTGCTGCACCATGACTCGCCGTTTGGCACCGCACCGCTTGCCGACGCCGAAAAGTGGATCAAGGACAAGGGCTACCAGCTTGGTTTCAAGGCATATCCGATGAAGGCCGGGGCCACCGACCATGTCGGCATTCTTCAGCAGGCCAAGGCTCAGGGCGCCAAGTACGTGGTGATCCAGAACGTGTCCAGTCCGGCCGCGGTGGTGGCCAAGGACATCGCCGCCCAGAAGCTCGACATGAAGATCGTCTGCCTGAACTGGTGCGCCGACGAACTGTTTATCAAGGTCGCGGGTACCGCTGCGGAGGGGCACCTGATGATCCAGCCGTTCGCGCCGCCCGGCATCACCAAGCCCGGCCACCAGACGGTCCGCGACTACTGCCAGGGCAAGGGCATCGACCTCGACGACAGGGGCCTGCACTTCGTCCAGGGCTGGTACACCATGCACGCGATGGTCAAGGGCATCGAGAAGACCCTCGGCGGCGGCAAGGAACTCACCGGCCCGAACATCCGCGCCGGGCTGGAGACGATGCCAGCCGTGGACACCGGCGGCGTCATCGCTCCGATCAAGTTCTCCGCCGACAGTCACCGCGGTGCCACCGCATCGAACATCTACCGGGTCTCGGGCGGCAAGTTCACCGAGGTGACCGCGGCCGTGGCACCGAAGGCATGACACGTGGCCGGGGCACTGCGATGAGCGAGCGTGAATCGGCGGTCGGCACGGACACGCTCCTGACCGTCGACAACGTCGAAGTTATCTACGACGAGGTGATACTCGTGCTGCGCGGCATGTCGCTCGTCGTGCCACGCGGTGAAGTGGTCGCGCTGCTCGGGTCCAACGGCGCGGGCAAGTCGACCACACTCAAGGCGATCACCGGGCTGCTGCCGACCGAGCACGGCGCCGTCACCGAAGGCACCGTAACCTTCGACGGCGCCGACATCACCCGGGCCGAGCCAGCCGAACGGGTACGCCGTGGCATCGCCCTGGTGATGGAGGGCCGGCGGGTCTTCGAACATCTCACCGTGCACGAGAACCTGGTCGCCGGCGCGTACACCCGCGGCGCCGCGGCGGACTTCGACCGCGTGTACCAGTTCCTGCCCCGGCTGGCCGGCCTGCGGGGCCGGGTGGCCGGCTACCTGTCCGGCGGCGAGCAGCAGATGCTCGCCATAGGCCGGGCGCTCATGTCCGACCCGCGCCTGCTGCTGCTCGACGAACCGTCGCTGGGTCTGGCCCCCCTGCTGGTGGACGAGATGTTCGAAATCGTCCGGCGGCTCAACACCGGGCTCGGCCTGACCGCCCTGCTGGTCGAGCAGAACGCCCGGCGCGCCCTGGCCGTCGCCCACCGCGGCTACGTCATGGAATCCGGCCGGATCGTCCTGGCCGGAACCGCCGCAGAACTCGCCGACAACCCCGATGTCAAGGAGTTCTACCTCGGCCTGGGCGAGGCCGGTGGACGGCGCAGCTACCGCGATGTCAAACACTACAAGCGCCGCAAGCGCTGGCTATAGGAGGTACCGGTGCTGGCCGACAGGATCCACGCCTACACCCACGGATTGGACGAGGCGGTCGCCGCGGCAGTCGCGCAGGCCACCACTCGCGTACCGGCGCTGGCCGAGCGCATTGCCAAGGCCCACATGGCCTCGGTGACCTCGGTGGCCGACCTGAACCGAGTGCCGGTACTGACCAAGGACGACCTGATCGCCGCGCAGCACGCCGACCCGCCGTTCGGTGGTGCCGTCGCGCCACAGGCGCTGGTACGCAAGGTGTTCGCCTCACCCGGCCCGCTGTACGAACCACAGCTGGCGGGTACCGATCCGTGGCGGTGGGCACCCGCGCTACGGGCGGCCGGCATCGAGGCCGGCGACACCGTGCTCAACTGCTTCAGCTACCACCTCACTCCCGCGGGCGCGATGTTCGAGGAGGCCGCCCTCGCCGTCGGAGCCACCGTCATACCCGCCGGGGTCGGCAACATGGAACTGCAGGTGCAGGTCGCCGCCGCGGTCCAGGCCCGCGGCTACGTCGGCCTGCCCTCCTACCTCAAAGCGCTCGTGGACACCGCCGAAGCAATCGACGTCCGGTTTCCGGTACGCCGTGCGCTGGTCACCGCCGAGCCTCTGCCCGACTCGCTGCGATCGTGGCTGACCGAGCGTGTTCCGACGGTCCGCCAGGCCTATGGGACCGCCGAGGCGGGCCTGCTCGGCTACGAAACCGGACCCGGTTCCGGGCTTGCCCTGCCAGCCGGCGTTCTCATCCAGGTGTGCGACCTGGGCACCGGGCAACCCCACGTCGACGACACCATCGGGCAGGTCGTGGTGACCCTGCTACGACCGGACCAACCACTCGTGCGCTTCGGCACAGGTGACCTATCCGCCTGGACCCTCGGCGCCGACGGCTCGTTGCGGCTGACCGGCGTCCTGGGCCGGGCCGGCGAAGCCGTCAAGGTACGCGGCGTATTCCTGCACCCCAGGCAGGCAGCCGCGGCGCTGGCCGGCGAGCCCGGCGTGACCGCATACCGCTTCGTCGTCGAGCGAACCGACCACCGAGACAACCTTCGATGCGAAATCGTCGCCGCCCCCACATCAGATCCACACCTGTCAAAGCGTGTGCACGAACTGATCCGCGCACACCTGCGGTTGTCCGCCGAAGTGGTCTGCGTACCCAGCCTGCCGGACGGCCCGACCATCGACGACCAACGCGACTGGTCCTAACCCCGCCCGGCCCCCACCGCGTGGGTGCCGAAGCCCGAGGAGAAACGGATGAAGCCCTCCCTCACCGCCGTGGTGGCCGCAGCGACGTGCGCGGTCATCGCTTTCACTCCAACTGTCACCGGGGCCGCGCCAGACCCGTCGGCCGGTAGTCCCCGCAATGTCAAAATGCTGATGCTCTCCAACCGCGCAGACTTGATCTCGGGCGGCGACGCGCTGGTCGAGGTGCTGCTGCCGCCCGGTGCGGACGCCTCGCGGCTTCGGGTGCTGCTCGCCACGGACTATGGCTCACGAGACGTGAGCGAGGCGTTCGCGCGCCGCCCCAACGGCCGTGTCCTGGGCATTCTGGAACGGCTACCGGTCGGCCGGAGCCAACTGATCGCCGTCGTCGCCGGTGCGCCGCACGGCTCTGCCCCGGCCCGGATCACGATCACCAACCACCCCAACGGCGGACCGGTCTTCTCAGGCCCGCAGGTCGCACCGTGGGTCTGCACAACCGAGGCCAACGGCCTCGGGCCTGCGCAGGACCCGCAGTGCAACGCCCAACCCACGTACCGGTTCTTCTACCGACGCACCAGCGGCGCATTCGCCCCTTACGACCCCACGACACCACCGACAGACGTGGCCGTGACAACCACCGACCAGGGAATCACCGTCCCGTACGTGTTCCGCGAGGAAACCGGAACCCAGAACCGCGGCATCTACCGGATAGCGGTCCTGTTCGACCCCGCCCGGCCGTGGACCGCCTGGGACGCCCAAAACGGCTGGAACCACAAGCTGTTCTATCCATTCGGGGCCAACTGCAACACCTACCACACCCAAGGCCTCGCGCAGAATGTGCATATCGACCGGGCACTGTCACGCGGGTTCATGGTGGCGACCTCGTCGTTGAACGTCCTCGGCAGCAACTGCAACTCTATCGTCTCCGCGGAATCGGTGATGATGCTCAAGGAACACATCTCCGAACGCTACGGCGAGATCCGGTACACCTTCGCGCAAGGACTGTCCGGCGGGTCGATCCAGCAGCACGAGATCGCCAACGCCTACCCCGGCCTGCTCGACGGCATCCAGCCCAACGCCAGCTACGAGGACATGTGGTCCGGCGCCCTGGTCGAGGTCGAAGACTGTCACCTCATGCGCAGGGTCTTCAGCACGGTGTCACCCGCCCTGTGGACCGACCCAGCACAACGGGCCGCGGCGCAGGGCAACGCGGTGCCCGTCGCCCCGACCGACCGGACAGCCTGCGAAGCCTGGGACGCGTCCTTCGGCAACTGCCAAAACCCCGCCTTCACCCAGCCGCTACCCGGGGTACCGCTGCCGCCGTTCCTGCAGTCCTGCTTCCCCACACCACTGACCCCCGAACAACAGGCACAGCTCTACCACCCGGTCACCAACCCTGCTGGCTGCCGCAGCACCTACCAGGACTACCTCGTCGCAGTCCTCGGCCGGCGACCCCGGCAGCTATGGACTCCCGCCGAGCACGCCGCCGGATTCGGCTTCGCCAAGCTGCCCTTCGACAATGTCGGCGTGCAGTACGGGCTGCGGGCGTTGCAGGCAGCAGCAATCACCCCGGAACAGTTCGTCAACCTCAACGAGAACATCGGCGGAGTCGACATCGACCACAACTTCGTGCCGAGCCGAAACGTCGCGGACCCCGGCGCCGTCCAAACGGCCCACCGCAGCAGCCTTTCCCAGGACGCCCGGCAACTCGACAACGTCGCCATCATCGACCTGCGCGCCAACAACAACCTCAACGACATCCACACGTCCTTCCACAGCCACGCCATGCGCGAACGACTCCGCAACGCCAATGGACACGCCAACAACCACATCATCTGGACCTTCCCCGGACCCGGTCTCGCACCACCGGGGCCCATCGCGGACCAGGCATTCCTCCTAATGGACCGGTGGCTAGCCGCTGTGGAGGCCGATCGCAGCACCTCACCCCGAATCGCCAAGATCCAACGACACAAACCAGCCGACGCGGTCGACGCCTGCTTCATCAACGGCGTCAAGGAAACCAACCCCAACACCTGCCGGACAACGTTCCCGTTCGCCGGCGACCCACGGATCGCCGCCGGTGCGCCACTGGCCAACGACGTACTCAAATGCCAACTCAAACCACTCAACCCGCGCGAATACAACGTCGCCTTCACCCCGGAGCAATGGACCAGGCTGCGGCACGTCTTCCCGCACGGAGTGTGCGACTACCGCAAGCCCGGAGCCGACCGGGTGCCGTCGGTGCCCTGGCTGACCTACCAGAACGGCCCGGGCGGTCGACCGCTCGGCCCTGAGCCGGACTCCCGGCCATAGCGGCGAACACGCCACGCGCAGCGAGGGCGTCCCCCTCCCGCAGGCCGGACGGGGGCGCCCTGATTTCATCTGCTTGGGCTGGGTCACCGACCCAGCCCAAGCGTCGCTAAGGCGTGCGGGTGCAGCTCACCGTGGGTGGGTCGTTGGCTGCGTTCCAGTTGCCCAGGAACCCGAACGTCGCCGTCTGGCCGGGTGACAGCGCGCCGTTCCAGCCCTCGTTGAGCACGGTGTATGGACTGCTGCCGGGGATCGTGGTCCGGCCACCCCAGATCTGGGACAGGGTCTGGCCGTTGGCGAACGCCATGGTCACCGTCCAGCTCGTGGTGCGGGTCGTTGCGGTGTTGGCGACCCGGACCTCGCCCTGGAAGCCGCCGCTGCCCGTGCCCCACTGGCCCATTGCCGCAAACGTGGCCGAGCAACCACCCGCGCCCGTCGGCGTCGGTGACGGTGACGGTGACGGCGTTGGTGGTCGGGACGTGGTGGGCGTCGGCGTCGGCGGACGACCGACGGGATCGGCCACGTGGACGCCCCGCCCGTCGGTGCCGAGATACACCCGGCCGTAGACGCTCGGGTCACCGGTGATGGCCTGGCCGGCGTTGCCGTACTGGTGCTGGTCGTCGTTGATCCGCACCCAGCTGACGCCCGCGTCGTCGGAGCGGTACACGCCCCGGACACCGTCGATCGTGGCCATCGTGTACAGCGCCCGGTTCGTGCGGTCGGGGGCGGGCGCGCCGAATCCGATGCTCACCGCGCTCGAGCTCGCCGCGATGCGGCTGAACGTCGAGCCGGAGTTGGTCGAGTGGTAGACACCGGTGTCGCTGGCGAGCCAGATGTCGCCCTCGACGCCGGGCATCGTCTTGAACTGGCCGGTCGAGCCGAGGCCGGTGGCGGCCGCGGTGAAGCTCTGCCCGCCGTTGGTGCTCATGTAGAAGGTACCCCCCGAGAACCCATAGAACTTGTTGGCGTTGACCCGGTCGGCCTCGACCCGGGCCTGGTTGGGCAGGCCACTGGACGGACTGAACGAGCCGCCCACGCTGGTGGAGAAGAACACGCCGGCGTTCTCACTGCTCCATACGACGCGGCTGGCGTTGGCGTTCATGGCCACGTAGCCGCGCTGGGCGCCGTTGGGCACGCTGCCGGAGAACCAGTTCGCTCCGGCGTCGGTGGAGTACGCGATGTTCGCCGAGTTCGTGCGGTCGGTCTGGCCCACGCGGACCATCCACATCGGATTGCCCTCGGCGTAGTCGAGGCTGGTGACCGCGCTCATGAACGGCGTGTACATCAGGGCCGGGACGGCGTCGAGGTTCGTGTGCCGGAACCCTCCGATGTCGAGCATGCCGGAGAACAGTGCCCCGCTCGGGTGGCTCACCAGATCGGTGACGACGCTGGACTCCATGCCTCGCACCATCGGCGCAAGGTTGACTGTGCCGCCGCTGTCCAGCGCGGTCAGGTTCGTCGTGCCATAGACCGAGGCGCCGCCGTACATCATCCGGTTGGAGTTGAACGGGTCGATCTCCAGGGCCTCGGTCATCCAGCCGAGCTTGGGCACCTGCTCCGGCAGCGACTTCTGGTCGGCGTAGGTCAGCCACGGCACCGAGCTGATGTTGAGGTTGTAGTGGTTGGTGCGGTTCGGGTACGCGTAGTCCCAGAAGGATCGCCACGTCGCGCCGGCGTCGGTGCTGCGGAAGATGAACGTGTCCGGATACCACGAGCTGTATCCGGTGACCATGACGGTGTTGGTGGCCCGCTTGTCGACGGACAAGCCCGAGAAGCCGTACCACGGGTTGCCACCGCCCGGGGTGGGCGGGGTGATGTTCGTCCAGGCGCCGGTAGAGATCTGATATCTCCACACCGCGCCGGTGCCGCCGTCGTACGGGCCGCCCTTGTCGCTGGTCGCGATGTACAGTGCGCCGCCGGCGACCTCGCCCTGGTGGGCGAATGCGCCGGTGGGCTGGCCGGCGATGCGCTCCCAGGTGGACCCGCCGTTGGTGGAGCGGTACACGGTGTTCTGCAGGTCCGCCACGCCCACGTAGATGCCGGGCGTCGTGCTGCCGGGGGTCCCGCTGGCCTTGTCGAACGCGACCCACACCACGCCCTGGTTGAATGTCAGGTACTGGTTGGGGTCGGCCGAGTCCTGCACGTAGTTGCCGGCGTTGGGGAAGTTCGTGACCTGCGACCAGGTCACGCCCGCGTTGGTGCTGCGCCACAGGCCCTGGCCGCCCTCGGTGCCGAAGTACAGCACGTTGTTGTTGTTCGGGTCCACGGCCAGGCGTTCGCCCATGCCCCGTCCGGGCATGTTGCCGCCCACCTTGAAGGGCAGCTCGGTGACCTGCCACGTGGTGCCCCGGTCGGCCGAGCGCAGGATCGCGCCGTTGTTGGGGTCCCAGCTGTTGAGGTACATCCCCACGGCGGCGTACACCCGGGCCGGGTTGACCGGGTCGCTGGCCAGGCTCAGCACACCGTTCCAACCCCAACGGTCCCAGCCCACCCAGTCCAGCAGCGGCACCCACGAGCTGTTGCCCTGGTTCCACCGGTACGCGCCGCCGACGTCGGTGCGCGCGTAGATAAGGTTCTGCTCGGCCGGGTTGAAGACGATGCCGGAGACGAATCCGCCCGCATCGAGGCGGACGTTTCGCCAGGAGTACGACGCGGACGGGGCGGCGCTGACGCTCGGGACGGTCATCGTGACCAGAGCGACCGCCGTCGTGCCTGCGGCCAGCGCGACTGACAGCGCGCCGGCGAGCTTCTTGCGCATACGCGGGGTCCTTTCCTTGAGGTGAGCCCCGGCCGGCTGGGCAAACGTTCCGGGCCGGGTCGCGCTCGCTTCAGACTTATGAGATCTGGGTGAGGAGGTGGGCTTTGTAGCCTCCGCCGGCGCCGGGTTTGGGTACGGCCTGGGTGAACAGGCGGCTGGCCGGAACGATGGCGTTGGCTATCTTCTGGCCCGGCAGGCGAGGTCTGTCGGCGGCCGGTTGACGGAGTTCCAGCTGGCGACGAACCCGAACGACGTTGACGCTCCGACACCGAGGACGCCGTTGTAGTCCAGGTTGTCAACGGTCACCGCCGCGCCGTTTCGGCTCAGATTGCCGTTCCACAGCTGGCTGATCACCTGACCGTCCAGGAAGGTCCAGCTGACCGTCCAACCGGCCGTACTGGCCGTGCCGGTGTTGGTGACAACCACCTCGCCCTGGAAGCCGCCGGGCCACGAGTTGGTCACCCGGTAGGTCGCAGTACAAGCCGCTGCTCCTCCGGGAGTGGGTGTGGGTGTGGTGGTCGGGGTGGGTGTGGCCGACGTGCTCGGGCTCGGGCCGCTGCTGGGGGTCTGGCTGGGTGAGGGCGAGACGAGGCCGGCACCGGAGACGCGGTACATGGCAACGCCGTGCGCGGGTACCGACGCGGTGATCGTGCCGCCGCTGGGAGTCGTTGTCTTGGACCACAGGTCGCGCACCGTATACGTGCTTGCGGGTGCCAACCCGATTTGCCCAGCCGTGGTGGAGATGGTGGCCGGTTCGCTGGCGCGGTTGAGGAGCACGACGGCCACGGAGCCGTCGCGCATGGGTTTGGCCCAGACCTCCTGCTGCCCGTCGTCGCGGACCTTGGCGCCCTGCTTGCCGCCCCAGTCCTGGTTGACGGCGATCACGTCGGTGTTGGTCAGGATCGACCGGGTCGCCTGGCTCATGTTACGGATGTCGTTGCCGGCCAGCAGCGGCGCGTTGAGCAGCGCCCAGAGGCTGAAGTGGGACCGCGACTCGGTGTCGGTCAGGCCGGGATTGCCGACTTCGAGCATGTCCGGGTCGTTCCATCCGCCCGGACCGGAGAAGCCTTCCAGTCCTGCTTGACTGTCCAGAATGGACATCACGGAGTTCCAGCTGTCGGTGATGTCTCCCGTGGTACGCCACGAGTTGCCCACCGGCCTGGCCCACGTCCATACCGCGTCCTGGCCCCAATTGACGATGCTGTAGAAGATCGGACGGCCGGTGGCCGCCAACGCGTCGCGCATCGCCGTGTACCGCTGCTGGCTGGTCTGCCCGCGATGGTCACCGCAGTTGTCGTACTTCAAATAATCGATTCCCCAGGATGCCCAAGTGCGCGCGTCCTGTGCCTCGAAGCCAATGCTGCCGGGATATCCGGAACACGTCGTCGTACCGGCCGATGAGTAGATACCCATTTTCAGGCCCTTGCTGTGAACGTAATCCGCAAGCGCCTTGATGCCGTTGGGGAACTTGGCGGGATCGGGCTGTAGCGTGCCGTCGGCGTTGCGGGTGCGCGAGGACCAGCAGTCGTCGAAGTTGACATACTGATAGCCCGCCGCCGCCATTCCGGTGGAGACCATCGCGTCGGCGACCGCGCGGATCAACGCGTCGTTGCTGTTGCACCCGAACGTGTTCCACTCGTTCCAGCCCATCTGCGGTGTCCGGCCAAGGCCGTTTTCCAGGGCGCCCGCCCGCATAGCGGCCACAAGGACGAGCGGGATAGCGGCGAGGAACATCGTGGCCGCCACGGCGGCTCGCAGCGCTCGGCTCATGTTCTCTCCTCAATCGATGAGCGGATGATGCCGTCCGGCTACGGCGACCCGGTTGGCTGAGGCCCACGCCGAGCCGGGTCACCGTAGACAGCGGTCACAGATAGGGGCTTTGGGTCAGCAGGTGGGCTTTGTAGCCCTCGCCTACACCGGGTTCGGGTGTGCCGGTCCAGTCCCTGATGAGGACGGCGCCGGTGGTGCAGCCCCACGGATTCCAGGTCCAGGCCAGGTAGGAGATGCTGTGCGAGTCGGCCCATCTGGTGAGCCGGTCCATGTAGTCGTAGCCGCAGTTGTCCTGGCCGAACTCGCCCAGCACCACAGGCACCTGCTGGGCGAGTGGGGCGATCTGGCTGTCCCAGCACGACTCGTTCGCGCAGGCGTTGAAGCTGTAGGCGTGCCAGGACGCGACGATGTTGTTCAGCGGGTCGTTCGGCTTGTACGCCAACCACTCCCGCATGTCGTTGGTCCACTCCAGACCACTGACCATGAGGACGTTGGTGGCGCCGGTCGACCGGACCGCGTCGACCAGGTCCTGCATGCCGGCTGCCGCGTAGGGCAGGCCGGTGCAGGTGCCACCGTCGCGCAGGCATTGCCAGCCCAGGGTCTTGTTCCATTCGGCGGGCATATCCGGGTATGGCTCGTTGAACAGGTCGAAGACGACGGCATCGTTGCCTTTGAAGGTGTTGGCGACACCGGTCCAGAACTGCGGGGCGTACCGCGCGTCGGGCATCGGCTTCTGGCAGACGGCGGCTTCGTCCTTGCAGTGCCAGTCCGGGCTGTTGGTGTAGGCGCCCCAGTTCCAGTGCAGGTCGAGGATCACGTTGATGCCGTTGGCCACCAGCAGGTTCACGTAGTCTTTGACACCCTGCTGGTAGGTGGCTCCGCTGGGCGAGCCGTTGAGGCCCAGCCAGCACTGCTCGTTGAGCGGCACGCGTACCGCGTGGATGTTCCAGGTCTTCATCGCGTTGACCGACGCCTGGTCCACGGGGCCGAAGTCCCACTGGCCCTTGCCTTGTACGCATGCGTATTCGCCGCTGGAGCGGCTGACACCCAGCAGCCGGTACGCCTGACCGGCCGCGGTGACGATCCGGTTGCCCGACACGCGCAGCTTCGGAGCCGGCCCGCCGGGATCGGGACTGGTGCTGGGGCTGGGTGTCGGGCTGGTGGTCCGCGTCGGGCTGGGTGTGATCACCGAACCGGTGCAGGGGACGTTGTTGATCGAAAAATTCGGGGGTACGGGATTGGCGGCGCGCCACGAGCCGACGAATCCGATGGTCGTGGAGGCGCCTGTCTTCAGCGATCCGTTCCAGCTCATGCTGGACGCCGTCACGCGGCTGGCCGACTGGGACCAGGTGGCGCTCCAGCCGTACTCGACCCGCTGGCCGGTGTCGGGGAAGTCGAACGTCAGGGTCCAAGAGGTGACCGGGTCCCCGAGGTTGGTCAGCGTGACGTCGCCCTGGAATCCGCCTGGCCACTGGCCAACGACCCGGTAGTTCACCGAGCATCCACTGCTGACCGCAGCCGCGCTGCCGGTGACGATTGCCGTGCCAGTGGCAGCGGCCAACGCCACCACAGCGGCCGCCGTGGCCGCATTGCGGTATTTCATCGAGATCTCCTCTTCAAACGTTGAGGTGACCCCGCGGGAACGCTTCGACTCCTTCTTAGTTAATTTCACTATTAAAGTCAATGTAGATCTAGGGGGCGGCCGTGTCGTGCTTGCTGACAGGCAGTTACCGCTGGAGGTTGAGCAGCGTAAGTTCGTTTTGCAGGACGAGGACCGCGCCACCGATCGCGGCGGCATCCGAGCCGTTGACCGACGGGACCACCTTGATCGGGTGGAGCCGCCGGACAAAGCTGCGCCGTTGCACTTCCTCCTGGATGACCGATTGGTAGATCGAGCCGGCCGTAGCGAAGCTGGGTCCGGCCAGGACGATGCGGTCGAGATCGAAGAGCGTGGCCATCGTGACAGCGGCCGTGCCGAGATGGCGGGCCGAGGCTTCGATCAGGTTCCGGGCGGCCGGATCACCCGCGCTGGCGGCGGTCGCGATGCGCCCGAAATCGGTCAGGAAGTCGGTGCCGGCCGGGTCGAGTCCCAGCCGTTGCCCGAGCCCGCCGGTCGTGAAGGCCTGCCTGATCACGGCTGCTGGGCCGGCGTAGTTTTCAAGACAGCCGCGGTTGCCGCAGCTGCACTCCTCGCCGTTGATGGCGTCGATGGTGATGTGGCCGATCTCTACGCTGTTGGAGGACGTGCCGCGGTAGACGTCGCCGGCGACCACCACGCCACCGCCGATGCCACTGGCCATGTAGATGCAGCCGTACGTGCTTGCAGGTTCCACCGAGCCCAGCCAGTATTCGCCGATCGCCGCCGCGGCCGCGTCGTTGTCCAGCAGCACGGGCAATTGGAGGATGTCCGACAGCCGCTCAGTGATGGGATAGCCCATCCACTCGTCGGTCGGCTGGGGGGTCAGCAGCACACCCGCCCGCCAGTCCTGCGGGCCGTAGCTGACCAGGCCGACACCGAGCACTTTGGAACGGTCCACGCCCGACGTGGCCAGCAACCCGTCCACCCGCGATGCCAGCACCGGAAGCGCTTGGTCGGGCGGCATCAGCGCGGTGCCCCGGAACGAGGTGCGCGTCATCGGCCGGCCCTCCAGATCCACGAGCACCACCACGCACAGGTTGCGCTCGAAGAGCACCCCGACGCTGTACCGAGCCAGAGGATTGAGCTGCAACAGGGTGGGTGGCTTGCCGCCGGTGGAGGCGCCCCGTCCGACCTCGACGACCAGTCCCTCACCCATCAGCTCTCGGACGACCTGGGTGATCGTCGGCCCGGTCATGCCGATCGTGGCGGCCAGCTCGACCCGGCTGATCGTGCGGGCGGCGCGGATCAGGTTGAGCACCATGCCACGGGTCCTCGATCGGCTGGCCCCGACCGGGCTGGTGATCATGCACGCTCCTTCACCGCGAAGGGACTTTCCTCAAGTTACCTTACTAACTTTGCTGCTTTCCGCGTCCTCCGCCACCCACCCGCGAGCCGGGCGATCGCCGCTGGGCGCTGGCCGTTCGTGCGCGCCATGCCGGGCAACATGTGCGCCGGCCACCTGTGCACCCCCGCGGTGGGCCTGGTCACCCAAGATCACTCACGAGCTGCTCATCGACCTGCACGCCTACCGGCAGGCCCAGATGATAGACCTCGCCGCACCCGGATCATGCACCGGCAACGAACCCGACCCGCGGCCTTCCCGCTATGGGCTGATTCCGCGCACCGCCAGTGCCAGCAACCGATCCGCTTCCGCGGCAGGGATCCCGGTGGTGCTCCGTCGCGAGGACGATGCCGGTGATCAGCGTCAGTAGGTCCTGCGACGTCGCCCCGGCCGGCACCGCGCCGGCATCGCGCCGGCACCGATCGCCTGCCGCAGTAGCGGTTCACCGGCGCCAACCATTCATCGGTAGCATTTTGCTTCCAATGCAGACCGCAGTCGGCGCGCACGCCTGACCTCCCCGGTCGGCTCGTGGCTGAGACAGATCTGAGTCGCGGGCCGCCAGGACGGCCGCACGTGTGTGTCCTTTCACGACGGAAGCTCAGCCTGTTCTTTAACCAGCGAGGGTGGGTGGCGCCCGGATTCCGTTGTGGTGCGCGGCGTGTCGCGATGACATAGAGAGCCGTCGTCTTCAAGGTTCGTGTGTGTGAAGACCCGAACTGAAAACGACGGCCTTGTGGAGAGTGTGCCAGATCCCGACCCGGGTGCGGTGAAAGCGGCTGGGGTGTTGTCACGCTTCCGGGCTGATCTTTATGACTGTCTTACTCGTCGTGGCGATGCGTTGTTCGAGCTGGCCGAGGCTGTGTTGTGCGCCGACGGGCCGTGGAAGCCTTGGTGGATCTGACCTTGGTGCCGGAAACACCGGCGCGGTCATGGAGCCATGTACGACGGCCTCAACCACGGCCGTATCGACGTCGGCCGGTTACGGCGCGAGCTGGCGGGTCTACCGTTGCCCCGCTTCGCCGGCCGGCAGCCAGGTTCGGCCCGCTCACTCCGAGCAAGGACCGGCTCCGCACCGCCTGTGGACACGATCTCGACGCCATAACAGATCTGGCCCAGCGTGGCGTTGGCACCGAGCCAACCCTCGGCGGCGAGCCCGCACACGGGACCAGGCATGGCGCGGATACGTTCCACCGTCGGCGATCGCCGGACGCACCGTCATCGTGGTCGACGACGGACTGGGTATCGGGGCCATCGCGCTGGCGGTGTTGCGCCACGTCCTGCGCCACCGGCCTGCCTACCTGTGGTTCGCCACGCCGGTATGCCCCAAAGCTCGCGCCCATGCCCTGGCAGCGCTGGCCGACGACGTCATCTCCGTCGTGACACCGCCGGGCATGGTGATGGCCGGCTCCTTCTACGCACGCCTGACCCCTGTCAGCGACGGCGAGGTACCCGCGCTGTTGTCGACACGGCGCCAGAACGTGTCGCACACGATGCCACACCGATCGGTAACGCTCCAGACAGTGCACGCTTCGGATCGTGACACTAACCGCGCTGTCAACCCCGCGTAAAGCAGCCGATGCTCGTACTCCGCCCCAGAGCCGCACCGGGGCCGGGTTCACTGTTCGATCCACCGCCAATCGGTGCGGTACACGGTGGATTGTGGATATCGCCGCAGCCGCATCCGCCGCCGGCTCGGCCAGTGGCTCGGCGTCGCGAAGGCACGCCGGAGCCGGCCGACCTCATCCTGACAGCATCAATTTCCATGATGCTGACGGCATCACCTTCCCTCATCAGGGGTCTCCTGCCGCGAACGCTTTCGTTATCTTCTGTCCCTTCAGGACTGGGATTCGAAGGTGTTGTCCTGCGAGGACTGATCCATCGGCACGGTGCCGTGCCTCCGGCCGAAGATAACGCCGAGATAAGGCCTCAGCCGTTCGCACCGACCCCGGCCACGGGGTGGCCGACCTGCGTGCTTGGCAGGCGAACAGGCGGACCCAGCCAAGATCTTCAGACTGCGCAAGATCGAGAATTCTTCGAGGCCTTGATTCGTGCCAGCGTCGTCCATCGACCTCGAGAAAAGGCGGACCTCGCCGAATGCGAATCCTCGCCAGAGTTTGCGTGGTCCTGGCCGCCTTGGACTCGAGCATCTGCAAGCTTGTACTTTCCCTAGACCCCCATCCCGGATACTCGATGTCGTTCGGTCCGCTGCGCGGCGCCTCGGAGCCGAACGTCCGGGATAGGTCGCACGATCCCACGTGTTTCCGGATCCCTCAGCTCTTCCCTGGCGCAAAGGGACAAGCCGCGATGATGATCGATGTCAACCCACCCACGCGAACGACCTCACCGCGTTCATGTACGGACTGTGGCTGGTGCGGATAAAGACCGGAAACCCGTCGCTGGGCGTCCTGGCCAAGAGAACCGGGCTACCCAAGTCCACCCTCCACGACGGCCTCCATCGCGGGCGGCGCACGCTGCCATCCGTGGACCTCGTCCGATGGGTACTCACCGCGCTCGAGTGTTCTCCCGACGAAATACGTGCCTGGGAAGCAGCCTGGTGCCGACTGGCCGTCGGCCCTGGCTACGCAACCGGGTCGGGCGGTGCGGTTGGCGCGTGAGTCCGATCGTCGGTCGGCACACGCGGCGCAGGACCTGGGTGCGCATCCGCCAAACTGCCGCAGGCGGCTCTTGCGCGTCCGGACGGGGACCACCCGCCCGGTGACGGAGACCTCACGCGTGGGGTGCTGGGTGATGTCGGTCAGCCACAAGGCATCGGGCCGGTCGGCCACGAACCGGCGGTTGACCAGATCCGCCGCCGGTGTAGCGGCCGGATCCCGTACGGTGCAACCCTTTCGCCGTCGGCGGTAGACGCCCTGCAGACCATCTTGGCGCATCAGCCGGGCCACCCGCAGCGGACACCAGCGGCCAGCCGCAGCTCGGCGTGCACCCGCGGTGAGCCGTACGTGCCACGCGACATCTGATGAATGGCTCGGAAGTGTTGGGCCGCAGCGGGTACACACTGCGCTCTTACCGGCTTGGCTTGACCGACTTCACCGGCTGGCTGGCTAACGAAGGCGTTGCGCTGGCGGAGGTCCAACGCAGGCACGTCGAGGCGTACGTGGCCAAGTCTGCCGTAGGACGTGCCGCGACCGCGGTCAATCACCGGCTGAGCGTGTTGGCTTCGTTCTTCGCGTTCCTCATCCGTCGCGACAGCGAGGTTGGCGAGGGTGCCTGGGCCGGGCGGATCAGCCCGGTGCCGGCGCAGCCCGATGCTGAGGCGGTACTGCACCGGATGGCCGGCCGGGACGCGCTGGTGCGCCGTGGCCGGGCGGAGCTGCGTCGGCGTGCACCGCGACGGCTGCCGCGCGAGGTGGATCCCGATGTGGCCGAGTTGCTTGTCAGGGAAGCCGGGTCGTGGCGTGACCGGGCGATCTTGCTTTTGCTCATGCGTGCCGGGCAGCGTGTGGGCGACTGGCATCCCGAGCATGGTCGGCACGGCGTGCTGGGTATGCGGCTTGCCGACTTCGACGGGCGACGGTCGGCGATCACGGTGCGGCTCAAAGGTGCCCGTGATGAGCACCGGGTGCCGGTCACTGGCGACTTCTGGCCGGTCTTCGATCGCTATCTGGCCGAGGAACGTGGCGACCCGCCCACCGACGCGGCGTGGGTGGGACACCGGCGTGGCGCCGGGAAACCGTTGCGGTACAGCGCTTTCGAGGCTGCGTTGCGCTACTTGGGGGATCGGCTCGGGGTTCGGGTGACACCGCACATGTTCCGGCATGGGCTGGCGCAGCAGGTGTATGAGACGTCCGGGGTGAAGGTCGCACAGGAGATCTTGGGCCACCGGCACGTGTCGACGACCGCGGATGCCTATGCCCACGTTGATCAGCAGGCGATGGTGACCGCGCTGGCTGGCGTGGAGGCTCGCCGCCGCGCCCAGCTCGCCATCCCGGCCGAACAGATAGTGGCCGGGCAGCGGTACGCCTTCGCCTACGACCCGTCGACGATCGTCGAGTTGGAGGCGGTCGCCGGATGCCACATCGTCGAGGAGGCAAGCGATGACTGAGCGACGAGATCAGATCGCTTCGGCCCGCGAACTCGGACAAACCCACTTTGACGCCGATAACGTCGCCGCACTGCTGACCACAGACGTAGGACGGTGGCAGTTACGACGTCAGGACATGTACAGCATGCGCCGCGCCGTCGGCCTGCTCGCCGCAACGCTGCGCGACTTGCCCGGCGAGCGGCTGGCCGACCGCTGGGCCGCATTCGAGCAACGTGTCTGGCCACAATGGATCGCCGGAATGGACCGGCCACCGTTGGGCACGTCGTGGACGTGGGGTGTGTGGGCGGCCGTGGGCTCCCGTGCGGTACAGCCGGGCTGGCCGCTGCTGAGCGCATGCCATCGCCCTCGGCCTGATCTGGGACCAGTTGCTCGACACCGCCGGGTCGTACCCGTGGATGGAGACGTTGCGTAGGCAGGCCGCCGAGGCGACCGCGCAGGACGAGAAGACCCGCCGCCTGCAGGCTGAGCGCGACGCCGAGGAGTGGGGAGGTGCCCCACCGTCGGGTCGTGTCCGCGGGCTCGTCAGCCAGGCGAGTTCCCTGGCCCGGATCGACCGCCCGTTGCTCGACCGCATCGACGCGCTGCCCGCCGTCCGCCAGCGCGAGGCAGCCTGCTGGGCGGCCCGCCGCGCGATGCGCGTGGCCGGGCTGGAGCAGATCGGGTGGATCGCCGACGCGCTCGCCGGCGCCGAGGCCGATCGCCCGCTGCCCCGATCCTTCACCGCGCAGGGCGGCGCCGCCGCGTTCAACCGGCTCCTGACCGATCCCGAGGCGCCGCAAACCACCGTTCCGCTCCGCGTGGACCCAATAATGTCCGGCACACGCGGCGGCGTCACCGAGATTCTCCAGCAGGCCGCCGCGTTCCCTGCCGTGATCGCCCTGGCGAATGACGATCCGCTTGTCGCCGCGATCGACGCCGTCTTCAACGCGGCAATCGCCCACGGCGACGACCCGCGACCGCTTCCTCGCCGACGCCCACGCCGCCCTGCGCTGAGCATGAGGACGATCTCCGGCCTCGGTGATCGGCTCCCACGTTCGCGATAGGGCGCCAGATCCGGACGGATGAAGCTGGAGACGCCGGGTTCACTTGGTGGAATCGTCATGCCGGCCCTAGCTGCATTCGGACGCTGTCCTCGCCCGGCGGCGGGTCGGCCAAACTGATCCCTTCCGGTGGAAGCCGTAGCTCCAGATGGGGATCCACGGGCCGGTGCGCCTCAGCGACCTTGATCTGTTCAAAGTGGAGGGTCGCGGTGACGTCGCACTTGGCCACCTCGATGCCGACGAGGCGACCTGACTGGATGCCGGCCACGAGCGAGTCGACCTTGAAAACAAGCTGGAGATGGAAGTTTGCCACGGCCATCGGGGCGTCGTTGACCAGGAACTCGACGTACGGGTGGTGGGCCGAGGAGACCTGATGGCTGGCGAGCACGACGCGGCGAACCTCGGGCGAGTTGGCCTGCGCCGCAGCCCGGACCGAATGATGGCTGCGCCAGGCGGCGACGAGGACCTCCAGGAATGGGATCTCGATGAGCGTCCGCATGGTCTCGGTGACATCCTGGGCGACCCGGCCCCGCATGGGTCCCGACAGGTTCAGGGATCCGCCGACGTGGGACAGGGAGGGCGAGGCGGCCACGGCGTCGGTGACGTGGTGGGCCTGGGGCTCGGTGAGCAGGAGCGTGGAAGCGTTGGTCATGGGCCGGACTCCGTGAGGTGCTGGGTGCCAGGATCGAAGTGCCCTTGGTAGCGCAGGGTCAACGCCGGCCGCTGGTCGAGCGGACGCAGCGTGGGCGGCGTGAGGACCTGACGATGCCTGGCCAGCCGCAGTTGCGGTGTCGGCGTTGGGGGTTTCGACGACGATCGCGAGACGTAGGTGACGACCCACACCATCAGCAACACGACCACCGCGGCCGCGCCGCCGCAGCCGAGCGTCACCGCGGCCATCGACAACGCGCCCACATCGCCGGTGTCAGCAGGCGGCGCGGTGTCAGCGGGCGGCGCGGTGTCTTGGCGCGTGGCGGGTGGCGCGGATGAACCGGGGACGTTGGCGGAAATCGTCAGTCGCGTCGTGCATGCGGAGTACTCGACCGCGCAGAAGAGCTCCAGATCGAATTCGCCCAGGGGATGCTGCGGCGGGACCGTGAAACTCAGTTCGGCGTTGACATATCGCGTGCCGTAGGCGCGTCGGACCTGGAAGTGGACCCGCTCACCGTTCAGGTGCAAGGCGTCGATTCCCCGGGTCGCGCATCCGAACCAGAGCCCGGTGGCGCTGATTGTGACGGTGGCGCCGGTTTGCGCGGGGTTCGGCGTGGCTGTCATCGTGGGCGTCGGTTCCCCGGGTGACGCCGACGGAGTCTCGCTTGGGGGCTGGTCGGGATCCTCGGTCGGATCCTCGGTCGGATAATCAGTCGGGGAATCGGTCGGTTGCGCAAGCCTTCGGGGGCCGGGCACGGCGTTGGCTGTGGCCGCGACGGTGACGGCACCGGAGAGCGTGAATACGGCGACCATGCCGACCGCGACAGCGGCTCGCCCGTACCACATAGTTGATTATTTTCGCACCCACCCCCTCGCCGTGTCCGGGTTTTGAAGCAGCCGTTGCCGAGGCGATGGCCGGCGCGCTAGGGCTTGTCTTGGCCGGGGCGGATCAGACCGGTCTCGTAGGCGAAGACGACGACCTGTACCCGGTCGCGCAGGTCGAGTTTGGTGAGGATCCGCCCGACGTGGGTTTTCACGGTGCCTTCGGCCACGCCTAGCCGCTGGGCGATCTCCGAATTGGTGCTGCCGCGGGCCAGCTCGATGAGGACCTCGCGTTCGCGGTCGGTGAGCAGGTGTATCGGCTGATCGGCGGGCGGGTGGCCGGTGGCCGGGTCGGGCAGGTGGCTGGCGAACGCGTCGATGAGCCGGCGGGTGACGTTGGGGGCGACCACGGCATCGCCGGCGGCGACCGAGCGGATCCCGCTGAACAGGTCGGCCGGTGGGACGTTCTTGAGCAGGAATCCGCTGGCTCCGGCGCGCAGCGCGGCGTAGACGTACTCGTCGAGGTTGAACGTGGTCAGCATCAGGATCCGCGCGGTGAGTCCGGCGGCGACGATCTGCCGGGTGGCCTCTATCCCGTCCATTCTGGGCATCCGTACATCCATCAGCACCACATCCGGTTGCAGGGCTTTGGTTATCGCCACGGCCTGCGCACCGTCACCGGCCTCGCCGACCACCTCGATGTCGGTCTGGGTCTCCAGGGCCATGCGAAACCCCAGCCGCAGCAACGATTGGTCGTCGACGAGCAGCACCCGGATGCGGCTCATGTCATTGCCTCCTGGCGTCGTTGTCGAAGTGCAGCCGGGCGTGGATGTCGCCGACCGAACGGGCTGTCTTCGTGCTGCGTGAGGTCTTCGAGTTCAGCTTTGACGAGATCGCCGCCGCAGTCGGCAAAAGCGCCGCGGCCGTCCGCCAGATCGCGCACCGAGCACGCCTGCACGTCGATGCCCGCCGCCCCCGCCAGGTGGTCTCCCCAGGCGAGACCCGGGCGGCTCTGGCGTCGTTGCAGCGTGCCCTCGAAACCGGGGACCTGCAGGGTCTCCTCGATGTGCTCGCCCCTGACGTCGTCCTCGTAGCCGACGGCGGCGGAGTCAAGCAGGCGGCGCTGCGGCCGGTCATCGGCGCCGAGAAAGTGGTCCGCATGGTCGTCGGTGGTCTCGGCAAGAACGAAAGCGCCCTCACCTGTGAGCCCACCGTGGTCAACGGCAACCCGGCACTCGTCGTACGCCTGGACGGCGAACTCGACGGCATCATGGCAATCCGCGTCGAGGACGCCCGCATCACCGGCCTCTACTACGTCCGCAATCCGGAGAAACTGACCCGCGTCGAGTCCGAAACCCCGCTCACCCTGCGATAAACACCGGTCGCGGAAAGTCATCTATTTGAAGGAGCCGACATGGCCACTCAGTCCCCGCTCGCAGTGGGCACATCGCCGTCACCCTGGCCGGCAGTGGCCAGAGCAGTCGTCCTGCTCACGGGAGCGATCACTGTGCTGCTCATCGCCTTCGCCTGGCCGTCGGTGCGGTCATCGGTGCACGATGTGCCGATCGCCGTCGCCGGGCCGGCCGCCGCAGTCAAGCAGATCAGCGCCGCCATCGAACAACGCCTGCCGGACGCCTTCGAGATCACTGAGGTCGCCAACACCGCCGCCGCTGAACAGCTGATCCGCGACCGCAAAGTGTACGGGGCGATCGATATCAGCTCCGGCACCCCGCACGTCATCACCGCCTCCGCCGCCAGCGCAGCGGTCGCCCAGACCCTGCAGAGCGTCGCGGCCGCGCTCAGCCAGGCGCAAGCACAAGGCACCAGCACGGCGGCCGCGGCCCGCGACCTCATCCCCCTGCCAGCCGACGACCCCCGCGGCGCTGGCCTGGCCGCCGGGGCCCTGCCCCTGGTCATGGGAGGCCTGGCCGCCGCGCTGCTGCTGAGCAGACTCGTGCGCGGCACAGCCCGCCGGATCACCGCAGCGCTCGCCTTCGCGATCACCGGCGGCCTGGCCGTGGCGGCGATCCTGCAGTTCTGGCTCGGCTCACTGTACGGCTACTACTGGGCCAACAGCGGTGCCATCGCCCTGTCCCTCGCGGCCATCTCGCTGAGCATCCTCGGACTGCAGTCACTACTCGGCTACGCCGGCCTGGGCCTGGGTGCCGCCACCATGATGCTCATCGGCAACCCCCTATCAGGCGCCGCGACCGCACCAGAGATGCTGCCCGGCTGGTCCGGCACGCTCGGCCAACTGCTGCCACCCGGCGCCGGTGGCCAGTTGCTGCGCTCCACCGCCTTCTTCAACGGCCACGGCACCACCCGCTCGGTCACCGTCCTGGCGACCTGGCTCGCGCTCGGCGTACTGCTCTGCCTGGCCGGCAGCCTGCGCACCCGCCGCAGCGCCGGCACCGCAGACACATCCGCACAACCAGCCACGCACGCGACCGCCTGACCACCCGAACGGAGACGTCATGAAGATCTTCATCGCCGGAGCGTCCGGCGCGATCGGCAGCCACCTCGTTACCCAGCTCGGGGCGCGTGGTCACGAAGTCACCGGCACAACGCGCTCGGCAGCCAAAACCGGCGCGCTGCGGGCGCTGGGCGCCCAACCGGTCGTCCTCGACGCACTCGACCCCGGCGCGGTGGCCGCCGTGGTGGCCAAAGCCGAGCCCGAGGTGATCGTCCATCAGCTCACCGCGATAGGCGGGCCGATGAAGTTTCGGCAGGTGAAACGGATGGCGGCCGCCACCAACAGGCTGCGCACCGACGGCACCGACCACCTCCTCGCGGCCGCGCGCACGGCCGGTGTCCGCACGTTCGTGGCACAGAGCAACGCCATCTGGGTGCAACGAACAGCCAGGCTGGTCGTCGACGAGAACGGCCGACTCGACCCGAACCCGCCCAAGGACGCCGAGCCGACGGTGGCCGCACTACGCCACCTGGAGGACGCGGTGACCGGCATCAGCTGGGCCGACGGCATCGCGCTTCGCTACGGCGCCTTCTACGGCCCAGGAACCGGCGTCGAGAACGCGCCGGGTGCCGTCATGGCCGAGATGATCCGCAAACGCATGGTCCCGATCATCGGCGGTGGTGGTGCAATGGGATCGTGGGTGCACATCACCGATGCCGCGTCAGCCACAGTCGCGGCCATCGAACGCGGCAAGCCCGGGATCTACCATGTCGCCGACGACGAGCCGGCGCCGATGCGCGACATCCTGCAGGAACTGGCCCGCGCGCTCGGCGCCAAACCGCCGCGCCACATACCCGCCTGGCTCATCCGCCTGCCAGCCGGCCAGGCGCCGGTGCACATGATGACGCAGGCGCGCGGAATCTCCAGCGAGAAAGCCAAACGCGAGCTGGGCTGGACACCGCAATACCCGAGCTGGCGCACGGGTTTCATCGACGGACTGAGCTAACCGGCATGTCCACTTCGTACCGACACCCGTAGCGGGCCAGCCAGCGCACGGAGCGCAACGCCTTGATCCCCGTCGCACCCGTCGTGGAAATGACCACGCAGAGCAACGGCCGGAACGAGCGTCTGGCTACCGGGTTCGGATACCGCCACATTCACCTTCAGCCAACGTCCGACCCAACGCGGACGGCCCGCTTGACCTTGCGGAATCTGGTTCGAGCGACAGGTCGTGCACTCCAGCAATCGCAAAACAGCCAACGACACATCGACCCAGGCAGCCTGCCTGCATCACAAAGCCGCTGCTCAGCGTACTTCATCAATACAGTGGTTCGGGTAAACATGCGCCGTGGACTTAAGGTGGCACAATCCAAACCGCATTCACGCTGGTCATAGCCGGTTTGAGCGGTGGGGTGCACCGAATCCGACCTAGTCGCTTATTCGTTTGTGGGGCGGCTTGGGAGTCCTCGATCTGCGTGCGGGCCGCGTCGAGGAGGCGCTGACCCGGGTGCGAGAGGCGATGGGGATCTGGGATCGGATCGGCTTCCCTACCGGACGGCGCACCCTGGACACGCTCGCGGAGCTCTGCGCGCCGACCATGGCGCCGCGGCACTGTGTGCGGGCGGGCGGCGAAGCTGCGTGCCCGTATCGGTGTACCGACGGTCTCCTGGCCATTTGCAAGAAATCCGCACTTGTGCGGCCAGGTTGGAAGATTTCCTGCAAGTTCCCCGGCAGTTTGCCGGAGAACTATTGATCATGTGGTTCGGCGCGTGCCAGACTCGCCAGCGCTCGACATTGCCCCGCTGGAAGGAAGTCCCCCATGTCTTCGTTGCCCGCCTGGGACCACTCCCATCTCCCGGTGGACCGGCGCCGCCTGCTCGGCTTGAGCGCCGGCGTGGTCGCCGCGGCGGCAACCGGCGTGGTGACCGGCGGCCTGCCCGCGGCCGCCGCCGCGTCCGGGCGCGGCGGGCCGGCATCGGCAGGGTTCGCGCTGCTCGGTGACACCCAGATCGACGTTTCCATCCCCGCCCGGACAGAGGGCGTGGCCTGGGTCTACCAGCAGATCGCCGCGGCGGGTGCACCCGTCGTCTGCCATGTCGGGGACATCGTCGAGCACGGCTCGGTGGACGAGTACGACGCCTACATGGGCACCATCCCCGTGGATCTGCGGCCGCGGATCCGGCACGTGCCGGGCAACCACGACTGGCGGTGGGACAGCACGGCCGGTGAGCGCTACGGTTCGCTGTTCGGGCCGAGCCGGTACTCCTTCGACTTCGCCGGCCTGCACTTCGTCGCGCTGGATCCCAGCCACCTGCTACAGGAGCCGGGCGGGTTCGGCGAGCCCGGCATCGAATGGCTGACACGCAACCTCGACCGGGTGGCGCCCGAAGTGCCGATCGTGCTGATGTGCCACTTCCCGTTCGGCGGCCCGAACCATTACGTCAACGACCAGGAGCGGCTGCTGGCGCTGTTCGACCGGTACAACGTGCGGGCCGTGTTCGCCGGGCACGTGCACGCCGAGGAGGTACGGCGGTTCAACGGCGTGACCCAGTTCGCTGTCGACGATACCCGGGGCACGCCGATCTATTACTGGGTGGATCGGACGTCCGGTTCGGACGGTCCGGCGCTTCAGATCACCGCCGTGACGCGGGCCGCCGGCGGCGGTGCCGTATCGCGGCCGGTGCTTGAGATCCCGCTTGCCGGCCCGCGAACCGCCTTCACGCAGCGGCCCCAGATGATTTCACTTGCCCCATCGGGTACGGCGCTGGCCGTCTCGGTGCAGCTGCCGCCCCGCGCGCCGGGGGCCAGCGTCCACGCCCAGCTCTACCCGCAGCACACCTACGGGCTCAAGGACGCCGGCCAGTGGCAAGGTCTGTCCACCACCGACGCCGCCGGCCGCCGCTTCACCGGAGGGCTCGACATCGCCGCGTTGCCGCCGGGCGAGCACCGCATGACCGTGCGGGTCACCGACCCGGACGGGGCCTGGTACGAGCAGACCCGCACCTTCGCCCTGCCCGACAGGGCCCAGCGGCTGCGCTGGCGCCAACAGCTCGGCGCGCCGGTGCAGGCCGGTCTGGCGGCCCGCGGGGGACTGCTGATCGCCGCCACGACCGACGGCGACGTCACCGGCGCGCGGCCAGACGGCGGCGGCCTGAACCGGCTATGGCTCTCCCGGATCGGCGCGGTGCACGGCACGCCCGCGTTCGCTCCCGACAGCGCGACCGTCTACCTCCCCTCCGACGACCACAAGCTGTACGCCCTCGACCCGGCGACGGGCCGAACCCGGTTCATCCACGATGCCGGCGCCCCGGTGCTCTCCAGCCCGTTGGCGACCACCGTCGCCGGCCGCGCCGTCGTCATCTTCGCCGCCGGTGACACCCGCCAGGCTATCGACGCGAGCACCGGCGATCCAATGTGGAACGTCGCTGCGCGGGGAATGTTCACCGGCCGCGTGGCCTGCGACGGCACCCGCGTGTACGCCGGTGCGGGGGACGGCAACGTCTACGCCCACGACGCTCACACCGGCGCCGCGCTGTGGTCCTTCTCCACCAACACCCGCACCACGGCCTACAGCCGCCTCATCTACGGCCCTTGGGCCGATACCATCGAGGTCCTCCCCAACGGTCTGGTCCTTGTGTCCACTGTGGCCAATGCGTTCGCGCTCGACCCCGCCACCGGCGAGCAGCGCTGGTCGGTGACCGGCTCGTACGTCTACGCCCCGAAGCTGTTGCTGGACAACGGCGACGTGGTGATGTTCGACGACGGCAGGCGCACCGCCGCCCGGGTCGATCCGGCCACCGGCCAGGCCCGCTGGACCACCGGCCTCGGCGCCCGACCGATCAACACCGGCGCCGCGGTCCACGGCGACGTCGCCTGGACCCCGACCACCACCGGCCTGCTGGTCGCGGTAGACCTCGTCACCGGCTCGGTCAAGGCCCGGCTGCAGATGACCACCACCGCCTACTGTTACAGCCCGCCGGTCGTCATCGGCGACACGCTCATCGTCGGCGACCAGGACGGCGTCCTGCACGGCATCGCCGTGTGAAGCGCCTTCGCGCCGGCCAGAGTGAATGTGAACGCCCGGTTCGCTTTTGCTGAGCCGCGATCGGCGGGGCAAGATGAAAACCTTCCACGGATCCGGGGGAGGTATCGCGGTGACGATTCTGGTGACCGGCGTGGCCGGGAGGGTGGGCCGGCTCGTCGTCGAGCAGCTGGTGGCGGCGGGCGAATCGCGGCACGCGCTTGTTGTTTCCTCCGCGCGGGGATAACTACAATCCTGCCTGCACGGGTGCCGCGGCTGTGGCGCAGTCCAATCACATTGTGGTGGCCGAGATAGCCGATATGGCGTGTTTCGGCTTGAGGCCGGCGTCAGTCTTGGGTCTGTCAATCCATTCCATTCCTGAAGGAGCGGTGCCGGTCAAGCCCTGGGTTTGTGGTGTTGTGACCGTTTCTTGATCGGCTTTCGGGCATGGTGTTCTGGCGTCCCGGTCGCGTGATCAGAGCGGTCGGGTGCTCGGGTTGTCCGCCGGAATCGGTATGGGGTTGTGGGGTGCCGCGCTCCATTGTCTGATGTGGACAGTGGGCAAGCCGGGTTCCCGGTTGCCGTTCATCCCTTCGCCGTGACGGATCTACGGCATGGAGTAGTGCGGCGGCGGCGGCCAGGTAGGGTCAATCAGACTGGTCGACCGCGCCTTGGGTGGGGGTCAGAATGGATACGGCCGCGTA
>DASUXL010000303.1:0-22337 GCA_036377915.1 Candidatus Limnocylindrales bacterium
GACGCTCAGGGCGGTGTCCGGGTCGTCGAGCGAGAGCAGCGCGCTCATCCGGTGCAGCGCGACGTCGGCGGGGTCGAACGCGGTCCAGCCGAAGTTGGCGTCGCTGCCGAGCCGGGCCGCGATCGCCGACGCCTCGCCCAGCAGGGTCATCGCCTCGGCGCGCTGCCCGGCGGCCGCGTGCGCGACGGCGCCTCGGACAAGCAGAGCCCCATAGGCGGACAGCGGCCGCGGACCGTCCAATTTGGTGGCTTCCGCGACCCGTCCGGCGGCGCGGCGGGCCAGTTCCGCGGCGTGGCGCTGCCGCCCGCACCGGGTCAGGACGCGCACCGTCGCCCGCTCGCCCGCCGCGATCGCCAGCGGCTGGCCGCTCGCCCGCGCCTCGCGTTCGCACCGTTGGGCGGCGAGCATCGCCATCGGTACGTCGTCGAGCTTGAGCAGCAGGTCGGTGGCGACGAGGTAGGCGTCGGCGGCGAGCTTGCCCACCCGCGTGGGGAAAGGGATGTCGGCGCGGGTCCGGGCCGCGGCGAGCAGGCGCAGCAGTCCGGGAAGTTCGCCGCCGGCCCGGCCGTACTGGCAGGACTGGACCGCCATGTGGGTGTGGGCGATGGCCTTCTCCAGGTGGATCAGGCGAGGCCCGGCCGCGGTTGACCCTTCGGGCTCGGCCGGGTCGAGCATGGCGTCAATAAGCTCCGCGAGGTCGGGGTCGGGGACGTCCGGCTCCGGTGCGGCGGCGGGGGACGGGGTGAGCAGCTCGTCGAGGCGGGTGTGGACGGGCGGACCGGCCTCGGCGAGCACCCTGTCGAGCAGGCGCTGCACATCCCACCGCAGCCGGATCTGCGCACCCCGCTGCGCCCAGCGCGCCACGCTGCGCGGCGACACCTGAGCGTGGCGGGCGAAGTCGTCGATGCTCAGGTGCATCGCCGCCCGCAGCGCGTTGGCCTCGCGGCCACTCCACCGCACGATCACTTCTCCGCCTTTCGCTAGCTCCCGACCGTACCCCCGAAAAAATCTCCAAATAGGACAAAGGCCTCGCGATGGCGAGGAAGTGTCAATTACCCGCGGCGGGCCTGCGTAGCAGGCTTTTGATCGAGGCGGGACGCGCGGCGGCTCCTCCCGGGCGGGCATGAAAAATGTGGGATCGTCTTTGCCAGCCGCGTGTCCCAGTCCCGTGGCAGACTCCCAACCGTGGCTGTTGGATCTTCTCGCCCGAGCGCGCACGTGGTGGCGCTGTCCGAGGGCGCCCGGGTGACCCCGGTCGAGCTCTTCCTGGACCTGGTCTTCGTCTATGGCTTCACGCAGGTCACCGCGTTCATGGCCGACGACCTGAGCTGGAGCGGCGTGGTGCGCGGGCTGTCCATCCTGTGGGCGCTGTGGTGGTTGTGGACAGGGTTCGCCTGGCTGGGCAACCTTGTCCAAGCCGACGAGGGTCCGGTGCGGGTGGTGCTGTTCGTGGTGATGGCGGTGGTGTTCATCATCGACGTCACGGTGCCGGAGGCGTTCGTCAACATCCCCGGCGGCCTTTGGGGCCCTTGGGTTTTCGCCGCCTGCTACCTGATCGTGATGCTGATCCACCACGGGATCCAGGTGTATGCGGCGCGCGAAGTGGCAAGGCTGCGCCGCAACACTTTGCTGCTGGGGATCCCGACGCTGATGGCGACGGCGCTGTACGCCATCGCGGGCAAGCAGACCGGGCTCACGCAGACCCTGCTGTGGGTGAGCGCGGTGGTCATCACCTACGTCAGCGTCTACTTCATCCGCGCCGAAGGCTGGCAGCTCAGGGCCGCCTCGCACTTCACCGAGCGGCACGGGCTGATGATTATCATCGCGCTGGGCGAGTCGGTCGTCGCCATCGGCGTCGGGGTCTCGCTCCTGCCCATCTCGTGGGAGATCATCGTGGCGTCGGTCCTCGGGATCGTCGTCCTGGCCACGATGTGGTGGGCCTACTTCGACGTCGTCGCGATCTGGGGCGAGCACATGCTGGAACGCCTCTCCGACGAGCTGCGGCCGCGCCTTGCCCGCGACGGCTACACCTTCCTGCACTACCCGATGGTCGCCGGGATCATCCTGCTCGCCCTGGGCATGAAGAAGGCCTTCGAGCACCTCGGCGACCCGATGAAGGGCATCGCGCTCTACGCCCTGTTCGGCGGGGTGAGCCTGTATCTGCTGGCGCTGGTCGCGTTCAAGCTGCGCAACATCAAGACATTCAATGTGCAGCGGATCGTGGTGGCCGTGGGTTTGCTGGCCCTGGTCCCGGCGGCGAGCAAGCTGAGTGCCCTGGCGGCGCTGGCCATCCTCGCCTTGATCATGTTGGCGCTCACCGTGTACGAACTGCTCGCCTTCGCCCCGCTGCGCGAGGAGGTCCGCCACGGGAACGGACATTAGTTTTCGGGCTGCGGCGCGCGGGCGGGTATCGTCGCTCTGATGCAACCGGATGGCCTGTTCGACCTCAGCCCCCCGAGCGCCGGGGCACCGGGGTTCACCGCGCCGTCGGCCGATTCACCCCTGGCGGTCAGGATGCGGCCCAGGGGCCTGGACGAGCTGGTCGGGCAGGATCACCTGCTGGCGCCGGGAGCCCCGCTGCGCCGCGTGGTCGCCGGCACGCCGATGTCGGTGATCCTCTGGGGCCCGCCCGGTTGCGGCAAGACCACCATCGCCCACCTGGTGGCAGCCGCCGAAGAGCGCCACTTCGTGGGCATGTCCGCGCTGAACGCCGGGGTCAAGGACGTCCGCGAGGTCATCGACTCCGCCCGCAAGCGGCGCCGTTCCGGCAGCTCACGCACGGTGCTGTTCATCGACGAGGTGCACCGCTTCACCAAGACTCAGCAGGACTCGCTGCTTGCCGCGGTGGAGGACGGGACGATCACGCTGCTCGCCGCGACCACCGAAAACCCCTACTTCTCGGTCATATCGCCGCTGCTGTCGCGGTGCGTGCTGCTCACCCTCAAGCCGCTCGACGACGAAGCGGTCCGCGAGCTGGTGCGGCGCGCGATCACCGATGAGCGCGGCCTGGGCGGGGCGGTCAAGCTTTCCGATGCCGCAGAGAATCATCTGGTACGGCTGGCAGCCGGCGACGTCCGCAAAGCCCTGACCGCCCTTGAAGCGGCGTTCGGGACGGCAAAAGCAAACGGGGTCGACGAGATCGACCTGGCGACCGCCGAACGCGCCGTGGACGTGGCGGCCCTGCGCTACGACCGCGACGGCGACGAGCATTACGACGTGATCAGTGCGTTCATCAAGAGCATGCGCGGCTCGGACGTTGACGCCGCCCTGCACTACCTGGCAAGGATGCTGGTGGCCGGGGAGGATCCGCGCTTCATCGCCCGACGGCTGATCATCTTCGCCAGCGAGGACGTAGGCATGGCCGACAGCACCGCCCTGACCACGGCGACCAACGCCGCCTACTCGGTACAGAACGTCGGGCTGCCCGAAGCCCAGCTCAACCTCGCCCACGCGGTGATCCACCTGGCGACCGCGCCCAAGTCCAACGCGGCGACCACGGCCATCTCGGCCGCATTGCAGGACGTCCGGGCCGGCAAGGCGGGGCCGGTCCCGCCGCATCTGCGCGACGCGCACTACAAAGGCGCCAAGGGGCTCGGCCATGGTGCGGGGTATAGGTACCCCCATGATGAAACCCATGGTGTCGCGGCCCAGCAGTACCCTCCGGACGAACTGGTAGGGGTCGACTACTACCGTCCTACAGGACATGGGGCGGAACGACTTGTCGCCGAACGGCTGCCACGTTTGCGGCAGATGATCCGTGGCACGGACGAGGAGGGCATGGCATGAGCCGGCGCGGCACCCCTGGTGACTCCGACGGCCGCCGTCGCGGTCAGGAAGAGGTCGGCGAGGAGGAGACCGGCTGGCTCGACGACCTCCGCAGCGCCAAGAAGTCGGGCGACGGCCTGAGCCGCCGCGACTTCTCGGGAACCGGCACCGACCGCTGGTCCAAGCTGAGCGAGCTCTCCGACGACGAGCCGGCGGCCCGGGAAACCACGACCCGCGCCGGACGCAGGGCCGCCGCCGAACCGTCGACACCCCCACCGCCGTCGTCGCCGGTCTCGTCGCCCGGACGCCGCAGCGCCCCTGACCCGTCGCCGGTCTCGTCGCCCGGTCGCCGCAGCGCCCCTGACCCGTCGCCGGTTTCGTCGCCAGGTCGCCGTAGCGCCCCCGAACCGTCGCCGCCGCCGCCGCCCGTCGCACCGGCCGGTCGCCGCGGTGCTCCCGAACCGTCGCCGCCCGTCGCACCGGCCGGTCGCCGGAGTGCTCCCGAACCGCCCCCGCCCGTTGCACCGGCAGGTCGCCGCGGTGCTTCCGAACCGCCGCCGGTTTCGCCGGCTGGACGCCGCCGTGCGCCCGAGGAGCCGGAAGAGGCGACCCGCGGCCGCCGCTCCCGCAGCGAACCCGAGACCGACACGTCGTCGATGATCGGCCGCCGTGCCCGGCCGGAGCCGGATACCTCGGCGCCGCCATCGTCGCTGATCGGGCGGCGGGCCCGGCAGGAACCGGACACGTCGTCATCGTCACTGATCGGGCGGCGGGCCCGGCAGGAACCGGACACGTCGTCGTCGTCGCTGATCGGCAGGCGCGCGCAGGAGCCCGATGCGTCGTCGCTGATCGGCCGCCGCGCCCGCAAGGACGACACCGACTCTCAGACCGGCATGCGCAATGTCCCGACCGATCAGGAGCGGCCGGTCGTCGGGCGCAGGGCACGCCCCGAAGACCCCTCCGACACCTCGGTACAGCCACGCCGGCGCCTCACAGACCTTTTCAGCCGGCAGGGTCCGCCCGCCGTGCCACCTCCCACGCAGGGGATGGCGGCCGGCGCACCGCCGGCCACGCCGCCCGGTCCCGCCGCCCCGCCGCGCCGCGGACTCTTCGGCGGTGGAGGCGGGCAGCCTTCTGCGGATGCGCCTGAGGAGACGCGTCGCAGGCGGCTGTTCGGTGACCGGACGCCGGGTCCGGCGGGTGGTCCGCCGCCCGTCGACGCCCCCGAGGAGTCGCGCCGCCGCAGGCTTTTCGGTGACCGGACGCCGGGTCCGGCGGGTGGTCCGCCGCCCGTCGACGCGCCCGAGGAGTCGCGTCGCAGGCGGCTGTTCGGTGACCGGACGCCCCCCGCGGCACCGCCGCAGCCCGGGCCTTCGCACCCCATCTCGCCGGCGCACCCGATGCCGTCGGACCGTCCCGGCGCGCCGCGTTCACCGATCCCGGGCGACCTGGGGCGGCCCCGTCCCCCGGTCCCGGGCGATCTGGGACGGCCGCGTTCCCCGGTCCCGGGCGATCTGGGACGGCCCCGTTCACCGATGCCCAGCGACCTGGGGCGTTCGCGGACACCGATGCCGACGGAGCGGCGGCCCGGCGACACCCCGCCGCCGCCCAACCGCGCGCCGGAAATGCCTTCGCGCCCAATGGAAATGCCTTCACGCTCGATGGATGGCCTCGGGCCGGACCGGTCTGGCGGACCGGGCGGCGCAGGCGCAGGCGCCGGTGTTCTCGGCGGCCCAGCCGGTCCGGGCGGTCCCGGCGGGCTGGGTGGGCCGGTTGGTCCTGGCGCGCTGGGTGGTCCCGGTAGTTCGGGTGGTCCTGGCACGCTGGGTGGACCGGGTGGTCCCGGTGGGCTGGGTGGTACGGGTGCGCTGGGTGGTCCCGGTGGGCTGGGTGGTCCCGGTGGGTTGGGTGGTCCGGTTGGGCCGGGCGGTCCCGGCGGGCTGGTTGGGCCGGGCGGTCCCGGCGGGCTGGGGCAGCGGGTCCGGCTGGCCGCGAGCGTCGAGGCGATCCGCGGCGCGCGTTCGGAGGTGCGCCGCCAGCTTCGTGAACAGCAGCGGCTTCGCATGTGGACACTGATCACCGTGGTAGTGGCGCTCGTCGGCGCGTTGCCGTTCTATTTTGTGCTGCGGGCGGCGACCCGCGACCCGGTGCTCACCTCGCTCGACTCGCTGTCGGTGCCGGCGTGGGCGGTGGAGCGCAAGGACGACAACATCGGCGGGAGCCGCTGGTGCCTGCTGGACTGCCGCTACCGCGAGCGCACCCTGGTCTCGTCGCATCCGGTGGAGGAGACGGCGAAGGTGTATCAGGACGCCCTGCGCTCCGCGGGCTGGACGGCGATCACCGGTGTCCCGGGGTGCCCGCCCGAGGCGGTGGAGGGGGAGCACGAGAGCTGCTGGCGGCGTGACGAGTTCACGCTCGACCTGTGGGTACGGGAACCTCCGGCCTGCACCGAGGATCCGCTGAACAAACGGCCGACGATCGCGCCGACCGCCCCGACCGAGTCCCCGGCGCCGGGCGCGTCCGGCGCACCGGATCCGAACCAGAGCCCGGACACGGCCGGCGCTCCGGCCAACGACGTGTGCGCCGGTTCGACGGTGACGATGAAGGTCCGCAACGCGATCGCCGATGAGCGGCTGCGGTTCGAGCCTGAGTCAACGCCGGACCCGGAGTTGGGCAACCTCAATGACGGGGACCTCAACCCTAGTGGCGCTCCAACCCCGACACCCGGACCCAGCTGAACCGGAGCTGATGCTGGCGCGCCGAGGGCAGACGGTAGGGTCATGGCATGTCCATTTCCGGTGGCGAGCTCGCGGCTTTGATCTTCGCTGGCGCGTTCCTGATGCTGGTGATTTTCCTCGGGGTGCCCATCCTGAAACTGCGGCACACGGTTGACGAGGCGACGAAGGCTCTGCGTCAGGTGAATGAGCGGACCGGGCCGATGCTCGACAACGTCAACCTTACGGTCGACAACGTAAACACAGCGCTCGGGCAGTTCCAGACCTCTTTGGACGGGGTCAACGTCCAGCTCGCGCGCGTCGACATCATGACCCAGCACGTGACGTCGGCGACCGCCAATGTCGCCAACCTTGTCAACGTCGTGAGCACCGCCGCGGCCAACCCGCTGGTAAAGGCCGCCGCGTTCAGCTACGGCGTGCGCCGCGCGACCGGCTCCAAGCGCAAGGCGGAAGAGGACAAGGCGGTCCGCGACGAGTTGAGGCTGCGCAAGCGCGACCGGAGGGGCTAGGCGATGCTGCGTCGGTTGCTTTGGCTCGGTGTCGGGATCGGCATCGGGGTCGCCGTGGTCCGGGTGGTCACCAAGAAGCTCGCGCCGTCCAACCTCGCCGGGGTGGCGCAGGAATCCATTGGCGGGGCCGCCGCCTCGGTGCGTAACTTTATCGATGACGTCCGCGACGGGATGCACGACCGCGAGGACGAGATCCGGGCGGCCTTCGCCGAGGGTGTCGCGCTCGACACGCCCGACCTGCCCTGGGCGCAGGGGGTCGGCCACAGGTTTTCGGCATTCAGACAACAGTTGGAAGAGCAGCTAGAAGAGGGTGACGACGCACGATGAGGACCGCGGAGGTCAAGCGACGGTTCCTGGCGCATTTCGAGGCCAACGGGCACACGGTGGTGCCGAGCGCCCCGCTTCCCGCCATCGACGACCCCAACCTGCTGTTCATCAACGCCGGCATGGTGCAGTTCGTGCCGTTCTTCCTGGGCCAGCAGACCCCGCCGTTCAAGCGGGCGGCAAGTGTGCAGAAGTGCATCCGCACCCCGGACATCGACGAGGTGGGCAAGACCAGCCGGCACGGCACGTTCTTCCAGATGAACGGGAACTTCTCGTTCGGGGACTACTTCAAGGAGCTGGCGATCCCGCTGGCGTGGGAGCTGTGCACCAAAACGGTGGCTGACGGCGGTTACGGCCTGGACCCGGAGCGCATCTGGGCGACGGTGTACCTCGACGACGACGAGTCAATCGAGATCTGGCGCAAGACGGGCCTGCCGATGGAGCGCATCGTGCGCCGCGGCAAGAAGGACAACTACTGGTCGATGGGGATACCGGGTCCGGCCGGGCCGTGCTCGGAGATCTACTACGACCGCGGGCCGGCCTATGGCCAGGAGGGCGGACCCGAGGTCGACGAGGATCGCTACCTCGAGTTCTGGAACAACGTCTTCATGCAGTACGAGATCGCTGATGTGAAGAGCAAGGAGGAGTTCCGGGTCGTCGCGGAGCTGCCCGCGAAGAACATCGACACCGGCATGGGCCTGGAGCGGATGGCCTCGATCATGCAGGGCGTCGACAACATGTACGAGATCGACGAGATCCGCCCGCTGATCGACCGGGCGTGCGAGCTGACCGGCAAGCGTTACGGCCAAGCGGTGTCCAAAGTGGCCAGTGAGTCGCACCCGGACGATGTGCGGCTGCGCGTCATCGCCGACCACGTGCGCACCTCGCTGATGCTGATCGGTGACGGGGTCACCCCGTCCAACGAGGGCCGTGGCTATGTGCTGCGCCGCATCATGCGCCGGGCCATCCGGGCGGTGCGCCTGCTCGGTTTCGAGGATCCGGTCCTGCCGGAGCTGTTGCCGGTGGCGCGCGACTGCATGTCTCCGTCCTATCCGGAGCTCGCCTCCGACTTCGAGCGCATCTCGCAGTACGCGTACGCCGAGGAGGACGCGTTCCGGGCGACGCTGCGCGCTGGCACGACGATCCTTGACACCGCCATCACCGAGACGAAGTCCAAGGGCGCCAAGGCACTCTCCGGTGACAAGGCTTTCCAGCTGCACGACACGTATGGTTTCCCGATCGACCTGACCCTGGAGATCGCCGCGGAGCAGGGCCTTGAGGTGGACACCGACGGGTTCCGCCGGCTCATGGCCGAGCAGCGGACCCGCGCCAAGGCCGACGCCGCGGCGCGCAAATCCGGTCACGCCGACCTTTCCGAGTACAGGGCGGCCCTCGATGACGGCGGGGCGGTGGACTTCACCGGCTACTCCGAGACCGCCCGCGAGTCACGGGTGCGTGCCCTGCTCGGCGGCGCCGGTTCGGTACCGGCGGCGACGCAGGGCGAGGAGATCGAGCTGGTGCTTGACACCACGCCGTTCTACGCCGAGGGCGGCGGCCAGCTGCCCGACTTGGGGTTCATCACGGTGGGCGGCGGCAAGGTCGAGGTGCTCGACGTGCAGCAGCCGGTGCCGGGCCTGATCGTCCACAAGGCAAGGGTTGTCGAGGGTGAGGTCCGCGCGGGCGAGACGGCATTCGCGGAGATCGATGTCGAGCGGCGCCGGGCAATCTCCCGCGCCCACACCGCCACACACCTTGTGCACCAGACGATGCGCAACTTCCTCGGCGAGTCGGCGACGCAGGCCGGTTCGCTGAACGCGCCGGGCCGGCTGCGCTTCGACTTCAACACCCCGAGCGCGGTGCCGCCGAGCGTACTGCACGACGTCGAGCAGCAGATCAACGAGGTGCTGATTCAGGACCTGGAGGTCCGCGCGTTCATCACCTCGCAGGCCGAGGCGCGAGCGATCGGGGCGATGGCGCTGTTCGGCGAGAAGTATGGCGACCGGGTGCGGGTCGTGGAGGTCGGCGATTACGCCCGCGAGCTTTGCGGTGGCACGCACACCGCACGCTCCGGCCACCTGGGCCTGGTGAAGATCCTCTCGGAGGCTTCGATCGGGTCGGGGGTGCGCCGCGTCGAGGCGCTGGTCGGGATGGACGCCTTCCGGCACCTTGCCCGGGAGCACATTCTCGTTTCCCGATTGGCGGAGCTCTATCGGGTACCCAATGAGCAAGTCGCGGAAAGGGTCGAGCAGACGGTCGCGCAGTTGCGTGACGCCGAGCGGGAGCTTGAGAAGTTGCGGGCGCAGCTGGTGCTGGGTGGTGCCGCCGGGATCGCCGCCGAGGCCAAGGATGTGGGCGGGGTGGCGCTGTCGGCGACCGAGGCTCCGGAGGGCGCGGCCGTCAACGACGTCCGCACGCTCGCGCAGGAGATCCGCGGCAAGATTCCGGCGGAGCGTCCGGCCGTGGTGGCGGTGGCGTCCCGGGCCAACGGCAAGGCGTCGCTGATCGTCGCGATCAACGCGGCGGCCAAGGCACGCGGCCTGTCCGCGGCGGAGCTGGTCAAGGGTGCGCTGTCGGGGCGCGGTGGCGGCAACGCCGACCTGGCGCAGGGCGGCGGCCTGCCGGCCGAGGAGGCGCCGAAGCTGCTCGCCGCGGTCGAGCGCGCCCTGTCGGCGTGAGTGCGTGAGGGTGCGGGGCGTCAGGCTCGGGGTCGATGTCGGCAAGGTCCGGGTCGGGGTGGCGAAAAGCGACCCCGATGGGATTCTCGCGACCCCGCTGACCACCTTAAATCGGGATCTAAGGGAAACTGAGGACGTTCCGGCTGATATGGTCGAGCTGGCCCGCCTGGTGGCGGAGCATGGCAGCGTTGAAGTCGTGCTCGGCCTACCGGTGAACCTTGCCGGACAGGAAGGGCCGGCCGCAGCGCACGCACGGGCGTATGCCGACAAGCTCGCGGAGGTGATCGCTCCAGTGCCCGTCGTGCTGGCCGATGAGAGGATGTCCACCGTCGTGGCCAGCCGCAGGCTGTCCGACCGCGGGGTACGCGGGAAGCGGCAGCGGGCGGTGATAGATCAGGCGGCGGCCGTGGAGATCCTCCAGGGCTGGCTCGACGCGCAGCGGGGGCGCGCATGATGCTCGATGATTTGCAGCTCGGTTACGAACCTGAGCCACCGCAACGCAAACGCAGCGTGGTGGCGTTCGTGGTGGGCCTGTTGCTGCTCGTGGTGCTCGCCTTCGGCGTTTTCCTGGGTTATCAAGGGCTGGTCGGCGCGTTTCGCACGCCGGACTACGCCGGCACGGGCACGGCCGAGAAGGTCGAGGTCGAGATCAAGCCGGGTGCGACCCAGGTCGACATCGCCAAGGTGCTGGCCGAGGCCGATGTCATCAAGAGCCCCAAGGCGTTCGTCGATGCCGGAGTGGACAACGACGAGGCGCTGCGGATCCAGCCGGGCTTCTACCGGCTGCCCAAGCGGATGAGCGGCGATGCGGCGGTGCTTGCCCTGCTGGACCCGCAGAACCGGATCGTGCGGGGGGTTCTGATCCGCGAGGGACTGGTCACGGTCGAGATCTACAAGCTGCTCGCCGAGGAGCTTGGCCGGGACGTCGGCGAGTTCGAGAAGGCGGCTCAGGATCCGGTGAAGCTGGGCGTGCCGGAGTGGTGGTTCAACCGCAAGGACGGGACGAGCACGGACAAGAGGTCCGTCGAGGGCTTCCTTTTCCCGGCGACGTACGAGTTCGCCCCGCACACCAGCGCCGAGCAGGCGCTGAGCACGATGGTGCGCAAGTTTCTCACCGTCACCGGCGGGCTGGACTTTGCCGAGCGGGTGCAGAAGGACCGCAACATCTCCCCCTACGAGGCGCTGATCGGGGCGTCGATCGTGGAGTCGGAGGTGCAGACCCCGGCAGACATGGGCAAGGCGGCGCGGGCGGTCTACAACCGGGTCTACACCGACAGGCATGACTGCCGCTGCCTCCAGCTCGACGCGGCGATCAACTACTACTTCAAGATCAGTGGGGAGAAGGCGAAGGACCCCAACGAGTTCCGGATGAGCGAGATCCACAATCCGGACAACCCGTACAACACCCACATCCGTCCGGGCATGCCGGTCTCGCCGATCAGCAACCCGGGCGAGAATGCGCTCAACGCAGCGATGGACACACCGGTGGGGGATTGGCTGTACTGGGTAACCGTGGATACCAAAGGAACGACCCTGTTCGCCGACAACTACGAGGGGCACCTCGCCAACATCAAGCTGGCCTGCAAGAACGGCGTGCTGACGGGAGAACTGTGCTGACCCGGCGCGCGGCCGTGCTCGGCAAGCCGATCACCCACTCGCTCTCGCCGGTGATACACAATGCCGGGTACCAAGCGCTGGGTCTTGATTTCACTTACACGGCAAGGGAATGCGACGAACCCGAGCTGGCGGGCGTGGTCAAGGAGCTGGGCGAGGAGTGGGCCGGGCTGTCGCTGACGATGCCGCTCAAGGAGGTGGCGCTGACCGTCGCCGGCTCGGCAAGCGAGATGGCCACCGCGATCGGGGCGGCGAACACGTTGGTGCGCAAGGACGGCGGCTGGTTCGCGGAGAACACCGACGTGCCGGGCATGGTGATGGCGCTGCGCGAGGCGGGTGTGGGCCGGCCGGCGTCGATGGCGATCCTCGGCGCGGGCGGCACGGCGCGGGCGGCGCTGGGCGCCGCGGCGCTGTTGGGGACCAGGCGGGTGGTGCTGTTCGCGCGGCGCCGCGAGGTGATGGAGGAGCTGGAGCCGGTCGCGGAGCGGCTGGGGCTGAGCCTGTCGTACATCGGCTGGTCAGGTGCTGGCCGGTGCGCGATGCACGACGTGGTGATCTCGACTGTCCCCAAGGGTGTCGCGGACGGGCTGGCCCCGGCGTGGCGGCCGCAGACCGTGGTGTTCGACGTCGTCTACGATCCGTGGCCCACGCCGCTTGCCGAGGGGGCGCGGGCGCAAGGATGCCGCATAGTGTCCGGATTGGACCTTCTGCTGGCGCAGGCGCTGGGCCAGTTCGAGTTGTTCACCGGTTCGCCGCCGCCGGTGGAGGCGATGCGGACGGCGCTGTTCGAGGCGGCCGCCGGCCGCTGAGGTTACCGCCGCTGCACCGGCCGGGTCAGGCTGGCAAAGGCCAAGCCCGCCACCAGCAATGCCGCGCCGGCCGCCCGGACCGGGGTCAACCGTTCGCCCAGGATCACGATGCCGAGCAGGGTGCCGACCAACGGCTCGGACAGGCTCAGGGTCGTGGCCATGGTGGTCGGGACGGTGCGCATTCCCCGAATCCACAACAGGTACGGGACGAACGTGGAGACGAGTCCGAGCACCAGGATCGCGACCAGGGCGCGGGTTTCGCCGGCGGCGAGCACGGTTTGATCCCAGTTCAGTGCGATGGTCGGGGCGGAGATGAGCGCCCCGATCATGAAAATGACGATCAGGATGTCAAGCGGCTGGCCGCCCAGCTCGAACAGCCGCCGGGTCATGGCGGTGTAGCCGACGTAGGCGAACGCGGCGCTGACCGCCGCCGCGATGCCCCAGGCATCCACCGGTGAGCTTGTCCGGAGCAGGAGCAGGCAGAGCCCGACGATTGACAAGGAGGTCGCCAGCATCCAGGAGCGGCTCGGCGAGCGCCGGACCAGGACGGCGATCCCGCCGGCGATAACCGGTGCCAGGCCGACGGCGACCAGCGTTCCGATGGCGACGCCTGTCTTGGCCGCACCCACGAAGAACATCGTTTGGTACAGGGCGAGGGCGGCACCGGCGCCCACCGCCGCCAGGAACATGGCCGAGCTCCATTTCGTGAGTGGCCAGTGCCGGCGGGTGATCGCGGCGAACGCGGCGAGAGCGGACGCCGCGACGATCGTGCGCGCGCCCCCGACGGCAAGTCCCATCCCTGACAGGTGCCCGAGCGCCTGCGCGGTGCCGGCCGTGCCCCAAAGCACACCCGCGCTGACGATGGCGACCCTGCCGGCGCGTCCGGCCTGTTGCTCGGTGCTCACCCGATCATTGTGAACGCACTATCAATCTTCCGATAGGAGCGTATTTGGCAGCCGTTCGGCGGATCTCCTTTTCGCGCAGGCGAAAAGCGGCGTGCGTGAAAGGTGGAGACTCATGTCAACGAGATTGACGAGAATATACGTAGCGTGGCAGCATTCACACCCGATGCGACATGGAGCCGGGGAGAAATCCATGGGTGTTGGTGATTGGCCGGCTCGAAGGCTTGCCGCGATCCGCTTGATCTTCAGCCGTAGGCGGCGCGAAATGGTGACCATCGCGTTGCTCGGTGCGGTAACGGTGGCGACGCTCTACAGCGCCTTCGCCATCGATCCGGGCCGACCCGAGGCCTTCGCCCAGGAACTGCTCGTCAGTCTCGGAACCAGCCTCCTCTTCGGTCTCGTCGCGTATGCCTGGTTCGATCGTCTCGTCCAGCGGGTGCGGGAGTCGGCGACCACGGAATGGTCCAATCTCGACCATGACCGCCTGATCCAGCGGATGGGGTACGCCACCCGGCGGATAATGATCATAGAGATCTGGACGGGTCTGCTGGACGACCAGCGGTTTCATCGGGACTTCCTGCCGATGGTCGGCCGTGCGCTCAAGCGCGGGGTTCAGGTCACCATCTATCTGAACCATCCGGAGTCGGAGGTGGCGAAGGAGCGCTCGATCCAACTGGCCAAGATAGACGTGCGAGAGAAGATTCTGCTCAACCTCGGCCGCCTGCGGGAGTTCGCCGAGGACGACGAGAACCAGGCACGGGTCCGCAACCTGAACGTACTCGTGGGGCACATGCACCCGGACATCCAGGTCTACTGCTGGGACGACCGCGCACTGCTGACGTTCTACTCGACCGACATGCCGACCTATGACATCCCCCAGATCGAAACGCACGTGACCAATACGCCCTGGGGTGTTTTCGTCGACAAGAAGATGGACGCCCTGGCCAACGACGCTCAGACAGTGAGCCTGCACGACTACCTGTACATCGACATCGAGCTGCGCGGTATCGAGGATGACGGTGTGGTCCAGCCCCGGCGGGCCACGCGTTATGTGGTCAGCGATGGCGTCTTCATCCGCGACCGGTGGCTGGCCGAGAATGCGATGGACAGCGGAAAGCTTGTCGCCGTTCGTTTCCACGGCGACAGCGATGACACCTTCGTCATCCGCCGGGCATACGGCGAGCAGGCCCGCATCGCGCGCAAAGCGTTCAGAGAGAAGTACGGGATGGAGCGGGAAACACTCTTCGAACTTGTCGGACTGGAACTGTGAGGGCACCGCTATTGCCTTGCCGCTAGGGTGTCTGGCTGCTCGTCCGCCAGAATCCGGTCAACTGGCCGGTCGGGATAGCGAACGTGTCGCTTTACCTGGTGGTCTTCTGGCAGGTGGGGCTCTACGCCGACGCCGGGTTGCAGGTCGTGTACATCGCGCTCGGGTTTTATGGCTGGTGGCATTGGCTTTTCGGGGGTCGGCAGGGGTCGCGGCCGCGGGTCAGCCGGACCTCGCGCACGGAGTGGATGGTGCTCGGCGCGGTCGGAGTGGCCGCCACGATCGGGTTGTGGCAACTGCTTGTGCGGGTATCGGATTCGACCGTGCCGCTGCCGGACGCGGTGACCACGGTGCTGTCGCTCATCGCCACCTACGGCCAGACGCGCAAACGGGTGGAGAGCTGGCTGATCTGGATCACCGCCGATCTCATTTTCATCCCGCTGTACGTCTACAAAGGACTGTGGCTGACCGGCCTGCTTTACGTTGTCTTCCTTGGTCTTTGCGTCGCCGGGCTGCGCGCCTGGCGCCTCGACCTGGCAAGGGCATGAGACCCTTCCGGCACGGCATGGTGGTGGGCAAGTTCTTCCCGCCGCACGCCGGCCACGAGTACCTGATCCGGGCCGCCGCGGACGCCTGTGAGCGGGTCACGGTCGTGGTCGCGCCGAACCCGAGCGAGTCGATCCCGCTGGAGCCGCGGCTGGCGTGGCTGCGGGAGATGCTTGCCGATCTGCCGCGCGTTGACTTCGTGGGCCGCTATGACGACATCCCGATCGACTATCGCGACCCGCGGATCTGGGACGCGCACTGCGCGCTGTTCCGCGAGGCCGTGGGGCCGCAGCCGGTCGACGCGGTCGTCACCTCAGAAGACTACGGCCCGGAGCTGGCCCGGCGGTTCGATGCCGTCCATATCGCGGTCGACCTGGGCCGCAAGGCTTTTCCGGTGTCGGGGACGGCGGTGCGCCGCGATCCGGTGGGACACTGGGGTTTCCTGGCGCCGCCGGTGCGGGCGTGGTTCACCCGGCGGGTGGTCGTCGTGGGGGCGGAGTCGACCGGGACCACGACGATGGCGTCGGCTCTGGCGGAGCACTACCGGGCCCGCGGCGGGGTGTGGGCGCGGACTCGCTGGGTCCCGGAGTACGGGCGGGAGCTGACCGCGAAAAAGCTGACCGCGATGGGGGAGGGGGCGACCATCTTTGACGTGTCGTGGGACCACGCCGATTTCGAGGAGGTGGCCAAGGCGCAGAACGACGCGGAGGACGCCGCCGCGCGGGACGGTTCGCCGCTGCTGTTCTGCGACACCGATTCGCGGGTGACCGCGGTGTGGGAGGAGCGCTACCTCGGCCACGCCACGCCGCCGGTGCTCGCCGCCGCCCGCACCCCGGATCTGTACCTGCTCACCGACGACCGCGACGTGCCGTTCCACGACGACGGGCTGCGGGACGGGGAGCACCTGCGGGCGTGGATGACCGGGCGGTTCCGCGAGGTTCTTGCCGCCAGCGGGGTACCCACGAAGGAGCTGAAAGGTTCGCACGAGCAAAGGCTCGCGGTCGCCGTCGAGGCGTGCGAGGCCCTTGTCCTGGCTATGTCAGACTGATCAGCGTGATGCGTTGGTTGACGGCGGGCGAGTCGCACGGGCCGGCACTGGTGGCGGTTCTGGACGGTATGCCGGCCGGTGTCCGGATCACCTCGGCGGAGATCGGGCGGGAGCTGGCCAGGCGCCGGCTCGGCTACGGCCGCGGGGCACGGATGAGCTTCGAGCAGGATGTGGTGACCATCATCGGTGGGGTGCGCCACGGCCTGACCCTGGGCAGCCCGGTCGCCATCGAGGTGGGCAACTCGGAGTGGCCGAAGTGGGAGACGGTGATGGCCGCCGATCCGGTGGACCCGGAGTTGCTGGCCAAGCAGGCGCGCAACGCGCCGCTGACCCGCCCCCGGCCCGGCCACGCCGACCTCGCCGGCATGCAGAAGTTCGGGCACACCGACGCCCGGCCGATCCTGGAGCGGGCGAGTGCCCGCGAGACGGCGGCGCGCTGCGCAGTCGGGACGGTTGCCAAGGCGCTGATCCGGCAGGCACTGGGCATCGAGATCGTCTCGCATGTTGTCGAGCTGGGGCCGGTGAGCGTCAAGCCGGGCCTGGTGGCCACCCCCGCCGATGCCGAGCGGATCGACGCCGATCCATTGCGCTGTCTCGATCCCGAGGCGAGCGAGCGGATGGTGGCCGAGGTCGACGCGGCCCGCAGGGACGCGGACACACTGGGCGGGATCGTGGAGGTGCTGGCCTACGGGGTACCCCCGGGATTGGGAAGCCACACCCAGTGGGACCGCAAGCTGGACGCCCGGATCGCCACCGCCTTGATGTCCATCCAGGCGATCAAAGGGGTGGAGATCGGCGATGCGTTCACCCAGGCCAGATCGCGTGGGTCGGTGGCGCATGATGAAATCGTGCCGACCGCGACCGGTGTCAGGCGGCTCACCGACCGCGCCGGTGGCCTGGAGGGCGGCATCACCAGCGGCGAGCCGTTGCGCGTCCGGGCGGCGATGAAGCCGATCTCGTCGCTCAACCGCGCGCTGTCTACTGTGGACGTCGCCACGGGCGATCCGGCCACCGCCATCAACCAGCGTTCCGATGTTTGCGCCGTGCCGGCCGCGGCCGTCGTCGCCGAATCGATGCTGGCGCTTGCGCTGGCGGAGGCCGCCACCGAGAAGTTCGGCGGGGATTCGGTTTCAGAGATTCAAAGAAATTTTGCGGGGTACCGGGAAAGCCTGATCATTCAATGAGACCGGTGGCAGTGATCGTGGGCCCTCCGGGGTCGGGCAAGACGACCGTCGGATCCCTTCTGGCGCAGGCAGTCGGGGTGTCCTTTCGCGACACCGACGCGGACATCGTGGCGGCGGCGGGCAAGCCCATCCCCGACATCTTCGTCGACGACGGTGAGGAGCACTTCCGCGAGCTTGAAAGGTATGCCGTGGCCAAGGCGCTGGCCGAGCACGACGGCGTGCTGGCGCTCGGCGGCGGTTCCGTGGTGGCCGAGGCCACGCGGGACCTGCTGGCCGGGCAGACGGTGGTCTTCCTCAGCGTGGAGTTGGGCGATGCGGTCTCCCGGGTCGGGCTCGACCAGGGCCGCCCGTTGCTCGCGGTCAACCCGCGGGCGACGCTGCGCTACCTGATGGAGCAGCGGCGGCCACTCTACGAGCAGGTGGCCACGCACACCGTGGACACCAGCGGCCGCACGCCCGACGATGTGGTCGCCGAGATCGTAAGTCTGGTCAAGCGCTGACGGTGACCGGCAACGGATCGGTGTTGGCGGCGACAAGCACCCGGTTGCCCAACGGCTTGCCCAGCTTCACCGTGTATTCGGCGGTGCTGGGCGGCATGCGGCGGCAGGTACCGACGTTGCCCTGCAACACCTTGCCGGTCCGCTTCTTGAGCCCGACGGCGACGGCGGTCGCCGACTCCAGCCACTCCGGGTGGTAGGTGATGGTCGGCTCGCCCCCGCACGCCACCGGCGCGGCGGGCATCCGCACCGTGAGCGTCACACCGTCGGCGGCCAGCTTGGCGCCGTACTTCGCTTGGGCGTTCTCGTAATCGGGCTTGACGGTCACGTAATCGGGCTTGACGGCTAGCACCGCGACCGGTTGCTGCACCCCGGTCAGCCGGAAGATCCAGGCGGGCAGGTCGCGCGGCCCGCGATCGGTGGCAAACTCCGCCGAGCCCTTCTCCGCCGCCATCACCTTGAACTTCGGCGTGCCCGTAGCAGCCTTGGTGAGTTTGGCAAACGCCTCGGCGGCCTCCGGCGGCACCTTGCCGTCCGGGTCGACCGGCCCGTCGACGGGTGTCGCGGCGCCCTCGCCCGCATTGACCGGTTCGCCAAGCAGCACAAGGGGTCTGGGGTCGGCACCGACCGGGAACGAGGCCCACCCGGACAGCGTCTCCTGGCTGATCCGCGGCCACTCGTCGGCATACCCTTCACTGATCGCGGACTCGACCGGGTCGCCGCCGGAGCAGGCCGCCGCCGAGGCAAGGACGACGAGCAGGGCAAGGAGTCTCATACCATTCAATGACGCCCTGGACCGGCAGCCGGTTGTCCTAACCGGAGACCGGCAAGACGTTGCCGCTCGCGTCGACCAGCACGCGGTTGTCCTAGCCGGAGGCTGGCAGCCGGTTGTCCTAGCCGGAGACCGGCAAGACGTTGCCGCTCGCGTCGACCAGCACGCGATTGCCCAGCGGCTTGCTCAGCCTGATCGTGTAGTCAGCGGTGCGGTAGACCAGGTCGTGGGCGCAGTTGCCCGTTTCGCCCGGGGCGACCTCACCGGTCACCGGCTTGAGCCCGACCGCGACGGCGGTCGCCGACTCCAGCGACTCCGCCTCGTAGGTGATGCGCGCCTCGCCGGGGCACGGCTCGCTAGCCTTGGCCATGGGAACGGTCAGCGTCATCCCGTCGGCGGAAACCTTGGCATTGGACAAGGCATGCCCGCTGGTGAAATCCGGCTTCACGGCCAGGACGGCGACCGGCCCCAGCGACTCGGTGAGTTCGAAGGTCCACGCCGGGAACTGCTTCGCGCCGCGGTCGGTGAAGAACGCCGCGGTCCCCTTCACCGCCGAGATCACCTTGATCGGCTGCACCTCGGGCGGCGCTGCCTGCTTCGCCTCGGTGAGCACGGAGAACGCCTCCGCGGCCTCGGGCGGGACCTTGCCGTCGGGATCTATCCGGCCCATCGTGAACGCCAGCTTGCCGTTGTCGGTGGAGAACCCCTGCACGGACGAGACCGGATCCCCGATCAGGACAAGCGGTCTGGGGTCGGCGTCCACCGGGAACGAGGCCCACTTGTCCAGGGCCTGCTGGCTGACACGCGGGAACATGGAGTCGACCGGCTCACCGATCGTGGGAGTGGCGGCCTCGGGTCGTTGGGCGCAGGCGGTCAGCGCGAGCACGAGGAGTACGGGCGCGAGACGTCTCATGCCTGTTATTGACGTCCGGCGCCGCCGATCGGTTTCACCCCGGACCTTGCCGAAAGGTTAGGCTGCGGTTCGTGGGTGACACCTTCGAGATCGTGAAATGGTTCAGCGAATCCGGGGTGATCGATGCTCGGCCCACGGATTGCGTGCTGGGGGCCGAGCTCGGATATCCGCCGGGACCTGTTTTTACCCGTGCGACGGCAGGTGTGGACAGCGAGTTGATGAGCTGGGGTACGAACGGGCTGGAAGTCACGGTTGGCCGAAGCGTGTTCCACCCGATCGGGGGTGAGCTTGGCCCGGTTTCGTGTCCTCATTGTTCCGGTGTGATCGACCTGGAGGCATGGTCGGCGTTCAGCGATGCGCTCACGAGCTGGCATGCGGGTGGCCCGAGCGAGGTCCGCTGCGTGACTTGCGGCGCCGCCGTTGGCTTCAACGACTGGAACTGGCCGGCCGAATGGCCGTTCGCCGTTGGCTTCCTGGGCTTTACGTTCTGGAACTGGCCGCGACTTGGCCAGGATTTCATCACTGAAGTCGGTAACCGTCTCGGTCACCGGATCGTCGTGACGAAGGGAAAGCTGTAGTAGATACGCGCTTTCTCATTCTTGGTACCTCATCTCGCCGGCTCGAATCGGAACATCCAGCCGGTTCTCCTCCGGGGCGAGCGGGCAGGTCCACTCCGGAGAGTAGGCGCACGACGGGTTGTAGGCGTAGTTGAAGTCCAGCCGGATCCGGTCCCCGCCAAGGATCGTCACGCCCCTGCCGAACGTGCCCTTGACCGTGTCGGTCAGGTAACGGCCACCGCCGTAGGTGTGCGTGGTGCGCGTCTCGTCGCGGAAGGGCAGGAACAGGCCGCCGCCGTAGGCCTCGATCCACCACAGCGTCAGCGGCCCGAAGCCGGTGTGCGCCTTGGCAACCCGGCGGTACGTCAGCACCCCGTCGGTGTCACCGGTGTCGATGTGGATCTCACCGTCTGCGGGTTCGAGTGGGGCTTCGACGACGAAGGAAGGGTCGGGGTCGAAGTAGCGCAGGCCGGTGAAGCCGGCCTTGCCCGCGACGGGCGACTGGGGGTGGGTGGCGAAAAGGGCGTCGCGTTCGCGGCGGAAGCCGGGCAGGTCCAGGTCGGACAAGTAGAGCTTGACGACCCGCTCCCGCCAGTCCGCCAGGTCGAGCAGGTGCATACCGGACAGGATAGTGTTCTCGGGTGATGGAGACGATCACGCGTATCCCGGTCGGCGGGGACGAACCGTACGAAGTGATCATGGGTGATCACGTGACACCGCACCTGCCGCCGATGCTCAAAGGCGCCGCCAAGGTCGCGGTGATCTTCACCGCGTCGGTGTCCCACGACGCCTCCCACGCCGTCCACGCTCTCATCGACGCCGGCGTCGACGCCATGCCGCTGGAGGTACCCGACGCCGAGGCCGCCAAGACCATCGAGATCGCCTCCCGGTGCTGGGATGCCTTGGGGGGCGCCGGTTTCACCCGTTCCGACGCCGTGGTGGGGGTCGGGGGCGGTGCCCTGACCGACCTGGCCGGTTTCGTCGCGGCCACCTGGCTTCGGGGTGTCCGGTGGGTACCGGTGTCGACGAGCATCAACGGGATGGTCGACGCGGCGATCGGCGGCAAGACCGGCATCAACATCGGCGCCGGCAAGAACCTCGTGGGCGCCTTCCACCCGCCCGCCGGGGTGCTGGTCGAGTTGTCCGCGCTGAGGTCGCTGCCGCCCGAGCATCTTGCCGCCGGCCTTGCCGAGGTGGTCAAGTGCGGCTTCATCGCCGACCCCGTGATCCTGGATCTGCTGGGTTCGCCGGTCCAGGAGGTGCTGCCGGAGCTGATCGAGCGGTCCATCCGGGTCAAGGCCGAGGTCGTGTCCAAGGATCTGCGCGAGTCCGGACTGCGGGAGATCCTCAACTACGGGCACACGCTCGCGCACGCGATCGAGAAGGTGGAGCACTACACCTGGCCGCACGGGCACGCGGTCAGCGTTGGCATGGTCTATGCCGCGATCCTGGGGCGGCTCACCGGGCGGGTCGACCTCGTGGCCCAAACCCGTTCCGCGCTAACCGGTCTGGGTCTTCCGGTGAGCTATGACGGGCCGTGGGCGGACTTGCGGGCGGCGATGGCGGTCGACAAGAAGTCGCGCGGGTCGTCGCTGCGCTTCGTGCTGCTCGACGAGTTGGCGCGGCCGGCAACGGTGCCGATCGAAGATGAGGATCTGCTGGTGAGGGCTTATGAAGAGCTACGTTTTCAACGGGGTTAATCTGGGGCGTTTGGGTACCCGGCAAACTGATATTTATGGCGTGACCTCGTATGACGATCTTGTCGCCCTATGTGTGAAAACGGGCGAATCGCTCGGGCTGGAGGTGGAGTGCCGCCAGACCGACGCCGAACACGAACTGGTCGCCTGGCTGCACGACGCCGCCGACGAGGCGGTCCCGGTGGTGCTCAACCCCGGCGCCTGGTCGCATTATTCGTACGCCGTCCGCGACGCCTGTTCGCAGCTGCGGGCGCCGCTGGTCGAGGTGCACATCTCGAACATCCACGCGCGGGAGGAGTTCCGGCACCACTCGGTGGTCTCGGCGGTGGCGTCCGGCGTGATCTGCGGGCTGGGCGTGGACGGCTACCGGCTCGCGCTGCTGCACCTCGCAAAACGGGTGACGGATGACCGGTGACGGCCACCCGGTAGACTTGCCAGGTTCCCTTTCGCGATTGATTCAAGGCAGGACATGGCGACGACCAACGACCTCAAGAACGGCCTGGTGCTCAACCTCGACGGCGAG
>DASUXL010000304.1:0-25554 GCA_036377915.1 Candidatus Limnocylindrales bacterium
TGGCGGGCGCGCCACGCCGAGGAGACCATCTCGTTGAGGTCGCGCCGCGCCGACCAGCCGAGCACCTCGCGTGCCCGCTCCACGGCGGCGATCACCTTGGCCGGATCGCCTGGGCGGCGCGGGCCGACCATGTAGGGAACCGTGCGGCCGACCTCTTCCTCAAGCGCCGCAAGCACTTCCATCACCGAGTAACCGCGGCCCGTGCCCACGTTGACCACCTCGCTCGCCGGGCCTCGGCCCAGCCGCCCCACTGCGGCGACATGCGCGTCGGCGAGATCGGCGACGTGGATGTAGTCGCGTACGCCGGTGCCGTCGGGGGTGTCGAAGTCGTCGCCGGTCACCAGGGCCGGCCGGCCCTCGGCGAACGCGGTGAAGATCAAGGGGAACAGGTTGGAGATGCCCCGGTCCGACAGTGATGCGTCGTCGGCGCCGACCGCGTTGAAATAGCGCAGGGCAAGCCAGGACAGGCCGTGCGCCTCCCCCACCGACCGGATCATCTGCTCGCAGACCAGCTTGCTGTGGCCATACGGGCTGATGGGGTTCGCCGGGCCATCCTCGGTCACGACATCACCATCGGGTACCCCGTAAACCGCGGCCGTGCTCGAGTAGACGAGCTTCATCGTGCCCGTTCGCAGCATCGCGGTCAGCAACGATGTCGTGCCGCCCACGACCTGCTGGTAGTAGAGCATCGGGTCGGCCACGGACTCGGGGACAGACTTCTTCGCCGCGAAGTGGATGACGCCCGTGACCCTGTGCTCCCGCAAGGCCCGCGTGACAGCCTCGGTGTCGAGTACGGACGCGTCGACCAGAGCCACGCCTTCGGGCACCCGATGTGGCATGCCGGTGGACAGGTCGTCGAGGACCACGACGCCGTGGCCGGCGGCGAGCAGACGCGGCACGGTGTGCCCGCCGATGTAGCCGGCGCCGCCGGTCACCATCCAGACGCCGGACCTGCCCGTCGGTTCAGCCAACGGGCCAGTCGCCGGACTGGTCGCCGAGTCAGCCGCCAAATCAGCCATCGTTCAACACCTGTCGGTAGACGTCCTCCACGCGCCGGGCGACCTGCTCCACATCCAGCCAGCTGTTGCGCTCGCGGCCGTTGGAACGGGTCCCGGCCGCCAGCACACCGGCGGTGCGGTCGGCCAGCAAGCGGATCAGTTTAGCCCGCGCCTCGTCCGTGCCCCAAGGCTCGGGAAAGTCCACTAACTCGCCCGGTGTGACGCTTTCGAGCAGCTTGACGGCGTCGCCGACGTTCACCGAGATCACGGGCAGGTTCATCGCCGTGGCCTCCTTGATGACGCTCGGCGAGCCCTCGGAGCCCTTGCGCGAGGTGAAAAGCATCGCGTCGGCGGCGTCGAACTTGCGCGGGACGGCCTCGCGCGGCTGGTTGGTGCCCACGATGAGTAGCTCCCGCGCGTCGATCCCGCGGGCGCGTAGCTCCTTGAGCACATCGCTGTACACGTCGTACCCCTTGACCCAGTTGTCCGGGTGGCCGCCGAAGAGGATGACCTTCTCGTTCTCCCCTATACCCAATGTGGCGCGAGCCGCCCCACGGTCGCCGGGGATGAACAGGGTGAAGTCCGTCCCGTCGGCGATGACGTGCCCGTGGTCGTCATTCGCGTTCACCCTCAGGTTCTCCGAGACGTAGATGCGTGCCCGGACGCCGCGCATACCCATCCGGGTCATCGTCCGCTGCCAGCCGACGTTTATGTCCGTCCCATACAGGGACAGCACCTTTGGTACCCCCTGAATAAGGTATGTGGAAAGGGCGGTCATGCCGTAATGGATGTGCACCACGTCGTAGCGCCCGGCCGCCGCTCGCCGCCGGACCCGTTGCGCCGCAAGCAGATAGTCGGCCTTGCCGCGCGCCTGGGCGACGATCTCCACGTCGACGTGATGGCCGAGCCTGCGCAACGCCTCGACCTGCTCCTTGACGAAGATGCCGCGAAAGCTGTCACCAACCGGCCAGATGTTGGTGACGGCCAGGACGCGCAGCCGATCTTTCATGCCCGCTCGCTCATGCCCGCTCAAAGTAGCCCTTGACCGCGTCGACCACGTGCTCCAGCTGCTCGTCGGTGAGTTCCGGGTAGATCGGCAGCGACAGGCACTCTTCGGCGTACGCCTCGCCCATCGGGAAGTCGCCGCGCTTGTGACCGAGGAACTCATAGGCCGGCTGGAGGTGCAGCGGGATCGGGTAGTGGATGCCCGCCTGGATCCCTTGCTCCCCAAGGTGTTTGAGCAAGGCGTCGCGGTGGTGGGTGCGCACGACGTAGTGGTGTACCACCGAGATCTGGTGCGGGGTGTCCGGCGGCAGGCGCAGGTCGCCGATGCCGCGCAGCTTCTCGCTGTAACCACGCTCAAGGCGGCGCCGCGCGGCGTTGCCCTCGTCCAGGATCTGGAGCTTCACCTGGAGGATCGCGGCCTGCAGCGTGTCGAGCCGGTGCGCGTAACCGACTTCCAGGTGCTCGTACTTGGTGATCCGGCCGTGGTCGCGCAACCGCTTCACGCGCTGGGCGAACTCGTCGTCGTTGGTGGTGATGGCGCCGGCGTCGCCGAAGGCGCCGAGGTTCTTGCCCGGGAAGAAGGAGAAGCAGCCCGCGATGCCGTAACCGCCGGCGCGGACCAGCGTGCCGTCGGTCTTGACGATCTCGGCGCCCTGCGCTTGAGCCGCGTCCTCGATCACGGGAATACCGGCGTCGGCGGCAATGCCCGAGATGGTCTCCATGTCCACCGGGCGGCCGTGGATGTGCACGGGAAGCACCGCCGACACGCCGTCGATCACACCCTTGAGCTCGGCCGGGTCCATGTTGCCGGTCTCCGGCTCGATGTCGACGAAGCGCGGCCGGGCGCCCAGCCAGCTGACCGGCTCGGCGGTGGCGATGAAGGTGTGCACCGGCACGGCCACCTCGTCACCCGGGCCGATGCCCAGCGCGGCGAGGGACAGGTGCAGGGCCGCGGTGCCGGAGCCCACGCCGATGGAGTGCTTGGTGCGGCTGAACTCGGCATACGCGGCGTCGAAGTCCTTGACCTCCAGCCCGTTGATGAAGCGGGTGTTGTCGATGACGTCCTGGATCGCCGCGTCGATGGCGTCCTTCTGCCGGGCATAAGCCGCCTTCAGGTCAACCAGGGGAATCTTGGACATACCAACTCCAACTCACTGTTTCGCTGGGTACGGACGGTGGTCCAGACCCACGGGGCAAAGAAGTTCGTCTATTGATTTGACCGAGCGCGCCGCGGCACCCACCACTACCATTCCAGGTGCGACGTCCTTGGTCACCACCGCCCCCGCACCGATGAGGGCCCGCTCACCGATGTGAACACCGGGCAGGATGGTGACGTTGGCACCGACCCGGGCGTCCTTGCCGATATGTACACCCTTGAGGCACTTGGCAACATCGGGACAACGCGGGAACGGCGCGTTGGTCAGCGTCACCCGCGGGCCGATCCAGGCACCGTCCTCGAGCACCGAGTACTCCGGGATGAAGCACTGCGAGTGGATGCGTACCCCCAGCCCGATCGTGACATGGTGCTCGACGACGCTCAGCGAGCCGATGGACACGTTGTCGGCGATGGTGTTGGCCTCGCGCACGAGCGCGTGATGCCCGGTCTGGAACCGCTCCCCGATGATGCTGCCCGCATAGACGACGGTGTGGCTGCGCAGGGTGGAGTTGGCGCCGATCACCGTCCGCGGGGGGCCGTCGGCGGTAGCCTCGCCGGCGTTGCCGACGTGCTTGCCCACCAAACAGAACTCCTCGACGACGACGTTGTCGCCCAGCTCGACGCCGTCCGCCACATGTGAGAGGGGACTGATCACGGCTGGACGGCTCACGGCTGGACGACCTCGACCTGGGCGCCACCGGCGCGCAGCGACTCGTCGACCGCCTCCAGCACCGCCACCGTGCGCACGCCGTTCCAGCCATCCACCACCGGGCGCTTGCCGGAGTCGACGCACTCGATGAAGTGGCGCAACTCGGCGGAGAGCGGCTCTATCATCGGCAGGCCCGGCACGTTCATGGCTCCGTCGCGCAACTTGTACTGCCAGGTACCGTACGCGTCGGCGTCGATGCGGTCGGCGCCCTTGTCAAAGATCTTCAGGCGGGCGTCGGCGTCCATGTCGTCGTAGACCAGCATCTTCTTGCTGCCCACGACGGTGGTGCGGCGGGTCTTGGACGGGTCGAGCCAGCTGACGTGCATGTGGGCGAGCACGTCGTTGGGGTAGCCCGCGGTCACGAACATGACGTCCTCGACGCTGTCGTGCAGGTAGCGCGCGCCCCGGGCGGAGACCCAAAGCGGCGACGCGCCGAGCAGGAAGTTGGCGATGGACACGTCGTGCGGGCCGATCGACCAGAAGGCGTTGATGTCGCTCTGGATGCGCCCCAGGTTGAGCCGCTGCGAGTGCAGGTAGAGCACCTCGCCGATCTCGCCGCTGTCGACGTACTCCTTCATCGCCCGCACGGCCGGGTTGAACTCGAAGGTGTGGCCGACCATGAGCACCAGGCCCATGTCGTCGGCGGTCTGGGCGAGCTCCACGGCGTCCTTTGTGGACAGGGCGAGCGGTTTCTCCACGAACACGTGCTTGCCCGCGTCCAGCGCCCGCCGGGCGAGCGGCGCGTGGCTCGCGGCCGGGGTCGCCACGATCACAGCGGTGGTCCGCTCGTCTGCGAGCACCGCGTCGAGGTCGTCTGTGATGTTGACCTGGGGGTACACGGCGGAGGCCTTTTCCCGGCGCTCAGGCGACAGGTCGACCAGATGGCGCCAGCGCGGACCGGCGAGCGCACCGAGGTTGCGGGCAAGGTTGGGGCCCCAGTAGCCAAACCCTATCTGGGCAAATCCGCTCATCTCAGTCACACCTTTCCACCTCTTGCTCGTGCGCTGCCGCACGCTTTTGCACCGCCACCTGCGGCGAAGGGTCACCCTGTTGCGCGGAGCCGCCCGGTTGCGCGGGGCCGCCCGGTTGCGCAGAGCCGCCCGATTGCGCAGAGCCGCCCTGTTGCGCAGAGCCGCCCGGTTGCGCAGAGCCGCCCGCTCGCACGGTGTCGCCGTTTGGCAAACTGCCGCGCTGCCACAGCACCCAGCCGAATCCCAGCACCGCGAACATCAGTGGCGGGAACACCGGATCCTCCAGCACGGGAGACCAGGCCGCGGTCAGCAATGCAAAGACTAGCGTCGCAGCTGCCCAAACGTAGATCGGGTCGGCTGAAGTGGCCGATTCACGCGGTGGCCCGCGCCGCCAGGCCAATCGAACCATCGGGGAGCTGACGAACCACATCCACACCAGGTACGCGATCATCCCCAGCGCACCCACCTCGACCAGCAGGTGCAGCCAGAACACGTCGACCGAGACGGCGATGAAGTCGTGCAGATCGAAGCCCTCCGGGCCGAGCACCTCGACGAAACGAGGATCCTTGTTCCACTCTTCGTCGGCCCGGACGGCGACGATGCCACCGAACTGGCCCACGCCGTAGCCCAGTACCGGGCTGGCCGCGAACAACTTCAAGCCCTGCGGGATGTAGACCAGGCGGATCTCGGCGTCGCCAGGGCCGCTGCACCGCGGATCGCGCCTGCACTCCTCGGCGCTGTAGCCGCCCCACAGCAGCAGCGCGTTGAACGCTCCGCCCAGGCGATAGGCGAGGTTGGCGCGGTTGTCCGGCGACATGATCACCGGGAGTGAGGCGATGAAGACGAAGACCGTGCCGGCCAGGATCAGCCTCTTCCACCGATTACGGCGAAGCAGCGCCACGGCGGCGAAGGCGGCAATCACGGCGACCATCGACTGGCGGGACTGGGCGACCGAGACCGCCACGCAGATCAGGGCGTAGAGGAACCACCAGCGCTTGGCGACCCGCTCGGTGGTCATGAACCACGACAGCAGGCCCAGCAGCATGAAGGAGGCCAGGTGGCCAAGGTCGTTCGGGTGCTCCAGCAGGCCGTGCGCCCGGTTCTCACTGATCCACTTTGGGTCGACCCAGCCGAGCGCGGTGTACGCCGACTCGCCGACCCAGAACTGCACCACACCGATCAACGTGTTGACCGCGACGATCGTGCCGCCGATCCACAGCAGCGGCTTGACCTGAGCCCAGCTCGGGCGCAGTGCCCGGAACGCGTAGAAGACGATGACACCGCGGAAGTACACGAACAGCGCCTGTCCGATCAGGAGCGCCGACGATCCGCCCACCACCCCGGCGACCGCCATGACCACGCCGAGGACGAGCAGCGCGATGTCGGCCTTGGTGGTGAGCGTGTGCCAGGCCCGGTCCACGGTGAACTTGACCGCGGTCAGCACGAAAAGGATCACGTAAAGCGTGATCTTGACGGTTTTGGGCCAGCCGGCCTGCTCGACGAAGACCAGGCCCTGCGCGTCGGTCGTGCGCGTGCCGAACCACGTGACGAGCCAGCCCTCGAAGAACACCTGGAGCACAAGAGCGCCGACCAGGAACAGGATCGCGATCCCGACCCAGCGCGACAGCGCCGAACCGCGCGAAGCCCGCTCCTCGGTGGGTGCTACGACATCGGTTATCTGCACACCCACTCTCCTGTCACGCCCGGGCAGAAAAGGACGCTAGCAGCCAAGTCATACGGCCCGCAAACAAGCAGCAGGATCAACTCGCCGCCCGGCGGAATCGCCAGGGGGTCGCGGACAGGACGTGCGCTATGTCACGCCGCAGGATGAGCACGCCCAACCCGCCGGCGACCACCGCCCCCGACAGATCGGACAGCCAAGCCGTGACCGGGAGCATCTGGAAGCCCTGCCACAGCAGCATCGCCAACGCGACAACGGCCAGCGAGCGCAGGACCGGTCCGCGCCAGTCCAGCCCGTGGGCGCGCGAAACCGCCGACAGCGGGCCGATCGAGCTGATCGCCGCCGCCAGCAGGTACGCCAGGCCGACGCCGGAGCCGCCGAGCGCCAGCCCCAGCGGGATCGCCACCAGCACACCGATGCTGCCCGCCACCACCGACCAGGTGACCGGCACGCGCACATCCCTGGGCGAACCGCTCGACAGCGCGTTGACCGCCGCGACCTGGGTCACCATCATGAACGTCGCCGCCAGCAGGAGCTGCAGCACGAAGGCGCCGTCGCCGAACTGCCAGCCGAACACGATCCCAAGCACCTGCCGGGAAAGCACGATCGCCACCGCGAAGAGCGGCGCCAGCAGGACGAAAAGGGCACGCGTCGTCAAGTCGGCCTGCTGGCGCACCGACTCGAGGTCGCCCGCGCCGTGCGCGTGGGCCATCGCCGGGAACAGGGCAAGACCCAAGGCGCGGGGCAGGAAGTACAGCGGGGCCACGAGACTCACCGCATAGCCGAAGTGGAGCACCTCGACATGCGTGGTAAACACGCTCGCGATGGCGGGGAGGGCCTGCAGCAGCCCGGCACTGGCAAGGCCACCGATGCTGGCCAGGACCACGTACCCGATAATCTCCTTCTTGTCCTCGATGCGCACCGCGGGCGTCTTGGCCGGCCGCGGGAGCAGCACCCAGGTGCCGATGATCAGGACGGTGTAGCCCAGGATCAGCGGGGTGAGGTACGCGGTCCAGCCCATCACCACCAGGACGATCGTCGACACGATGGCCAGTACCGAGCCGGCGAGCTCAAGGCGCACATAGCCTTCGATGCGGTGGAACCCGTACAGCGCCGCCTTCTCCACGCTGTAACCGGAGAAGACGAAGGTCAGCAGCCCGACCGCGAAGGCGTCAAGGCCCGAGATCGGGTAGGAGGCCAGCGCGATCAGGCCGACCATGACCGCAAGCACAAGAGCGCCAACGTATCCGGCCCACGCGAGCAGCTTGTGCACCGACTGGGCGGTGGCGAGGTCGTTGCGGCCGAGGTGGTACGGGATGAACTTGCCCGCGGCGCTGGCCAGGCCGCCCGGCAGGAACAGGCCCGCGGTCATGGTGACGCCGATCAGGGCCACGAGCGCCGACCAGTGCGGGTCGCCCTCGGGCACGCTGCGGCCGATCACCGAAAGGTGGACCAGGCGGGTGATGCCGAGCGCCGCGATGGCCAGCATCGACAGCAGGCTCGACCTGATGATCGCCGCGCCCGTCCGTCTCCCGACGCCGTCCACGGCCAATTGTGTGGTCGCTTCAGCCACGCCGTCGAGCCGCCATCCGGTCGATGACGTCGTAGTAGTGCTGCCGCTGGTGCCGCCAGGTCCTGCCCACCATCACCTCGCGCGCCCGTTCGGCCTGCACGCGCGCCTTCTCCGGGTTGCGGATCAGCTGGAGCATCGCCTCGCGCAGGTTCTCCGGGCTGGCAGGATCGACGTACGTCACCGAGTCTTCCGGGAAGTACCGCTCTATGGTCCGGTTCCGGAAGGTGATCACCGGGATGCCCATGACGGCGTACTCCATCAGCTTGTTGGGCAGCACATGATCGGTCCACCGGTCCAGCTGGCTGGCGAGCACGCCGACGTGGATCGTGCCGAGCTCCGCCGTCATCTCGTTGATCGGCAGCAGCCTGGTGGGCAGCTGCACCGTGTCGTGCAGGGAAAGCTCGTCCACCCGCTCGCGCAGCTGGCGCAGCCCGTCGCCGCTGCCCCACACCTTCAGCCGGGCCCGCGGCGCCTCCGCGTGCACCATCGACAGCGCCTCGGCCGCCTGGACCAGCCCGTGCCGCGGCGCGATCAGCCCGTGATACCCGAAGACCACCTCGCCGCCGGGATCCCAGCCGCGCCACGGCCGGGGCGTGAAGTGCCGGTCGTCGGGGCAGTTCATGACGGTGGTCACCCTGGTCTTGGTCATCGAGCGCAGCATGTCCGCGTACGACTCGTGGACGGTCAGCACCTCGTTGGCGAAGCGGAACGAGGCCCGCTCGGACAGGCGGATCGCCGACATGAGCGCGGGGTGGCCCTCGAACTTGGAGGAGAACAGCTCCGAGGTCAGGTCGTGGACGTCGAGCACCACCGGCACGCGCAGCGCCCGCTGCACCGCCGCGCTGAACACCAGCGCCTCGGGCATGGAATGGGCCTGTACCACGTCGAAGCGGCGCGCCCAGCGGGCCATGCGGGCGGCGGCCCGGGCGGCGAAGCCGCCGTACAGCTTTATGTAGGCCAGGCTCGACTCGCCCCGGTACTTCTGGGTGGGCAGGTGGACCACGCGAACGCCGTCGATCTCGTCCAGCTCCGGCCGGCCGTCGGCGTGCAGCGCCACGACGGTCACCTCGTCGCCGCGTTCAACGAGCGCCTCGGCCTGCCGGCGGACCCGGGCGTCCGACTCGTATTCGCTGACTACGAGCATCCCGACGCGTACCGGTCGCCGCTGCTTCACATCCACGGTCACCGAGGATAGCCGCTCACCTTGGGTAAACACGTCGTGCGCTTGGCGTGTAACATGCGGCGATCCGGAGCCGGAAGGGGTAAACGTTGACGGTGGACAGAAAACGATTCATGCGTGACGTCTACTCGCACTACTGGTTGCGGGCGCGGGAGACCAAGTACGGCTTCATGGAGTATGACCGGCTCCTGTGCGACATGCTCTCCGGCAGGCTCACCGACCGGGCACCCGAGGGCGGCAAGCTGCTGGAGGTGGCGATCGGGACGGGGTACCCGATAGCCGATGCCCTCGCCAAGAGGGGTTTCGAAATCCACGGCATCGACATCTCGCCCGCGCTGGTGGAGAAATGCCGCGCCACCAACCCGGCAATTCACGCGAAAGTGGGCGACGCCGAACAGCTCGAATACGCCGACGGCGAGTTCGACGCCGTCTACTGCTTCCACTCAAGCTGGTACTTCCCGGACCTGACCCGGGTCATCGACGAGATGCTGCGCGTCACCAAGCCGGGCGGCTTCATCGCCTTCGACATCCAGAACGCCGCCAACCCGGCGATCGCCGCCGACTTCGACCGCAGGCGCGCGCAGGTCCGGCCAGGCCTCGGCCCGCGGCTGAACCTGCACGCGCGCAACCTTGCCAAGGTGATCCTGCGGCGGGGCAACCCGAACTGGCACGCGGTGATCTACGAGGTCCCGACCGACCCGCAGCTCGTCTATGATCACCTGCCCCGGACGGCGGCCACGTTCGACGTCTACGACCGGTCACTGAACCGGCTGCCGGGCGCGGGCGCGTTCTCGGAGCACCCGCGCCTGGTCTTCGTCGTGAGCCGTGTTCCAGTGGGCCGTGTGCCAGTAAGCCCCGAGCCAGAACACGCCTAGCGCCTGAAGGGCGGCGTACACCCAACGCCACGCCGCCCTCATAGCGGGATGTTCCCGTGAGCGCCGCGCTTGCCGGGCGAAAGTGCGGAATCGGAGATGTCGGGCCTTCGGCCCGCCACACGCGATACCGCACCATCGGGCGGCGCAAGCAAGGCTTCGGCAATGCGCCGGCGCGTCTGGTCCGGCTTGATGATGTCGTCGACGACGCCTATCTCAAGGGCGCGCTCGACCCCGCCCGCCTCGTGCAGCTGCTGCTCGATGAGCTTGGCGCGCAACGCTTCCCGCGTCTCTGGCGGCTCCGCGGCGAGCTTGCGCCGGTGCAGGATCCCGACCGCGGCGCCGGCGCCCATGACAGCGATCTCCGCCGTGGGCCAGGCGTAAACCGCTGTCGCCCCAAGGGAACGCGAGTTCATGGCGATGTACGCGCCGCCGTAAGCCTTGCGGGTCACCAGGGTCACCCGCGGCACGACCGCTTCGGCGAAGGCGTGCAACAGCTTGGCCCCGCGCCGCACCACACCGTCGCGCTCCTGCCCAAGCCCGGGAAGGTAGCCGGGGACGTCGACGAGGACAATCAACGGCACGCCAAGCGAGTCGCACATCCGCACGAACCGCGCCGCCTTCTCCCCGCTCGACGCGTCAAGGCAACCGCCCAGCCGCAGCGGGTTGTTGGCGATGACGCCGACGGTACGGCCGGCGAACCGGCCAAGCGTCGTCACGATGTTCGGCGACCATTTGCCGTGCAGCTCCACACCCGGCTCGTCGAGCAGCGCCTTGACCAGCGGCTTGACGTCGTACGCCTGGTTCGGCCGCTCCGGAAGGTGGGTGCTGAGGTCGACGTCGATACCGAGCTGGTCCGGGCTCAGCCTGCCCTGGTGGCCGAGCATGCTGGCAAGCTTGCGCGCGGCGTGGATGGCGGTCGAGTCGTCCTTGGCCACGATGTGCGCCACACCGGACTGCTTGCCGTGGATCCCGGTGCCGCCCAGCTCGTCCATGTCGACCTGTTCGCCGGTAACGCTTTTCACCACTTCGGGCCCGGTGACGAAGATGCGCCCGCTGCCGCTCATGATGACGATGTCGGTCAGCGCCGGACCGTAGGCTGCTCCCCCGGCCGCCGGGCCGAGCACCACCGAGATCTGCGGGATGCGGCCGGAGGCGCGCACGATGGCAGCGAACACCTGGCCCACACCGTCAAGGGCGGCAACGCCTTCGGGCAGCCGGGCACCGCCGGAATGCCAGATGCCCACCACCGGCAGCCCGTCGGCGAGCGCCTCGTCGATGGCGGCGGCGATGCGGCGGCAGCCTTCGACGCCCATCGCGCCGCCCTTGTTGGAGGAGTCCGTGCAGTAGGCGATGGCGGGTGTGCCGTCGACGACACCGCGCCCGGCAAGGACACCGGAGTCGTCGATCTGCCCGATGATGCGCAGCGTGCCCTGGTCGAACAGGTCGCGCAGGCGCACCACCGGGCTGGAGTAGTCGACAACGGTCTGGCCGGCATCAACTCCGGTCTGGCCGGCATCGACTCCGGTCCGGCCAGCATCAACTCCGGTCTGGCCGGCATCAGCTCCGGTCCGGCCGGCATCAACTCCGGTCTGGCCGGCATCTGCTTCGGTCCGGCCGGCATCAACTTCCATCGTTTCGGATGGTGCGATAGTCACAGGGTCCTCCATTCGCGATGCAACACCAAGGCGCTCGCGTCGGCGGGCGTGGCGACCGCGGCGTAATGCCCGGTGCCGGCATTCAGCGACCGCACTCTCCATTTCTGGGTACCGGATCGGCCCGCACACTCAACGACAACGTCATCGCTGCGCTCAGGCTGGACGTCCACGTTGGTAAGGTCAACGAACCGGCCCGCGCCCGATGCCTTGAAGACCGCTTCCTTGCGTGTCCAGCAGCGGAAGAACAGGTCGAGCCGGTCGGCCTTGTCGTGGTCGGCGAGGGTCTTGCGTTCCTTGCCCGACAGGGCAAGCGTTTCCAGCGCCTCGATGTCGACCGGCCGCGAGCTTTCGATGTCGACGCCGATCAGGTGGCGGCCGAGCGCGAGCAGCCATTGCGGCCCGGAACGGGAAAGGCTGAACCACAACGGGTCGCCCGGCGGATCGCCCGGAATCTGCACCACCGGCCGGCCGGCGCCGGTGCGCCCGCACGCCGGGCAGGACGCCCGGCCCAGCCTCAGCGTGGCGGGAGGTGCCTCCAGGTACCGGCCGAGGATGCGCCGTGCTGCGGCGTGCGAGGCCGCGTAGTAGGCGGCGGCCAGGGGCGGAAGGCGCCGCCACCGCTCATGCTCCTCTGTGGACAGAAGAGCCCAGTCGGCATAGGCGGTGTGGCGTGAAGCCGTGCCCTGCCAGATGTGTAGTTCGCCCGCGCTCAACATGCAACCCACGGTCGGGCCAGGCGCTTGATATGTGGTTGAGAGGGCTTCAAGCCCGGTTCCAGCCCTTGTCGCGAGTCTTTCGGGCATCTAGAAAGGGGCTTACCACATGAGCACGACCCAGCTAACCATTGACGATTTGAAGCGCATCATGCGTGAATGCGCCGGTGAGGACGAGTCGATCAGCCTCGACGGCGACTTCCTTGACACACCCTTCCTTGACCTGGGCTACGACTCCCTGGCCCTGCTGGAGACCGCCGCACTGGTGAAGCGGCAGTACGGCGTGACCGTCTCCGACGACGACCTGCACGGGATCGAGACCCCGCGGGCGTTCCTGGACAAGGTGAACTCGGTACTCGTCTAGGGGGCGTGGGCGTTATGAGCACGGACCGGAAAGTTGCGTTCGTCACCGGGGCGACCAGTGGTATCGGGCTGTCGGTGACCGAAACGCTTGCACGCCAAGGCATCGCCGTGTTCGGCGTGGCCCGTAGCGCGGAGAACGTCGCCTCGGTCACCAAGCAGCTGCGCGAGGACGGGCTGGAGGTCTCGGGGGCGGTGTGCGACGTCGCCTCGACCGAGTCGGTCAAGGAGGCGGTTGCCAAGGCCGTGGAGACATACGGCCGCATCGACATTCTCGTCAACAACGCCGGAACGAGCGGCGGCGGCGAGATCCACAAGCTGGAGGAGTCCCTCTGGCTCAACGTCATCAACACCAACCTCAACAGCGTCTTCCGGGTCACCCAGGAGGTAATCGTCCAGGGCGGCATGCTGCAGCGCGGCTGGGGACGGATCATCAGCATCGCCTCCACCGGCGGCAAGCAGGGCGTCGTCTACGCCTCGCCGTACTCGGCGTCCAAGCACGGTGTCGTCGGCTTCACCAAGGCGGTCGGGCTGGAGCTTGCCAAGACCGGCGTGACGGTCAACGCGGTCTGCCCCGGGTACGTGGAAACCCCCATGGCGACAAGGGTTCGCCAGGGTTACGCGATGCACTGGGGGGTCACCGAGGAGATCGTGCTCGACAAGTTCGAGGCGAAGATCCCGCTGGGCCGCTACTCCACCCCGGAGGAGGTGGCCGGGCTGGTGGCCTACCTGACCACCGACACCGCAGCGTCAATCACCGCGCAGGCCATCAACGTCTGCGGCGGCCTCGGGAACTACTAGGCCCTGGGAACTGCTAGCAACTATCTTGTTGGGAGGGGCCGTGTCAAGCACGGTTGCTACGAACCGGACCCACATAACGACCCATATCATCACCGTGAACGCCCCGGCGCCAACGGTTTACGGGCTCATCGCCGACGTCACCAAGTGGCCGTACATCTTCTCGCCCACGGTGCACGTGCAGACGATGCAGCTGGACGACAACAACGAACGCCTGCGGCTGTGGGCACTGGCCAACGGCGAGGTGCGCACCTGGGCGTCGCGGCGCACACTCGATCCGGAGTGCCTGCGCATCCGCTTCCACCAGGTGATCACGTCGCCGCCGGTGGAGTCGATGGGCGGCGAGTGGGTGATAGAGCCGCTCGCCGACGGGTCGACGCGGGTCGTGCTGCTGCACGACTTCACCATCATCAATGACGAACCGGACGACCGGGCCTTCGTGACGAAGGCGGTCGACCACAACAGCAATGCCGAACTGGCCTCGCTCAAGCGCGCGGCCGAACTCGGCGACGACTTCGGTCTGCTGGTGTTGACTTTCAGCGAAAGTGTCATCGTCAACGCGCCGGTGGAGAAGGTCTATGACTTCCTCTACCGCGCCGATCTGTGGCCGGAGCGGCTGCCGCACGTGGCGCGGCTGGAACTGACCGAGCCGACTCCCAACGTGCAGTCGATGGAGATGGACACCCGCAGCACCGACGGTTCCATCCACACCACCAAGTCGGTCAGGGTCTGCTTTCCCAGTGAATCGATTGTCTACAAGCAGACCGGTACCCCCGAAATAATGGCGGCGCACACGGGACGCTGGGACTTCACGGAGAAAGGTGATTCCGTTGAGCTCAGCTCCACCCACACCGTCGTGATCCGTCCCGAGATCATCCCGAAGGTGCTGGGGCCTGAGGGCACGGTGCAGCTCGCCCGGGAGAAGATCCAGCACGCCTTGAGCACCAACAGCATGACCACCATGAAGGCCGCCAAGGCGTATGGAGAGTCGACATGACAACGGCAATCCTGCCGCACAAGCCGGACGAGAAGCTGTTCCGGGCGGCGATGGCGACCTTCCCGACCGGGGTCGCGTTGCTGACCCAGGGCTCGGGGCCCGAGGCGAATGTGATGACCCTCAACTGCTTCGCGTCGGTTTCGTTGCAGCCCCTGCTGATCCTTGTCGGCGTGGGCGGCAGCGGGCGGATGCGCTCGCAGGTATCGCGGCGGCGCACCTTCGCCGTCAACGTCCTCGCCGCCGAGCAGCGGGAGCTGTCCACACAGTTCGCCCGGGCCGACCGGCCCGGCGGCGTGGAGGCGATGGTGCGGCTGGGCGCGATCGAGGGGATCACCGGCAGCGCCGTGATCCCCTCCGCCGTTGCCTGCTTCGAGTGCCGGCTGCACGCCGAGTACCCGGGCGGCGACCACATCCTGCTCGTCGGCCGGGTGGTCGCCATCCACTGCCAGGATCCGGAGCGACAACCGTTGCTGTTCCACCGCAGCCGGTACGCCAGCCTGACCTAGGACCCAAGGTTTTGATGAGGCCGATGAGGCTGATGAGGGTTGATGAAGGTTGATGAGGGGTTTATTAGGGGTTGATGATGGCCAAGATCACGTACAAGCACCCGGATGGAACCGTCACCATCGTCGATGTCCAGGCCGGCCGCAGCATCATGCGCGGCGCCGTCTCCAACAGTATCAACGGGATCCTCGCCGAGTGCGGCGGCGGGGCGACCTGCGGCACCTGCCACATCTACATCGACGAGGACAATACGATCCCGTTGCCGCCGATGCTGGACCTGGAGGACGAGCTGCTCGAGGTGACGGCGAGCGAGCGCCGCCCCAACAGCCGGCTGGCCTGCCAGATGCCGGTCAGCGACGCGCTTGACGGCCTTGTCGTGCACATGCCCGAGAAACAGTTGTGATGTCACACATCAGGGTAGTGGTGGTGGGCGGCGGCCAGGCCGGCTTCCAGACCTGCGCCGCCTTGCGCGACAACGGTTTCGAGGGCAGCCTCACCCTTGTCTGCGGGGAAGGCATCCTCCCCTATCAGCGCCCTCCTTTATCCAAGGGGTACCTGGTAGGCGACGCTGACATCGGACTGCGCGCCGATTCCTACTACCCCGAGCAGCGCGTCGGGGTGGTGACCGCCATTGCCGCCGCGGTCGACCGGCCGGCCCGGGAAGTGTTGCTGGACAACGGGGTCCGGCTCGGATACGACCGGCTCGTGCTCGCGACGGGCGCCCGCCCGCGGTCCCTGCCCGTGCCCGGTTCCCGGCTGGACGGCATCCTGCCGCTGCGCACGCTCGCCGACGCCGACGCGCTGCGCAAGGCGCTGACCGGTTGCCGGCGCCTGGTCATCATCGGCGGCGGGTTCATCGGGTTGGAGGTGGCGGCGGCCGCCCGCAAACTTGAGGTTGACACGACGGTGGTGGAGTCGATGCCGCGTGCCATGGCGCGGGTGCTGTCGGTGGAGATGGCAGCGTTTCTCGTCTCAGTGCACCGGTCTCACGGCGCGACCGTCCTGTTAGGACGCCTGGTCACCGCGTTCGACGGCGATGTGACGGGCCGAGTCCGCAAGGTCGTGCTCGACGACGGGAGCAGGCTGGACGCGGACCTAGTCGTCGTCGGCATAGGTGTCGTCCCCAACGTGGAACTCGCCGTCTCGGCCCGCTTGCCCGTCGACGACGGCATCGTGGTGGACTCCTTGCTGCGCACGGCCGACGAGAACATCTTCGCCGTCGGCGACTGCGCAAGCTTCCCGAGCCCGCACACACCCGCCCGCGTGCGCCTCGAGTCGGTGCAGAACGCCGTCGACCACGGCAACAGCGTGGCCCGGACGATCCTTGGCGGGTCCGCCCCTTACGATGCCGTGCCGTGGTTCTGGAGCGACCAGCACGAGGTGAAACTCCAGATCTCCGGAATCTCGACCGGGCACGACCACACGGTGGTGGCAGGTTCCCTGGACGCCGGGAAGTTCTCCGTCTTCTGCTTCCGCTGGGGCAGACTTGTCGCCGTCGAGTCCGCCAACAGGCCGGCCGACCATGTCGTGTCCCGCCGCGCCTTCGCCGCCGGAAAGCTCCCCACGCCCGAGGAGGTCGCCGCGCCCGGCTTCAGCCTCAAGGAGTTCGCGGCCCCCTGACCGTCGACCACTAACCACTGACCACTGACCGCTAACCGACTCACCGCCTCACCGCCTCACCGACCGGGGCGACCGCCTCACCGCCTCACCAACCGCGGCGACCTCACCGCCTCACTAACCGGGGCGAGCGCCTCACCGCCTCACCGAGCGCGGCGAGCGCGGCGAGCGCGGCGAGCGCGGCGAGCGCGGCGAGCGCGGCGAGCGCGGCGAGCGTGATGTTAGGGTTTCGCCGTGTTCGAGCGGGTGGCTGAGGAGTTCGCCAACAATTTCGCCTCACGCGGTGAGGTGGGCGCGGCTTTCGCCGCGGTACGCGGTGGCGAGCTGGTGGTTGACCTCTGGGGCGGCATCGCCGATCCGGCGACCGGCCGGCCCTGGGAGCGCGACACCATGCAGTTGGCGTTGTCCGGCGCCAAGGGTTTGGTGTCCGCCTGCGTCCTGCTGCTGATCCAGCGCAACGCCATAGAGCTTGAAGCGCCAGTTGCCCGCTATTGGCCGGAGTTCGCCGGCAACGGCAAGAGCCACGTCACGGTAGCGCAGGTGATGTCGCACCAGGCGAGGCTGCCGGGGATCGCCAGACCGGTGCCCCGCCAGCAAGCCATCGACCCGATACTTATGGCGCAGCAGCTCGCCGAGCAGGCGCCCGAGACCGATCCGCGGGCCGAGTTCGTGTACCACGGGCTGACTTTCGGCTGGCTCGCGGCGGAGATCATCCGCCGGGTGGATGGCCGCGATGTGGGTACGCTCTTTGCCCAGGAGTTCGCCGGGCCGCTCGGACTCGACCTGTGGCTGGGAGTACCGCCGGAGCATCACGATCGCATTGCCGCCGTTCACTTCGCGCCCGACTGGCCTGCCCAAGGCCCACCCGAGGGCGACAAGCTGCTTGAGTCGTTCGTCATTCCGCGGATCGGCCACGAGGAACGGCCGGTACACCTCAACAGCGCCGCCTTCCGGTCCTCTTTGTCGCCAGCCAACGGCGCCATCGGCACGGCACGTTCCTTCGCACTCTTCTACGGCCGGCTCGGCGAGATACTCCGTCCGGAGATCGTCGAGCTGGGACGCACAGCGCTTCGGACCGGCAGGAACACCCTCGACGGGCAGCCGATGTCCATCGGTGTGGGTTTCCAGCTGGAGACCGGCGATCCGGTGCTGCCGGACTGGTTCGGCCACAACGGCCTGGGCGGCTCCACGCACGGCATGTGGCCCTCGCGCGACACCGCCTTCTCCTACCTGCCCAACTGTCTCGCCCTGGATCGCCGGGAAAAGTGTTGCCGGCCATTGCTTGTCGCGCTCAACTAAATTTAGCCACGGCCACCGTAAAGGTGCACCCGGTGGTCGAGGTCGCGGTCCCGCTGGCCGGTGAGGAAGATGCTGCCGTGCGGGTGCTTGTGCAAAGCGACGTGTACGACGTGCACGGTCCACTGCTCGTAATGCCAATGGCGGGCGCAGCACACGCCGGTGAAGCGGAAGTTGGCCCGCACGCGGCCGATCTGGCCCGAGCCCAGGGTGAAGAGGCGCTGACTGGCACGCGGCCGCGGGTAGGCGTGCCGACCCGGCAGCTGGTCCACGACAAGTTTGCCGTCCCGTAGCTCAAGCCACAGGCCGGCCTTGCGAGCGGCGGGTTGGCCGTAGCCGACGCTCGGTGCTGGGCGGTAGTCCTCGGCCGAATCCATCAGCACGTCGTGCACCACGATGTCGTGGGCTTTGCCGTCGTGGGCTTTGCCGCCGTGGGCTTTGCCGCCGTGGGCATTGCCATCGCGCATCATGACGTCGTGCATCAAGACGTCACCCACGAGGGGATCGGGCAGCACGAACGCGTCCGGCAGGCCGGAGCGCCGGTTCGCCTGCACCGCTCCACGGCCGTCGGCGTCCCAGCGCACCCGGATCCGCTGCACCACAATCACGGTCCAAGGATGGACCGTCCCGGGTCAGCCCGCCAACAGAGTTTCGGCGAACGGGCCGGCCGAGACCTCGAAGCGCAGCGCCACGTGGCTCGTGGCGCATACGACGTCGCGCCAGAAGCGTTGCAGTGCATGGGTTTCGGCCAGGCCGCTGGTGCCGCCCGCCTTGACCAGGCCGTTGACCGCCGACACCAGCAGTTCGCCGGCGAGCGCGGCGTCGCGGGCGCAGCGGGCCGCGGTGGGGCGGGTGGGCACCTGGGTGTCCAGAGTGGACGCTACCCGTTCCAGCAGCAGCCGGGCCGCGTCGATCTCGCCCGAGGCACGGGCCAGACCCTGCGCCATCGTCGGGGAATGCTTCTTGCCGCCGAGGATGCCGATCGTCGCCTGCAGCGCGCCCAGTGCCGCCCCGAGCGCGGGACCGCCGAACGTAATCCCGCCGACCGCGCCGAACGGCACGTTGTGCGCGGGCGCGGTGGACAGCTCGTTGCGCCCGGACATGATGGCGGCGCGCGGGAACGTCAGCTCCGACGGCACGAACACGTCATCGACAACGACCGTGTGACTTCCTGTGGCCCGCATCCCGATGCTGTCCCACGTTTCGATTATTGAAAAGCTTTCCCTTGGTACCCCATAAAAGCGGGACTCCGCCGGATCACCCGCCGGGCCGCACAGCAGCGCCCAGTCACCGAACTCGCAGCCGCTGACGTACAGCCACTTGCCCGACAGCCTCCAGCCGTCGTCGACCGGCTCGCTCGATCCGGAGGCAACGAGCCCGGAGACGATGAATTGGTCCGGACCGGCTCCCCACAGGATCCGTTGCCCCGCTTCGGGAAGGTAGGCGGCGAACCGGCCGGAGTACGCCGAAAGCGAGGCGCACCAGGCGGTCGCCGGGCAGCCCTCACCGACGGTCAGCACCGCCTGGGTCAGCTCGCCGAACGTACCCTCGGTGCCGCCCCAGCGAGCCGGCACGAAGTGCCTGCTGAACCCGGCGCTCACCAGCGCCTCGATCACCGGGGCGGCGAGCTTGCCCTCGGTGTCCGCCTCGACCGCGTGCTGCGCCGCCACGGCCTTCAGCTTCTCCGCGACCGGAAGAAGCCCGGTGTCGACAGGCATTTGCGCCTCCTCAATAGTCGGGTTGTAGTCGGGTTGTACCGCCAGCATGAGCAGTCACGGTCGATCGGCGCTCGAGCACCCTTTGCCACGGTGAGCTTCATGACCGAGGCTTATTCGCAGGCCGATTTGCAGGCAGTTCCGCAGGCAGCTCAGCAGGCAGCTCAGCAGGCTTTCTCGCAGCAGCAACCGGCGTGGTCGGTGAGTGACTTCGACCCGCGGGTGGAGGTGGCCACCATCGAGGTACCGCTTAGCTACACAGATCCCGGTGGCGAGCGCATCGAGCTTGCGATCAGCCGGATCCGGTGCACCGACCCGTCGAGGCGGCGGGGAATCCTGCTGTCCCTCAACGGTGGCCCGGGAGCCAACTGGGGCAAGGGAATCAGGCTGCCGCTGCGGTTCGCGAACACGCCGCTGGCCGAGCACTACGACCTGATCGGGTTCGACCCGCGCGGCACGGGCCTGTCCACGCCGCTGTACCGGGAGGACACGCGGCCGCTGGCCGGGTTCAACACCCGGCCGGGTGACGAGGACTTCGCGGCCATCACCGAGGACTCGCGGCGCATGTACGAGGGCTGTGCCCGGCACGGCGGCGCCCTGCGGGAGCAGATCACCTCGGCGAACACCGCCCGCGACATCGACATCCTGCGGCGCATCCTCGGCGAGGAGAAGCTCAGCTGCGTCGGCTACGGCGGGCCGTCTTACAACTTCATGGTGTACGGCACCATGTTCCCGGACCACATGGACCGGATGGTGCTCGACTCCGCCCGCCACCCGGACACGGGCTGGCGGGGCGTCTTCCACGCCCAAGTCCCGGCGATCTATGACAACGTCCACGCCTGGGCGGAGTGGGTCGCCGAACACCACACCCACTTCGGGCTCGGCACGACCCAATCCGAGGTACTGGCCGCGACGGAGCGGGCCGCTTTCCTGACCGACACGACCACGTTCGATGTGGGCATGGGAATCGGTACCCGGCACCGTCCATTGTGGGCGGTCACAGCCGAAGCCGTTGCCGCCCTGGCAGTCAACGGCGGCTTCGACGGCAGCTTCAACGGCGTTGGCGGCGGCGGACTCGGACGGGGCGACGGTTTCGGCGGCGGGGATGCCCACGAGGTGTTCCGCAAGCTGGCAGGCCTCGACGCGTGGGCGCTCGGCGAGCCGCAGGAGCTGGTGCAATGTGTGACCGAGGCGGCGACCTGCGAGGACGACTGGCCCACCGACCTTGAGGTGTACTACGCCGACATGCGCGTGGCGCGTGACAAATACCCGTACGGCTACGGCGTTTCCCGCTTCCAGCCGTGGGTGGGTACCTTCTGGACCGACCGGAACATGGAGCGGCCACCTGAGATCCGCCGCGAGGGTTACGGCCAGGGCGTCGTGGTGCACGGGGTCGGAAACACCCAGCTCGCCTACTCCGATGGTGAGGCGACGGCGAAACGCCTGGGGTTCAGCCTCATCACGGTCGCCGACGAAGGGCACACCGAGATCTTCGCCAACCGTGGCAACCAGGCGGTCGACGAGTACGTGCTGCGCTACCTCATCGACGGCACCCTTCCGCCCGAGCGCGTCACCGTGCCCGGACCGGCCCGCCCGGATCTGAACGCCCGCACCGGAACGGCCGCCGAGCAGCTGGACGCCTGGATCGCCGCCAACGTCGCCTGGTGACTCCCCCGGCGACGCCAGCCAGCGCAGCCGCGCATCCGCGACGTTTGTACGAACACCAGCGACGTTTGCCAGGCACTCGCCCGCGCGGCACGCCTCGATCCGGCGTTTGCCAGGCACCGCCCCGCCCGGCACGCCTCGATCCGACGTTTGCCAGGCACTCGCCCGCTCGGCACGCTTACCAGGGACGTTTGCCAGGCACTCGCCCGCGCGGCACGCCTCGATCCGGCGTTTGCCGGGCAAACGTCCGACGAGCGTCGATTGGTGCTCGAGCAGGGTTTGGCAACGTCGGGACATGACCAATGCCTATCCCGATGTCCGCAAGTCGGTCATCGTAAATGTCCCGATTGCCAAGGCGTGGGCCATCTTCACCGACCGCCCGATCGAGTGGTGGCCGGACTCGCACGTCCTTGTGAAATCACCGCGGGAGCTGATCGTCTTCGAACCCAAGGTCGGTGGCCGCTACTACGAGCGGGCTCAGGACGGCACGGTTTGCCAGTGGGGCACCATGCTGGAGTGGGATCCGCCGCGCCGCCTGGCCATGACGTGGCGCATTGACGGCAACTGGCAGATGATCACCGACGATGAGCGGGCCAGTGAGATCGAGGTGAGCTTCACCTCCCTGTCGGAGGACACCACCGAGGTCGAACTGGCGCACGTGCGGCTGCACAAGCACGGTGACGAGGCCGCCAGGCGGATCCACGCCGCGCTCGACGGACCGAGCCCGGGCGAGACGCTTGCCAAGTACGCCAAGCTCGTCGCCACCTATCTGGAGGAGGGCCGATGAGCACGGCAGAACTGTATGTCGAGGTCCAGACCTATTACGCCAGGCAGATGCGGCTGCTGGACAACCTGAAGATCGAGGAGTACGCCGCCACCTTCACGCCCGACGGCGAGATCGTCCACGCGCACCGGAATGAGCGGGCGCGCGGGCGGGATACCATGATTGCCGGAATGTACGCGGCGCTCCCCCGGTACAAGGGCGTGGTGGTGCGGCACTGGTTCGACCATCTGCTCATCGAGCCCGCCGCCGACGGTTCGCTGATCGTCAACTACTACACGCTGGTGACCCGGTGCGACGCCGACGGCAAGGTCGTCTTCGAGCCTACTTTCACCGTCACCGACACCCTTGTCCGCGGTGACGACGGCCAGCTCTACACCAAGCTGCGCTACATCGAGAAGGACACGCCGTCATGACGATTGAGTGGTCGCACAGCGAGTTCAACCCTCAGGTCGAAGTGGGCACCATCGAGGTACCGCTGTCCTACGCCGACGGGCGCGGCGAGCGCATCGAGCTTGCGATCAGCCGGGTCAGGTGCACGGACACTTCGAAGCGGAGGGGAATCCTGCTGACGCTCAACGGCGGCCCGGCCGGCAACTGGGGCGGCGGCGTCAAGCTGCCGCTGCGGTTCGCCTGGACGCCGCTGGCGCAGCACTACGACATCATCGGCCTGGACCCGCGGGGAACCGGCGCCTCCACCCCGCTGTGGCGGGAGGATCCGCGGCCGCAGGCACCGTTCAACACCCGCCCAGGCGATGACGAGTTCGCGCTCATCACCGAGGATGTGCGGCGGCTGTACGAGGCGTGCGCCATCGGCGGGCCGCTGCGCGAGCAGATCACGTCGGCGAACATCGCCCGCGACATCGACGCCGTGCGCGCCGCGCTGGGCGAGGAGAAGCTGACCCTGGTGTGCTACGGCGATCCGACCTACAACGGGGCCGTGTACGCCACCATGTTCCCCGAGCGCGTGGACCGGATCGTGCTTGACTCGTCCCGTAACCCCGATGTCGGGTGGCGCGGGCAGTGGCATTCCCAGGTGGCCGCGGTCTACGAGAACGTCGACGCCTGGGCGGAGTGGGTCGCCGAGCACGACGGCCGCTTCGGCCTCGGTACCACCAAGGCTACCGTTCTGCGGAAGACGGAGAAGGCCGCGTTCCGCACCTACACTCCGGCTTTCGACGTCGCGATGGGGACCGGCACGCGCCACCGTCCACTTTGGGCGGTGACGGCCGAGGTCGTCGTGTCGATCGGTGCCGAGGACGCCCAAGCCGCCGTGCAGAAGCTGGCGAGCTTGGACGCCTGGGCGCCGGGCGAGCCCGCCGAGCGCGTCCAGTCGGTCACCGAGGCGGCCACGTGCGAGGACGATTGGCCGACCAACCTTGAGGCATACTACGCGGACATGCGCGTGGCCCGGGAGAAATTCCCTTACGGCTACGGAGTTCTGCGTTTCCAGCCTCAGGTGGGTACCTTCTGGGCCGATCGCAAGATGGAGAAGCCGCCCGAGATCCGCCGTGACGGCTTCGAACCGGGCATCGTCGTGCACGGCATCGGCAACACCATGCTGCGCCACGCGGGCGGCGAGGCGATGGCCAAACGGCTCGGGTTCAGCCTCATCTCGGTGGTGGACGAGGGGCACAACGAGATCTTCGCGGTGCGCGGCAACAAGGAAGTCGACGATTACGTCTACAAGTACCTGATCGATGGCGTTCTGCCGCCGGAGCGGGTCACGGTCGCCGGGCCGGCACGTCCGGATACCCCCGGCACCGGAACCCTCGTGGAGCAGATCGAGGCGTGGGAAGCAGCCAACAAGAGCTGGTGACCCGACAAGAGCTGGTGCCTGGCAAGAGCTGGTGCCTGGCAAGAGCTGGTGACCCTCCACAGGGGACCGCCGCCCGTTCCACCCCGGGCGGCGGTCAGCCTCCCAGCAGGGAGACGGCTTTGTCGAGGGCGGGGTCTCGCCCGGCGGACAGATCCTCGGCGGTGGTGGGAACATGATGGTCCGGTGCCACACCGATGCCGTTGATGATTTCGCCGGCGGCGGACAGTTCCCGTTGCCGGGGAAGGAGAAGCATACTCCCGTCGTCGAGGACGAAGCCGGAGGCCGGGCCGGAAACGAGGCCGGAGGTCCGGGTACCCACGAGATCACCGAGGTCGAGGTCGCGCACTGCCCCGCTGAACGCATCGCACGCCGAGGCGCAGCCGCGGTCGGTGAGCACCACCAGCGGCAGTCCAAGCAGCGGCATCCCGTCATCGGTCAGGTTGGGTGTGCATGCCCAGGCATGGTCGCAGGAGTGGCTCCACGCCTTGCCGTGCACGAACATGCCCACCATCAAGGCGACCTCCTCGGGCATGCCGCCCCCGTTGCCACGCACGTCGATGATGACGCCACGCACCGGTGTCTCGCGGTGCAGCACCAGCACCGAACCGCGTGCCGTGTCGGCGGCGCCTCGCCCGAACTCCTTGAGCCGCACATACGCCAGGTCACCGATCCGGCGTGAGGACGCGCTCTGGCTGTACGGAAGCCGGAAGGGACCCGGCTCCATTGTGACCGTCCACACACGACCCGTCGAGGGCCTTCGCAACACCAGCTGTACCGGATCGCGGCCCGGATACTGCGGTGCCAGCAGGCGAATCACACCCACCGACGCGACCCCGTCCGCGAACGGTTCGGAGCCGTTGACGGAGACGATGACGTCGCCGGGTTGGATGCCTTGCGCGGCAGCCGGTCCCCACGCCTCGGTGACGTGCAGCGGCGGTGCCGCGAGGTACGGCGCCACCTCGACCGCCATCGGATGCGGCGACGTCACCAGGCCCAGGCCGTACACCTGCTCCGGCGGCCAGCCCACCGGTGGCGGCGGCTGGCGGACCCAGCTGACGTGGTTGTCGCGGACGGACGAGACCATGCCGCGGATCGCCGCCTCGGCCAGGGCCTGGTGCAGCGCGGGTCCGCCCGGCAGTACGGCGGTCACGCGCAGGTAGGCGTCGCGGAACGCGGCCCAGTCACGCTCGCGTTCGCCGGTCAGGGGCGGCAGCGTGGCCTCGGTCCGGTCGGCGCCGCGGCGGTCAAGCTCTACGGTGAAACCGGCGAACGCCGCGACCAGCAGCTCCCGCACGTCCAGCGCCGGTCCGCCGGAGTACCGGTCGAACAGGCAGCGCATCGCCTGACCCACGGTGTCGACGGTGGTCGGCCTCAGCTCCGGTGGCACGGCGGGCGGCTCGCCCCCGCACGCCGGCCGGCGGGCCACCGCCTGCTTCTCAGACTCACTCGCGTCATAAGTCATGCCACCGCCAACGACAACAATGAC
>DASUXL010000305.1:0-20620 GCA_036377915.1 Candidatus Limnocylindrales bacterium
CCTAGGGTCGCCCAGGGTCGCGGAAGGTCGTTTTAGCAGGTCAGAGGGTCGCCAGGGGTCACCGAAAGTCGTGGTTGCCGCACTGCTAATGCGGTTTGGGTTGACGCCCATCCGGGGTTCAAATCCCCGAGCCTCCGCCCCACCACCTGCGGGAACACCGCCCGCTACGCACCACCAACTAGGCCGGATCTCCGGCCTAGTCTCAGTTCCAGTCTCAGTTGGCCTCATCCGAACAGCACCTTCCCGAGCGTGCTGGTCGCATCCGCCACCTGCTTGGCAACCACGTGCGTGTACCGCTCGGTCACGCTAGAGCGACTGTGTCCCAAGATTTCCTGAACGACCCTCAGCGGGACGTGCTGCGCAATGAGCAAGGTCGCGCAGCAGTGCCGGAGGTCATGAAGGCGCCGGTCGGGGACGCCCGCCTCGCGCAGGATCTCCTTGAAAACGGCCCAATCTTCCTCACGAGCGATTGGCGTGCCGTCCGGCCGGCAGAAGACCAGGTCGAGATCCTGCCACTTCTTCCCCGCCATCGACCGCTCCAGATCCTGGATCTCCCGGTGCGCCTTCAGGGCGGGTAACAGTTCAGCCGGGACTGCGGTGGTGAGCTTCTTTCGGCCCTTCCGTAGCCGGAACTGGACGCCGCCGCCGTGGCGGTCCGGGCAGTGCGAGGCGTGAGCCACGCACGTCTTCGGGTTGCACGTCTTCGTCGGGCAGCGGTGGCCGCGCTGCTTGCAGCCGGCCGCGCAGTCGTCCCCATGCCGGTGCTGGTCGCATCGCTCGGGGCACGCAGCCCGATGCCAGACCACCCCGCAGGCGTTCGCGTCCGAACAGCCGTGCCGCCAGGCTGATCGTCCGACCTGATACCAGGCCCGGACGATCCCGGTGTCCAGATCGACGTACTCCCATCGGAGGCCGAGCGTTTCACCCTGCCTCAACCCGAGAGCGAAACCGATCTTCCACCGGGCCGCGTTCCTCCGGCGCTCCGCCGCCGCCAGGATCTCCTTCGCCTCTGCCTCCGTGAACGGGGTGATCTCCACATCGGTAGCGGCCGGCGCCTCGACGAGCTTCGCCGGGTTGCGGCTGATCAGGTCACGCCGCTCCGCGAGCGTCAGCGCCCTCCGCAAGATCGCGTGGACCTTCAGGACCGTCGCCGACGCGAGTCCCGCCTCGTGCATCTCGGCGTGCGCCTTCTCGATGTGATCCGGCCGAAGCTGGTCCAGCCGGTGGGCGCCCAGCAGAGGGACTATCCACTTGCGGGTCTTCTCCCGATAGTCATCCACCGTCCTGGGCGACCGCTTGCCGCCGGCCACCAGCGGCTCCAGGATGTCGTCCAGGTACGACCGCATCCACTGGGCGACGGTCAGCGACCGCCCCGGCTTGGTGACCTTCCCGGCGTCCCGCTTCCGCTTCAGCTCCCGGGCCTTCGCGACCACCTCGCTGCGGGTCGTCGCCTGGACGTGGCGACGGTCGGGTTCGCCGTTCGGCTTCTTGCCCACGACGACCCGCGCGTGGAAGTACCCGTTCTTGTCCGGCCCGTAGACCGTCCCGTCGCCGTTGTCCCGGCGCTTACGCTCCCTGGTCGTCATCCATGACTCCCGCCTCACGCTCCTCACGAACCTTCCGCAAGGTGCCGATCATCAGCTCTAGTTCCTCAGCAAGCAGCGCGCGGCGGTTGATCAGCCAGCCGATCACCGTCTCCTCCTCCGACTGCGTCAGGCCAACCGACCGGATGTAATCAAGATCGCCACCAATGTCGCGTATGGTTCCCCGCGCCCGAAAGTTGTCACGCGCCTCTGCGGCCCGAGCCTCGCCCGCACGATGAGGATGAGTGGCGGAGTTGACCTCGATGCCCAGCGGACGCGCGTCATCAGCTTCCCGTGCGGGTTGGAGGTTGACCCGTTTCACCACCCGCATGGGCATGGCCCGGTCGACGCTGGAGCCGCCGGTTTGAGCTCTACCCGGCTCGCTGGTGACGATGGTCTCCTGCGGTGCACCTGCCGTGGCGTGCCCCGGTTGGGCGGTTACGACGGTGTGCCGGTACGGATACTCGTCGCCGAAGACAGCTTGAAGTTCCTCGTCGAAGGCAGCTAGTTGCCGGTTACTGAACTCATGGGACAGCACGCGCCGTAGGTCATCAAACCGGGCCGGCAGTGAGACCCGCCCGCGACCGTACCCATCCTTGGCCGCTGCAACGGCGTCGACCAGTTCGTAGTAGACGCCGCTGATCGGATAGTCCTCGCCTTCCTTCGAGACCCCGATGTCGTGCAGGGTCGAAGCCACCATCGACACCAAGGAAGCCGACAACACCGGCTTGATCGAGCCAGGCGCGTCGCGGTTCTCGTACGCCACCACCGGCGCGCACCCGAGCGATCGGAGCACGTTCGCGATGGTGCGAACCTCGATGGGCCGCCCGTGCTCCGCGTTACGGATAGTGCCACGGTGTACGCCTGCCAGCGCGGCCAGCTGAACCTGGCTCAGTCCTACATCCTCTCGCCGCGCCCGCAGCAGCTGTCCGAATACCGGCTGTTCTTCCTGGTCAGTCATGGCGCCCTCGCTAGTGGTGGTCTCGGCACACGCTAGCGGGCGGTCTTCCTTTGGTCGCATGGCCGCCAACCGCGTGTCGCTGCCATGGTCTGCCACATGACGAACGATACATAACCATGTCACGGGCGTCCAGTCCGGAACGCGACACGCGGACACGAATAGTCCCTATGATGCTCAACTTGTTCGGCATGTCATGGCACAATGATGCTCATGGCACTACTACCGCCGGGCGCACGTGGCCCGAAGGTGAACCGCAGGGCATGGCGAGCCCTGCGGATCGAGCGCGGGCTGACGCAGACGGGGCTCGGGCGGCTGGCAGACGTCGACGCCTCCCACATCAGTCGAATCGAGTCCGGGGTCAGGACGCACCCCAGCCCGAAGATCACCAAACGAGTCGCCGACGCCCTCGGCGTCGAGGTACGCGACCTGCTCGCCGCCGACCTGGAGGCGGCCAGATGAGCCAGGCCCCGGAGTTGCTGCTCACGATCGAGGGCGTCTGTCGGGCGCTCAACGTCGGCCCGACCACCGCCAAGGCGCTGATCTCCAGCGGCGCGATCGAGTCCGTATTGATCGGCCGCTGTCGACGGGTGCCGATCGAGGCACTCCGGGACTACGTGGCCAAGCTCCGTACCGGCCAACGGTAGGGGGCTGCCGAGAAGAGAACCGGCCCCGGCGCTGTCCGCCGGGGCCGCCTACGAAAGGAATATCGCATGTCAACACTAGCCCAACCGGCTACCGAGGCTGGGGAGGCGCATCGGGTGCCCCGGTGTCGGTATCTGGTTCACCGACGGGTGAAGCCAGTTGGGGCGGTTCTTGAGCGGTGCAGTGCCGAAGCGGCGAGCGAGGACGCGCCGATCGAACTGTGCGTCAGGCACTCGGCCTCCGCGCTGGAGATGCTTGTCGAGGCCGGCGCCGTGGTGGTGATGGCGGACCTGTCGCCGGCGTTGCGCGAGGTGGTCGAGCGGCACCTGCTCGCCCGCCAGATCGTCGACGAGAAGCTCGCCGACGGGACGCTGATCCGCACCGCCAGCGGCGGACTGATCGAGGCCGCGGAGGTGGCCCGATGACGCGGCCAAACAGCGCGATCGAGGCCGGCGTGAACCCGATCGAGTCGCAGTTGGAGGAGCTGCTGGACCAGTACGGCGCCGACCTGCGCAAGGCGCTAGACAACGGCACCTACCGGGACGGCGAGGAGCAGGACTACGCCAACATGGCGCTCGGTGGACTGTTCGCCTCCAGCGAGGATGACCGGTTCCAGCGGGACCTCCGTGCCTCGCTGCGGCACCTCGCCTATGACCACCTGCATGCGGACCTGATCGGCGTCACCTGCCTGCTCGACGGCACGGACGAGGGCAGCTACGAGGTGGCCGCCAAGATGACCGACATCCTCGTGACCGCCATCGCCGGTCAGGACGGCGAGTACGCCGCCCTCCACGCGCTGGTGGTCGACGAGATCGTAGATCGGGCCGAGGTCGCTCATCTGATGCCCGCCACGCCGGCAATCTGGGTCCACCGGCGCAGCAGCTCGCGCTTCTGCCCGGGGACCCAGCTCACGGCCGAGCCGCGCGAGCCACGCGGGCTGGCTCCGACGTGCCGCAACTGCGGTGCACAAATCGACATCGTCGGCGAGGTGGCGTCATGACCGCCAACCCGCTAGCCGGCGTCGTGCCGTACCCGCAGACCCGGCAGGCCCAGCACCCCGATGTGCTCCAGTGGCTCATCGAGCGCAGCAACGGGGTTGAGTTGCACGACGCGATCGCTGTGCTCCTGAGCGAGCTGGAGCGTCGCAGCTCGCCGATCGAGACCGAGTCCGGCGACCTCCGGGAGCTGCTCACTGAGTGGGCCAGCATTCGGCGTGGCGAGGACGGGGAGTGGGCGACCACCTGGGACAGCGAGGTGGCGGTACAGCTGGCTGTCGAGGCGGAGTTCGGCACCAGCCGCGACGACGACACCACGCTGCCGCCGTTCCGGCCCGGCGACCGGGTGTTCTACGAGGACGGCTCCTACGGGACGGTTGTTGCGATCCCGACCGACGAGCCGTCCATCGTGGTCAGCCTGGAAACGCCGGAGGGTCCGCGCCAGGCGGAGGTAAGCCCGGACGAGATCCGCCGGATAGACGACATCCCGATCACCCACCAGCTGCGGCCCGCGGGTGGTGTCAGGTGACCGCGCAGGCGGCCCTGTTCGACATGCCGGTGCCGCAGCGGCTGACCGAGGCGCACCGGCGCGACCTTGAGCGTCAGCTTCGGGACCTCCGCCGCCAGTGGAGGTCGTGGATGTCGGGCGCGATGTTCGTCCAGATGGGCTGGTGGGGCTTGCCGTGGTGTTCGCACCGGATACCGCAGCCGCCGTGCGAGGGCTGCGCCACCCGGATGTGGTGCCGCGACAGGGCCGCGGAACTGGGGCCGGCAGCGGCGGCCATCACGGCACAGCTGGAGGTGCTGCCGTCCACATAGCTCACTGAAATTGCGCGATACGTGTAATGGCGTGATCGTTTGATTACAGCTATCGGCGCGCGAAAACTAGAGTCAGTCGAGACCACGTCCTGTACCGGAACCGGCCGGAGCAGCCACGTTCAAGCCGTGGTGGGACACCAGCGCCGCACCCAGCGGGGGAACGCGGCGGTGAGTAGAGAGGTGGCGCCCTTCATGCCACGCAGCACAAGGAAAGGCCCGCCGAGCGCGGGGGCCTCGGCGGGCAACGGACGGAGCGGTCAGGCTCCGTACCACCAGCCCAGCCTACTGGACAGCACCGACAGCGAAGAGCAGGTGTTGTATGACCAGTACCGCCAGTTCGTTGACGAGAACCCGAGGCTGCTCGACTGCATGATCCGTCTCGCCCGAGACTGGAAGACCCGGCGGGGTGCCGTCCGAATCGGCATCAACTGTCTAATTGAGACAGCTCGATACCACGTCATGATATCGACAACCGACCCTGAATACAAGATCAACAATAACTTCGGGCCGTACTTTTCACGCGACATAGCGTCACGGTGCCCCGACCTAGCTCCATTGTTCCACTTTCGAGCTTCTCGCGCCGACAGGCACTTCAACATGGTGTTCGTCCCCGGCGGTGGTCCCCGGCTCGACCGCGGGCCGGGTGCGTCATGACCGCGATCTGTCACCGTCGACCAGCCGGTATCCGAAATAAGCAGAAATTGAATGTTAGGACTCATCTACCTAACAAAACGGTCTCAACCCGCCCAAGGCTGGACGATCTTCATTCGGTCATGCGCCTAGTGGCACGAAGAAGATCACTAGTTGGGAGCGATAGGGCTTCATGTTTTCCGGAGAACCGGGGCCACGATTCGCGGGGAATGCCGGTCGACCGGGGAGGGTGGCGCGCTGTAGAGACACCGACAGTGCCGTGGGCGGGTGCGGCATGTTCGCGGTCTCGGGCACTACATCGGACAGATCCCCCGTCACGCGCGCTGGAGGTGCCATGACCGCGCCGAGGCGGCTACCCGTGGTCGGCGACTATTACCACGGGGCCGTGCCGACCGGCGCGATCTATGTCGGCCGGCCGGCGCCGGGCATCCGCGGCAGCATCTTCGCGAACCCCTACCCGGTGAAGCGTCACGGGCTCGCGGAGTCCCGCCGGCTGTTCCTGGAGCGGCTGGTCCGCCTCCCTAGCTATGTGGAGCGTGCTCGCGAGGACCTGGCCGGCCGGGACCTGTGCTGCTGGTGCAAGCCCGACGCCCTCTGGTGTCACGCGGACGACTGGATCGCGATAGCGAACGGCGTGAGCACCGCCAGCGCCTTGCTGCGTGCTGGCGCGAGCAACCACAGCAAAGTGCCATTTGCTGGCCAGCAAACCGATGGCAACGAGATGCCACTTTGCCATCGAGTTCCGGGGGGAGCCACGCCGTGACGGACATGCGTATGCCCGAAAAATGGCTGTCGGACCGACGCCTCCTCAAGCTGTCCGACGCCGCCTTCCGGCTCCACGTCACCGGCCTCATGTGGTCGGTGTCGAACCGCACCGACGGCATCATCGAGGCGGACGACCTGCCGGTGATGCCGCGGGTGGACCCGGGAGCGGTCGCCGAGCTGGAGAAGGCTGACCTGTGGACGCAGTCCCGCGGACGCTGGCTCATCAAGGACTTCAAGGGCACCCAGACCAGCAAGAAGCAGCTAGAGCAGCAGGACGAGGCTCGGGAGGCGGACCGCGTCAGGAAGGCCGCTGAGCGGGCGGCGGCCAAGGCCAAGAAGGACGCCGAGGAGGCAGCAGAGGCGGCCGCGAGAGAGGCGGCGCAGCGCGGGGCAGAGAGCAACGTCCGTCCGGATGTCCGCCGGACATCCAAGCGGACATCCACAGGGACGTCCGGCCGGACGTCCAGCGGACAAGCGCCGGACTTCATAGGACAGGACAGGACAGGCGCTTCTAGCTCAACCACAACAGAGCGTTCCTTACCCTCAGAGCAGGAGAGCATCGGTGGTGGCGATGTTGGTGTAGCTGTGCCTGATGGTGATGGCTGGCCGGCTGTCGCGGTGCCCGGTGCTGTCCTCGCTGAACCTCCCCCGACCACACCGGACCTCCCGGGAGTTGCGGCGAGTTCTGGTGAGGTGGACACGGGGTCGGAGGTGCTGGCGTCGTCGCTGGCCCTGCTTGAGCGGGCGTACGACCGATGACGGCCGGCCGGGTGCCGCAGTGCGGCCTAGTCACTGCGTCCTCAATGAGCACTCCCGGAGTCGTCCGTGACTCCTCATGGGATCTTCATGAGCCGCTCACGAATGGCTCCGGAGGACCTCACGAAGATCACCGGCATGGCCTATCCGATAGCCATCGGCATATGCATCCCGATAGCCTATTGACCTGCGAAAACCCTACCGATAACCCTTCCGACAAGGGTTCCGGGAACCCTTCGGCCACCCCTCCGGCAGGGTGCGCGCACCCTGGGTGCAGCCTTAACGAGGGGCGTAATAAAACTACGGGCGGAATTAAGGGTGGCGGTCTCAGCGTCCCCGTTTCCGGGACCCTGGCAGGTCAGCGTCCCCAGATCCAGGACCCTGAGAAAGGGTGGCAGCCAGAGCCCGAAAGGGTGGCAGCTGGCGGGAAGGGTGGCACCGGCTGCCACCCAACCGGCGCTGACGAATCCGCGCGCCGCGCACACTCGTCTGCGCTGGGCGCGGTCGCCCCCGAGTCGCCCCCCGATCGGGGAGGGCGATCGGGGGGCGATGACCTGCTGGCCGCCGCGCTCCGGTACGCCGGCTACGGCTGGCGGGTCCACCCATGCCGGCCGGGCACGAAGTCGCCGCGCTTCAAGTGGCGCCAGGCGGCGACGACCAGCCCGTCAACGATCGCCGCATGGTGGCGCCAGTGGCCGGACGGGAACATCGCCATCTGCACCGGGCTCGGCTCGCTCGACGTGCTGGATTTCGACGTCGCGGCCGGCAAGCCGGGCATGGCCACGCTGGAGCGTCTGAACGCGGCCGGTCTGCTGGCGGGCGCGATCGCGGTGGTACGGACACCCTCGGGCGGCTGGCACTACTGGTTCGCGGGTTCGGCGGAGCGGAACCACTCGCTGCCGGAGTTCGGGCTCGACCTCCGGGCCGCCGGCGGCATGGTGATCGCGCCGCCGAGCGCGGTCGACGGCCGGGCGTACGAGTTCGTCGAGCGCCGTCCGCCGTCAGGCGTCACCGTCGACTGGGCCGCGGTCGTCGAGCTGCTTTGCCCGGACCGCCGTCCGCCCAATCCGGCCAGAGCCCGGACCGGCGTCCGGCCATTCGCGGCAAGCCCGGACCGTCGTCCGGCCAACCTCGACGGGCTCGTCCGCTGGGTCGCCCGACAGCCGGAGGGCGCCCGGAACGACCGGCTGTTCTGGGCCTCGTGTGAGGCGCTGAGGCAGGGCGCCAGCGACACCGTGCTGGCGGAGCTGGTCGCCGCCGCGGTCGCCGCCGGCCTTGACCGGCGCTCCGCAGAGAACAGCGTCCAGTCCGCCCGCAACACGATCCACGGGAGATCACGATGATCCGCTGGTTCCGGCGCCCGCACGCCCACATCACCGCCACCGCGGCGATCGGCGAGTCCGGCTGGGACGCCCTGTTCGACCAGCTCGCCGAACGCGCCCACGAGCTCGACGAGGAAGTCACCGTCGGCGGCAGCCTCCGCGACAGCCGGCACGCCGTCGTGGAGGTGCTCGCGTTCCAGCTCACCCGTGCCGCCGTCGACCAGCTCGCCGCCCGGGTGTGGTCGGCCGCCGCCCGCCACACACCGGACGCCGAGATCGCCCTCACCCGCCGCTGCCGCTGCCGCTGAAGGAGAACACCATGACCAGCACCGACAAACCCGCGTCGTCCTCGCTGCGCGCCTGGCTCGACGCACACCTCACCTCGGAGCAGCGCGCCGAACTCGACGAGCTGTGGGACGAGTGGGGCCGCAAGCCCGAACCGGCCGAGTCCGTCGACCAGATCCTGAGCAGGAACTGGGCCGACACAGTCAGCGACTACTTTGGCCCCACCGACGCCGACCAGACCGCCCGGGCCGCCGACGCTCGTCGCTGGGACCGCTGCCAAGTCGAACACATCATCCAGGCGGTCGAGTTGGCCGCCCGCGATCCAAATTGCATGGTGTCCCTTGCCGCCGGTGACGCCGACCAGCTCCGCGCCGTGCTCGCCGACGCCGAGACCAGCCGGCGCAGGGAGTGGGCAGCCGCATGGCGAGCCGCCGCCGTTTGGGTCCACCACAACGGCTGGGCGCAGGACTGGGAGACCCGAGACCGGGTCGCCGACCAGCTCGCCGACCAGGCCGACGCCATCGAACACGGCCGCGAGATCCCGCCCGACTGGCGGGCGAAGATCCAGACCGCTGAGCAGGCCCGCCTGCTCGGCCAACAACTCCGCAAGGGGAAGCCGTCCAGCTTCCGACCCGCCGTCGGCAACACCACCACGAAGGAGACCCAGTGACCCGCCAGGAGGCGCTCGACATCATCGCCGGCCTGCTGCCCGGCCAGACCACCGAGGCCAGCTTCGCCACCCGCGACCGCCGCCTCCGGGCCGGCCGGATCCTCGACGCCTTGCAGCCGCACATCCGGCGGCGCCAGGCCGACGCGCTGGAAGCGGTCGCCGACCGGCACCGGGGCGTCGTGTCCACCGCCAGACTTCGCAACCTCGCCGGCCAGCTGTCCGACGGCTCGCTGTCCATCGTCCGGGCCGATGTCCTCGGCCTCGCCACCGCCACCAAGGAGGACTGACCGATGGCATGGCAGATCACACCCGCCGACGACGGGACCTATGACTGGTCAGCGTTCCAGTCCGCGTTCGGCTCCGCTTCCGGCAACGCGCCCACGCTCGCCGCCGCGAAAGTCGAACTGGCCATCGCCGAGGCCGCAATCACCGAGGCGCCCTATCCGCCCGCTGCCGAGGACGCGATGCGGGCCGACCCGGAACGGTTCGCGGCCGGCTTCCGCGACCCCACCAGCCACAACGAGAGGACCAACATGCCCCGCACACGCTCACTCCGGATCGCCTGGCTCATCCCGCTGACCCTGATCGCGGCCGGCGCCGCCGGCACCGTCTGGCAGCTCGCCACCACCGGCGTCGACTTGGGATCGGCGATCATCGGCGCTTTCCTCGGCATCCTGCTCGCGCTGGCGGCCACCGTCGCCGGCGTCGAGGTCAGCCGGCGCCGCACCACCCGCCGCCTCCGCGCACAGTTCGCCGAAGCGGCCCGCACCGGCCAGCCGGTGATCCTGAGCCCCGGCGTCACACTCCAGCAGTGGGACGACGCCCGGTCCGCCGGGGAGCGTCCCCGGAAGCGGGGACGCCGGCCCGCTCCGCCGGCCCCTGCGTCGGTGCCGGTGGACCCGCCGAAACCACGCTCGATGCGCTGGCGTTCCGACAACTTCCGGAGCCGTCGCCCGGACTGGTCCGTAGCGCCAGATCCGAGGCCCGCGCGACTGGACCCGCCGCGCTCGGTCAAGGAGGAGATGCCCGGCACCACCGTGCCAACCATCGCCGACTTCGAGGCCGAGCAGGCATGGCGGGACGCGCGCCACCCGGCACCCACCTGCCAAGTGTCCGACGAGCACGGACAACCGGTGTGCATCCGCACCTTCGACCAGCCGCCCTGCAACACCTGCCCGCGGGAGATCCCATGACCACGTTCGCGCCCACCGTCGACCCAGCCGAGAAGCGCGGCCACGCCAACCGGCTCGCCGAACTTCGCGCCGACCTCGACCAGCTGCGCAACCCGCTCCGCCGCCCGGCGATCAAGCAACGCATCCGCACGGCCGGCGGCCGGCGGGTCACCCGCTGGACGGAGCCCGTGCCGTTGCCGTGCCTGCTCGACCTGCTGCGTGAAGCGGCCGGCGGACTGGGTAGCACCACGCGCGGTCCCGAGCGCCACCAGACGCCACGATCGAGGCCGCCCGGCAACCTGGACGCATTGGACCTCTGGTCGCGCGTCCTCGTCGAAATCAGCGGCTGGCACGCCGGGCTCAACCTGCCGTCGCCACCGCGGGATCAAGACTGGCAGCGGGCAGTTCTCCGGATGCTCCACGACGAGGCCAGGCGCCTGTCACCCGAGACGGTGGCCGCGATCGCCGACGACGTCCACCGGTGGTGGCGCTGGGCCGCGTCCGCCGCCGACATCAGCCAGACGGAGCTGGTCGAGCTACGGCGGGTCTAGTTGCGATGTCCGTTTCCTGACCGGTATCTTCATGGTCAGCGGACTGTGCCCGAAGGCAGTCACATCCGGGCCAGGATCTCCGCCCGCTTTGCTCCGAACTCCGCCTCCGTGATCAGACCCTGCTGATGCAGCTCCTGAAGCTGGCGGAGCGAAGCCGCAGGATCAGCCACACCAGCAGCTGGCGCAGGCGCGGCGGCGGATTGACCGACCCGCGAACGCACCAACTCGGCCACGTGACCGGCCGCATCGCCATCCTTGATCCACTTCACCTCAAGCTTGTTCCCAGCGGCGGCGAAGCGATACCAGTGGCCCAACATGCCCTTGCCCGCCTCGAAGCTGGAAAGCTGCGACCAGGGGAACGACTCCATCTCGTGCCCGCCGAGCTTCAGCGCGAAGAACACCAACCTGCGATCCGTGGCCAGCAACAGCCCGTTCCGGCCCGCGCCGCCGGACTTCGTGACGTACGTGCCTGCGACCACAGCGTCCACTTGCTCACCCGCGGCCAAGTGGCCACGAGCTGCCTCCATCAGCTTCCCCACAGATGCCATGTGGACTAAGGCTAGGGCCGACGCGCCATCCCGCAACCCGAGCGACTGTCAGATAGCGGACACAATGGCCAGGCGCAGCAGCACACCCCGCACCCGCAAGGCATCCCCCACCGAGTGGCGGACGACCCCCCTCCCACGCGGATGGGCCACACGCATCCGCCCACGCATCCTCAGGCGTGACCCGACATGTCAGCTCCGCACACACTGCTGGGGCTCGCCATCCACTGAGGTCGACCACATAGGCGACCCAGCGGACCACAGTGACGAGAACCTGCAAGGTGTCTGCGCTCGCTGTCACGCGCACAAGACCGGGCAGCAGGGGGCGGCGGCAGCCAACACGGTGAGGCCACGCGCCAAGCGACCTACGCCACGTCACCCAGGACTCACCCAGGGTGGGGAGGACCCCTCCCCCCGGGGGTAGGAGCGCGGCGGGGGTTAGCGCCTCAGCCACCGTATGAATCTTGATCGATACCGGGGGTGATCCACCATGGCCGTTGTCGGTCGCAAGCCGAAGTCCGATAAGGAGCGCCGCAACCGGGTCGCCCCGGTCCACGATTGGGCCGAGGTGGAGGACATCCCCTACACCGGAGAGCGGCCGAGGCTGCCGCAGCGGTTCCGCACCGATCCGGAGACCGGTACGTCGGTGCGGGTGTCGTGGCCGGCACGTACGAAGGGGTGGTGGGACATCGTCTCCCGAATGCCGCACTGCCGGCTCTGGTCGGCGTCGGACTGGGAGTTCGCGATCGAGACGGCCGAGGTGCACGCCCGCTTCGCAGAGGGCACGAACGCCACTGAGCTGCGCATCCGGCAGAAGCTGCTCGGCACCACAGCGGACGCCCGCCGCGATCTGCGAATCAAGTACGTACAGCCGAAGACGGCCAAGACCGACCAGCCCGCCGACGTGGTGAACATTGACGACTACCGCGACCTCTACGGCTGAGCTGGAGCTGCTGCCCGGGTATTACCTCGACAGGTGGCACAACACCGGGGCGTGGTGCACTCTGCCGTGGCCGAGGTCCCTCGGCGACCTGCCGCCGTCGATCGGCCCGCAGGTGGTCGCCTGGGCGGAGTGGCGTTCGTACGACCAGACCGGCGAGCCGGGCCTGATCCATCACCTCACCGGCGAGGAGTGGCGGTTCACGCCAGGGCAGCGCCGGTTCCTGCATCTCTGGTACGCCTACGACCCGGAGACGGGACGGTGGCTTTACCGCCGTGGCGTGAAGCGGGGAGCGAAGGGCACCGGCAAGGACCCGTTCGGTGCGGCCTGGTGCAACGGCGAGTTGATCGGCCCGACGTGGCTGGTGTGGCGGGACGGCCGGTGGGTGGGCGAACGGCACCGGATGCCGCTGGTTCAGATCGCGGCGAACTCGGAGGCCCAGGCGAAGGATGTGCTGCGGGTCGCGAACGCGATGCTGTGCCGCGAGACCCGCGACTACTACGCGATCGACTGCGGCGAGACGCGGACCATCCTGAAAGGTCAGGGCGGGCGGCTGGAGGTGCTGACCGCCTCGGAGCAGACCGCCGAGGGTGATCCGGCCACGGCGATCTGGTTGAACGAGACCCACCACATGACTCAGTCGTCGGGTGGGCATCGGATCGCGGCGGTCGCCCGCCGTAACGTCGGCAAGTCACCGGCGGAGCTGCAGGCCCGGGTGTGCGATGGCACGAACGCTCACGAGCAGGGTGGCGACTCGATCGGCGAGCGCACGTACGAGGCGTGGCAGAAGCAGGTGTCGGGCAAGTTCCCGAACCTGCGGCGGGACATCTTGTACGACTCGATCGAGGCGCCCCCGGACACCGACCTGTTCGACCCGGAGTCGCGGATGGCCGGTCTGCGGGCGGCCTACCTGGACGCACCGTGGGCGGACCTGGACCGGCTCGACGGTGAGGTGCTCGACCCGGAAACCACCGTTGCGGACTCAATCCGGTACTACTTCAACGGTCTGGCGACCCGCGAGGACGCCTGGGTGGAGCCGCGCAAGTTCGACGCGCTGGCCCGGGCGAAGATCGTGGTCGCCGACCGAGAGCAGATCACGCTGTTCCTGGACTGTTCTAAGTCGAGCGACGCAACCGCACTGGTGGCCTGCCGGCTGAGCGACGGACACGTGTTCATCCCCGGCGACCGGGGCATCTGGCAGCGCCCACACGGCGACCGCGGCAGAGACTGGCTGGCACCGCGGCACGAGGTGGACGCGGTGGTGCGGGCGGCGTTCGACCGCTACAAGGTGGTCTGGTTCGGGGTCGACCCGTCCCCGGCCCGCGATGACGAGACCGAGCATCTGTACTGGCTGCCGGTCATCGACGGCTGGCACCGGGACTACCGCCGCAAGCTACGGCTGTGGGCCACGCCCGGCGCCAAGGGTCATTCGGTGCTGTTCGACATGCGCGTAAAGACGCTCGGTGGCGTCGACCGGAACCGGACATTCACCGAGGCGGCACAGCAGACGCAGGCCGACATTGACGAGCACGGCACGCTGACCCACGACGGCGACCCCGCTCTGCGGATGCACGTCCACAACGCCCGACGCCGCACGAACCCGTGGGGCGTCTCGCTGGGGAAGGTGACCCGCGACTCGGGGAAGCTGGTCGACATGGCGGTGGCGATGGTGGGCGCGCGGATGGGCCGCCGGATCGCCCGCAACAGCGTGAAGGTACGGGAGCGGACCGGGAAGGCGATGTTTTAGATGGCACTGTCCCCCGCTGAGGCTCAGGACCAGGTCCAAGAACTCTACAAGCGACACACCGCGGAGCGGGCCGAGCTAGACGTGCTGCGGTTGTACGCGACGAGTAAGCAGCGCCTGCCGGCGGTCATCCCGTCCGACGCCTCCAATGAAATCAAGGAAATGGCCCGGACCGCCCGGATCAACGTGATCTCCATCGTGATCGACTCGCTGACGCAGGCGTTGTTCGTGGACGGGTTCCGGGCCCGCGATGAGGAGTCCGGCGATGACGTGACAGTGCCTGTGTGGGAGGCATGGCAAGCCAACCGGATGGACAAGCGCCAGTCGGGCCTGGTTCGGGCGACGGTCGGGTACGGCACCGGGTACATGGTGCTCGGCCAGTCGGACCCGGAGCGTGGCCCGGATCTGCCGGTGATGCGGCCGGTGTCGCCTCGGCTGCTCACCGCGGTCTACGGCGACGACGATGACTGGCCGCGGTTCGCGCTGGAGAAGCGGCCCCGGACCGACACATGGCGGTTGTACGACGACGAGCTGGTGTGGCCGTTCGCATACAGGGACTCGCGTTGGGAGCTGACAGGCGACCCGTCGCCGCATGGGCTGGCATACCCGCCGGTGGTGCGGTTCCGCGACGCCGAGGACCTGGACCTGGACGACGAGGCGGAGCCAGACAACCTGGTGGGGCTCGGTCTCGGCCGGACCACCCGGGTAGTGGCCGGGCAGATCGCGCCGCTGATGTCCCTTCAGGATCAGATCAACCTGACCTCCTTCTCGCTGAAGGTCGCGGAATGGTACTCCGCGTTCCGGAAGATCGTGCTGATCGGCTGGACCCCGGCAACGAAGACCGAGAAGGTGGAGGCTTCCGCCGCCACGGTGTGGGCGTTCGATGAGCACCCGGACGAGATGCGGGTGGATCAGCTAGCGCAGACCGAGCTGTCCGGCTATATCCAGTCGCGGGAGGCCGCGCTGAAGTATGCCGCGACCCTCTCGCAGACCCCGGTCCACGAGTTGACCGGTCAGCTGATCCAGATGTCCGCGGACGCGCTCGCGGCGGCCGAGGCCGGCAAGGACCGCAAGGTGGACGAACGCCAGACCGGCATGGGCGAGTCGTGGGAGCAGACGTTCCAGGCCGTCGGCGAACTGATGAACGTCGAGGTACCGAACGACGCGCAGGTGATCTGGCGCGACACCAGCGCGCGGTCGTTCGCCGCTACCGTGGACGCGCTCGGCAAGCTGGTGCAGATGCTCGGCATCCCGCCAGCGGAGCTGCTGGACCGGGTGCCGGGGTTGACTCAGCAGGACGTGCGCCGGATCAAGGCGGCGATGGAGTCTGGCGACGCGCTGGCGAACCTGACCAACATGATGGATCGGCAGGCGCAGCCGCCGGCGCCTGAGCCGGATCCTGCCCCGGCGGAGTGAGGTGGCGCGGACCGCCGCCGGTGCTGCGCTGACCCAGCGGCATCGGGCCGTGCAGCTGTCGCTTCGCGCGGCCACGGTGCGGGACCTGGTGACGCTGTGGGGTGGGGTCGACCCGACCAATCTCGCCGGCACCATTGGCCGGTTCACTGCCGGGGGGACCGCGCTGGTGCGGGCGCAGCACCAGGTGTCGGCTACCGCGGCCGGTCGCTATCTGGGCGGGTTCCGGCTCGTGGAACTGGGGACGCCGGGCGCCGCGGCCAGGCTCGCCGCGGCGCTTCCGGCCGACGTGGTTGCTGGGGCGCTACGCGGCGCCGGCCTGGCCGGCATCATCAACGCCCGCCGAGCCGGCTTCAGCCCGGCCGCGGCTGCCCGGAACGGGCTCGTCAAGGTCATCGGCCAGGCTGCGTCGCTGGTGTTTTCCGGCGCCCGGGACACGCTGCTGGCGACCGCCTCGGCCGATCCGCGCTCGGAGCGTTGGGAGCGGGTCACCGGCCCAGACCCGTGCGACTTCTGCGCCATGCTGGCCGGCCGGGGAGCGGTGTTCCTGAGCGAGCAGACCGCCGATTTCGAGGCACACGACCATTGCGCGTGCATGGCCGAGCCGCAGTTCGGCTGAGGGCGGATAGACGACCCGACCCCGATCCCGGGGCCGGGGTTGCAGCACAACCACGGGAGATCCGGAATGCCTGAGGGCGAAGACACCGGCGCAGCCGGGAGCACCACCACCGCGACATTCAGCCAGGCCGACGTGGACCGCATCGTGCGGGAGCGGCTGGGCCGGGAGCGGGACAAGTTCAAGGATTACGACGACCTTAAGACGCGGGCGGCCGAGGCCGACCAGTCGAAGTCGGCACTGGAGAAGGTGCTGGAGAAGGTGTCGAGCCTTGAGGAGCGCGCCACCAAGGCCGAGCGCGCCGCGCTGCGGGCCGACGTGGCGACCACGAAAAAGCTCCCTGCGTGGATGGCCAAGCGGTTGCAGGGCAACACCCGCGAGGAGCTGGAGGCCGACGCCGACGAGATGCTAGCCGAGGCGAAGCCGGGCGGCAGCGAGGGCGGCGAGGGTAAGAACGGCGACGCCACCAACGGCGACGCTGGCGACAACGGCGCCAAGAATGACGCCGGGAAGGAAGCGACCGGCGGCAACTCCGGTAAGGGCGCGGGCGACGGCGAGGGCCGCAAGCTGCCCCCGTCCGGGCGCCCGAAGGAGAAGCTCACCTCCGGCGCGGTGCCGGCTACCTCCGGCGACAAGAGCCCGGCCGAGCTGGCCGAATCGATCCTCAAATCGGATTTCTGATGACGCAGCGGAACAGCCGCTGCAACCACCTGTAGAAGGAGTGAACAGCAGTGGCTGTCCTTACCGCACAAGGAATCAGCGCGCTCTCGGTTGAGCTGCTGACCCGTACCCTTGTGCTGCCTATGACCGTGTCCCGGATTCCGGGTGCGGAGTTCGCCGGCAGCAACGGGGACACGATCACGGTCCGGGTGCCTCAGCCGTCAGCGGCCCGCACCCAGGCCAGCCCCGGCGCGACGATCACGTACGACGACGTGGACGAGGTGCCCGTCGACGTGAGCCTCGCGCACCTGTACCACGCGAAGCTCGTGTCCGATGAGGAGCTGTCGCTGCAGCTGGAGGACTTCGGGCGGCAGATCACCCGCGTACAGGTCGCTGCGGTGGCGACGCGGGCGGAGAATCAGCTGGCGACCGCGATGAACGACCTGTCCGCGGATCTGACCGTCGACCTCGACGGCAGCAACATCGAGGCGATCGTTCTCGAAGCGCGGGAGATACTGGGCCGCAACGACGTGCCGATGGACAACCGGTTCCTGGCTGTCTCGCCCGAGATGGCGACCTTCGTGCTGGCGCTGGAGAACCTGAGCCACGTCGACCAGGCCGGCAGCGCGTCGGCGCTGCGGGATGCGGTGATCGGCCGGTACCGCGGCTTCACCGTCGTGGAGTCCAACGGCCTGGACGCCGGTACCGCGGTGGCGTACCACCGCTCCGGGTTCGCCTGGGCCAACCGGGTGCCGGTCAGCCCCCGCGGTGCGACCTCATCGGGCAGTGCCGAGGCCGGCGGGGTGGGTATGCGCCAGATTTTCCAGTTCGTGCCTGACAAGCTGTCCGACGCGTCGGTGGTGTCCACCTTCGCCGGTGCGGCGGCGGTGCCGGACAACGACTCCGGTACCGAGTTCCCCCGCATCGTGAAGATCGACACGGCGGCCACGTAGGCGTGGCTGACCTGCCACCGCTGGCGACAGCGGAACAGCTCGCGGTCCGCCTCGGCTACGCCGGTGGGGATTTCCCCACGCAAGCCGAGGCGAGCCGGGCTGAGGCGCTGCTCGTCGAAGCCTCCGAGCTGATCCGCGACGAGGCCGACGAGGAGTGGGTCGACGCCAACAACGAGCTGGAGGACGTGCCCCGCCGGGTCGAGAAGATATGCCTGGCGGTGGCGTCCCGGGCCTTCATGAACCCGGAGGCGTTGACACAGCGCGGGATCGGCGACTCCACGAAGTCGTACGACCGGTCTCGCCGCGAGGGCGGCGAGGCGGTGTACCTGACCGAGGCTGAGAAGGAGTCCATCCGCAAGGCCGCCGGGTCGTCCTCGTTCACGGCGGTGACGATGGTGTCGCCCTGGTCCGGTGACAGCACCACGGAAAGCTTGCTCGGATCGTGACCGTCCCCATCGGAGGTCACGAGCTGAACCGGAGCCTGCAGGTGTGGCGGCCGGACCTCACCGACGACGGCGCCGGTGGGCAGTCGGTCGCCTACGCCCAGGCCGGCACCGTCCGCGCTCGGGTGTCGCAGCCGACCGCCGCTGAGCAGGTCGAGGCGGCGCAGGCGGGCGCCACCCACACGCAACCGGTGTACCTGCTACCGGACGCCGACGTGCGCCGCGGTGACGAGTTGCGCGGCGATGGCGACGTGTTCCGCGTCAAGGCCACCATCGTGCCGTCCGAGCCGGTGTACCTGCGCGCCGACGTCGAGCTGATCCAGCACGAACCGCCAGAGGACGGCACGTGAAGCTGCTGCTACTCGGTGCTCCGGGCCTCGGCGGCGACAAGCTGGAGCGTTGGCACGACGACGCCCACGACGGCGCGGTGGAGCTCGGCTGGGAGGTCGACTACCTGCGAGTCCGGGACATGCCGGCCGAGGACATCGCCCGGGCCGCCAAGGGCGCGGACATGCTGCTGTGGCTGCGGACCCACAACCACAACGTGCGCGGCGACGGGTGCGCGATGCTGCGCCGGGTCGAGGACGCCGGCACGGTCACCGTGGGGCTGCACCTGGACCTGTACTGGGGCATCCGGCAGCGTGAGCAGCGCATCGGCAAGGAGCCGTGGTGGACCGCCCAGCACGTGTTCACCGCCGACGGCGGTCAGCGCGACTGGGCCGGCAGCGGCGTCAACCACCGCTGGTGCCCGCCGCCGTTCGGCTCTCGGTTCCTCGGCTATGGCACCCCCGACCCGACGGTTCAGCACCGGGCGGTGTTCATCGGCTCGATGACGCGATCCGTCCACACAGGCCACCGGGCCGACCTGTTGGCGTGGGCGCGGCGGGTGTGGGGCTGGCGCTTCCTTCACGCTGGCTCATCGCAGCGGAACCGGCTGTACCACCTCAAGCTGAACCACCTGTATGCGTCGGTGGATGTGGTGCTCGGCGACTCTGCACCAGCCCCGTTCTACTGGTCGGACCGGGTGCCGCGCACGCTCGGCCGCGGCGGGCTGCTGGCCTACCCGCGTACCGAGGGACTGGCCGAGCAGGGCGTCACGAGCGAGGTCGCCATCCTGTATGACCGGGGCGAGTTCGATCAGATCACCGACCAGCTCGCTGACCTGTCGCCGGCCCGGCGGCGGGAGATGACCGACGCCGCGATCCAGCTGGTCCGCGACCGACACCTGTGGCGGCACCGGTTGGCCGATATCGCCGAAGTTGTGGGGCTGGGATGAGCGTGGCTACGTGGACGATCCTGATCGCCACCATCGGCGAGCGACGCGAGCTGTTCGCGCGGCTGCTGGATGTGCTGCTGCCGCAGGTCGAGCGGCACGACGGTCGCGTGAACGTGTTGGCGTACTACAACAACGGCGAACCGTCGTTGCCGGAGATCCGCCAGCGCATGGTGGAGGCCACCACCGCCGACTACCTGTGCTGCATCGACGACGACGACCTGGTTCCGGACCATTACGTCGCCGACATCCTGACGGCGCTGGAGTCCAAGCCGGACTATGTGGGCTTCCAGGTGCAGTGTTACCAGGACGGTGAACCAACCGCGATCGCTTACCACAGCCTGAAACACGACGGCTGGCGCAACGAGGCGGACGCCTACTACCGGGACCTGTCCCACCTGAACCCGATCCGTACGAGCCTCGCCCAGCAGGTCAGCTTCCGCCGCACCCGGCAGGGCCGGCCCGAGGACCGGGAGTGGGTGGCACAGCTGCGCGGCAGGGTCAAGACCGAGGTGTTCATCGACAAGGTCATGTATCTGTACTTCTACTCGACGTCGAGGTCGGCCGGGATCGGCTCGCGATGGAAGATGCCGTCGCTGATCCAGCGCCAAGGGTTCGAGCCGTTGCCGGTTGACTCGCCCTACTTCGCCTACTACCCAGGGAGTGTCGGTGGCTGACGTGCCGCTACAGCTGGCGCGAATCCGCGGCGCCACACCGGATGACGTGATGGCGGTGCTGGTGGACCTCGCCGCTGACGTGGCCGCCGATGAGGCGATCGTCGAGCTTGGCGTGTTCGAGGGCAAGACCGCGCTGTACATGGCGTGGGGAGCCCAGCAGGGTCACGGCGCTTGCCTCTGGGGT
>DASUXL010000306.1:0-18973 GCA_036377915.1 Candidatus Limnocylindrales bacterium
GCTGCGCGCTGACGAGGCCGCGTTCCTGCGCCCGGCAAAGGATCCGGCGGTGCGCGACAAACTGCTGCTGCGGTACCGGAACCTTGTCGCCCTGCGGGTCAGCCGCTTCCAGCTGGAGGTCGACTACCTCTCCGTCACCCCGACCCCGGACAGGTGGCAGGGGGAGTTGGTGGTCTCGTTCTGCTTCGTGCTGCCCGACTGCGTGCTGGACCAGCTTTCCGAGCCGGCGGTCTGGGCCCAGACCCCGGGCGGGCTGGAGCTGATCTCCCTTGAACTGCCCAAAGACCCGCCGGGCTGGTTCGGCGACCCGCAACCGTTTGAGCAGACCGAACTCGTTGTGGCGCACGGGGACAGGGTCCTGGTGGCCGCGCCCAAGAGCCTGGCTGGCCGGCTGCCGGCGGTGCTGGCGGCCGCCCAAGCGGCTGTCCCGGTCGCCGACTCCTACTCCATCGGCAAGCCACCGGACCAGTATCGCGTCTACCTCGCCGACAGCAAGGCGTGGAAGACCTGGTACAACTATGCGCCACCGGCCTGGGTCGCCGGATACGCCAGCCCCATCGGCTCCACCCACACCGACATCGTGCTCAACAACGCCCACAGCCGCGCGTCGTACCTGCCCGAGATGCTGCGCCACGAGATGACCCACGCCTCGACGGTGCAGGGTTCGCACCGCTGGGAGGGCAACTGGTGGCTGATCGAAGGCATCGCCGACGTGGCCGGCAACTTCAACGCCCGCCCCACCTCCGAACTGCGGCGCTACATCCGCAGCGGCTGGGACCGCAAGCTGCCCGGGGACGGCCCGGCCGACGACGCCTCCGACACCGAAGCCGAGCGGCTCTACGGCATCGCCTTCCTTGCCGTCAAACGGATTGAAACCAAGTTCGGCCGGGAGAAGCTGCTCAGATTCTTCGAGTGGGTGGTGGAGTTCGGGCTGAAATTCGATGTGGCCTCGACTTCGGCGTTCAATGTCCCGTGGGCCGAAGTCGAGGCCGATCTGCTAGCAGCGGTCCGAGCCGCCTAAGCTAATCACTATCACAACATCTTCACGGCCTCGGCGTAGTGGCAGGCCGACGGGTGCCCGTGACCGCGGTCCTTCAGCGCCGGAATCTCATCGACGCAGAGCGTGCGCTCCGCCTCCGACAGGGTGGCGAACTTCTGGCAGCGGGTGCGGAACCGGCAGCCCGACGGCGGGTTCACTGGGCTTGGCACGTCACCGGCGAGGATGATGCGGCGGCGCTCGCGCTCCTTGCGCGGGTCGGGCACCGGGATCGCCGAGATGAGCGCCTGCGTGTACGGGTGGGCGGCGCGGTTGAACAGGGCGTCGGTCGGTGCGATCTCGACGATCCGGCCCAGGTACATCACGGCGACGCGGTCGGCGACGTGCCGGATGACCGACAGGTCGTGCGAGACGAAGATGTACGACAGGCCCAGCATCACCTGCAGATCGGAGAGCAGGTTGATGACGCCGGCGCGGATGGAGACGTCCAATGCGGACACCGGCTCGTCCAGGAGCAGCACCTTGGGTTCCAGCGCCAGCGCGCGGGCGATGCCGATGCGCTGCCGCTGCCCGCCGGAGAACTCGTGCGCGAACCGGTTGGCGTGCTCGGGATTCAGGCCCACCTGGCGCATCAGGGCCCGCACCTTGTCCGCGTCGTACATCCCGTGGATGCGCAGCGGCTCGGCGACCAGCTCGGCCACGGTCATGCGCGGATCCAGGGAGGCAAGCGGGTCCTGGAACACGATCTGCAGCTCCCGCCGCAGCGGCCGCATCTGGGAACGGCTGAGCCCCAGCAGCTCCCTCTTTCCATAGTGGACTTTTCCGCCGGTGGCGGGGACCAGGTTGAGCAGCAGGCGTGCGGTTGTCGTCTTGCCGCACCCGGACTCGCCCACCAGACCCAGCGTCTCCCGCTCGTTGAGCTCGAACGACACACCGCAAACCGCGTGCACGTCACCGATTTTGCGCCGGATCACGCTGCGCGAGCGCACCGGGAAATGCTTGACGAGGTCGCGTACCTCGAGAACAACCGTCATCTGGTTCCTTCCGTGGATACCGTTGCCTTCAGGCGGGGGAGGAAACGCAACCCCTGCGGAGCGGGGCAGGTGCAGCCTATCCGCCGCCACGGCGGATAGGCGTCGGCCCGCGCGTCGCCGCTAGGTTCACTGGTTTGGCTTGCTATCTTGTGAGCCGTGGCCAGGATCGTGAAGCGGGCGTTCAAGTTCCGCTTCTACCCGACCAGCGCGCAGGCCGCCGACCTGGTGCGGACGTTCGGGTGTGTCCGGTTGGTCTACAACATGGCGTTGCAGGCTCGCACCGAGGCGTGGACGCTGCGGCAGGAGCAGATAAACTACAACGTCACGTCGGCGATGTTGACGGCGTGGAAGAAGACCGAGGAGTTGGCGTTCCTCAACGAGGTCTCCTGCGTTCCGCTGCAGCAGGCGCTGCGGCATTTGCAGGTGGCGTTCACGAACTTTTTCGCCAAGCGGGCCAAGTGCCCCAGCTTCAAGAGCAAGAAGAAATCCCGCAGGTCGGCGGAGTACACCAGGTCGGCGTTTCGGTATCGGGATGGACGGCTGACCCTGGCCAAGATGGCTGAGCCATTGGACATCGTGTGGTCGCGGCCACTGCCTGAAGGGGCGTGGCCGTCCACGGTGACCGTCTCGCAGGACGCGGCCGGGCGCTGGTTCGTGTCCCTGCTGTGCGACGACGTTATCGATCAGGTTCTGGCCGGTAACGTGGCGATCGGTGTCGACGCCGGTCTGGACTGGCTGCTGACCTTCTCGACCGGGGAGAAGGTTGTCAACCCCAGGCACGAGCGGGCCGGCCGTAAGCGCCTGGCCCGCGCCCAGCGGGAGTTGGCACGCAAGGACAAAGGCTCCAGCAACCGGGCCAAGGCCCGCCGTAAACTCGCCAGGGTCTATGCCCGTATCAACGACCGCAGACGTGATCATCTGCACAAGCTGACCACTCGGCTCGTTCGTGAAAACCAAACGATCGTGATCGAGGACCTGGCCGTGCGCAACATGCTCGGCAACCACACCCTCGCCGGGGCGATCAGCGACGCGTCCTGGCGCACCTTGCGCACCATGCTGGAATACAAGGCCGACTGGTATGGCCGGAACCTGGTCGTCGTTGACCGCTGGTTCCCCTCGTCCAGGCTGTGTTCCGCTTGTGGTGCCCTCGCTGAGCGGATGCCGCTGAATGTGCGGTCGTGGACATGCCGGTGCGGCACCACCCACGACCGCGACGTCAACGCCGCCCGCAACCTTCTGGCCGCCGGACTGGCGGTGACAGCCTGCGGAGACGGTGTAAGACCTCAACGAGACTCCTCTCGGACGGGGCAGTCGTCGACGAAACAGGAAAACCTAAGGGCGACCAAGGGAATCCCCGCCCATGAGGGCGAGGAGGATGTCAATTGAAGATCTCCCTGGGCTGCGCGTCGATGAGTCGCTCGTGGAAGTGGCAGGCGGCCGAATGCCCTTGCCCCACACCGAAAAGCTGCGGCTCCTGTTCGGCGCACAGCTCCGTGGCCAGCGGGCAGCGTGCCCGGAACGGGCAACCCGACGGCATGTTCAGCAGCGACGGCGGTGCGCCGCTGATCGGCGTCAGCCGCTCGTGCGTCTTGGCGTCGATGCGCGGCAGGCTGCCCAGCAACCCCAGGGTGTACGGCATCCGCGGCTTGTAGAACACGTCGTCGACGGTGCCGGTCTCCACCAGCCGCCCCGCATACATGACTCCCACCCGGTCGGCGTGCCCGGCGATCACACCGAGGTCGTGGGTGATGAGCACGAGCGCCGCCCCGGTCGCCTCCCGCGCCGTCTCAAGCGCCTCAAGCACCTGAGCCTGCACGGTCACGTCGAGCGCGGTCGTCGGCTCGTCGGCGATGATGACATCCGGGTTGTTGGCCATCGCGATGGCGATCACCACGCGCTGCTTCATGCCGCCGGACAGCTCATGGGGGTACGCGTCCATGCGCTGCTTGGCGTGCGGGATTCCCACCGTCTCAAGCAGATCCAGCGCCCGCTTGTTCGCCACATCCTTGCCCACGTCGTTGTGCGCCAGCACCGCCTCGCTGATCTGATTGCCCACGGTGTAGACCGGGTTGAGCGACGCCAGTGGATCCTGGAAGATCATGGCGATCTTTCTGCCGCGGAACTGGCTCATCTCGTTGTCGCCGCGCCCCAGCAGCTCCTTGCCGCCGAAGCGGACGCTGCCGCTGACCCGCGCGGTGCGGGGCAGCAGACCCAGCACCGCAAGCGACGTCACCGACTTGCCCGAGCCGGATTCTCCAACGATGCCAAGGGATTCGCCCCGCCTCAGGGTGTAGCTCACCCCGCGTACCGCGGTGACCACCCCGTCGTCGGTGGGGAAGTCCACCGTCAGGTCTTCCACTTCCAGCAGGACATCCGTCATTGGCGCACCCGAGTCTGTCGCGGATCGAAGGCGTCGCGCAGCCCGTCGCCGATGAAGTTGATGCTCAAGGCGATGAGGATGATGAAGACGCCGGGGGAGTAGAACAACCATGGGCGGGTACGGACGGCGCCCTCGGCCTGGTTGATGAGCAGGCCGAGCGACACGTCCGGTTCGCGCACCCCGAACCCGAGGAACGACAGCGCAGTCTCGGCCAGAATGCCAACGGCGACAAGGATTGTCGCGTTTACGATCAAAGGCCCCATGGTGTTGGGTACCAGATGACGGGCAATGATCCTGAAATCCGAAGCTCCCAGAGCCCTGGCCGCCTCAATGAAGTCCTGCTCCCGCAAGGAAAGCACGACACCCCGGATCACCCGGGACACCGACGCCGACGCCAGCACACCGATGATGAGCGCGATGGTGAACCACGACCCCTGGCCGACCGAGGCGAGCGCCGCGGCCACGGCGATCGCGGGCAGGATGATGACCACGTCGGCGAGGCGCATCAGCAGGTTGTCGACCCGGCGGCCGAAATACCCGGCGGTCGCGCCCCACGTCGTGCCGATCACCGTCGCGATCAGGGCCACCATCAGAGCGATCTTTATGGACTGCTGGAGTCCGCGCAATACCTGGGCGAGGTTGTCGTGGCCGATGCCGTCGGTGCCGAACGGGTGCGCAAGCGACGGCGGTTGCGAGTTGTCCGGCGTGATGTCGGTGTAGGCGTACTTCCACAACGCCGCGCCGCCGTAAGCGACAACGATCAGGAGCAGGAAGGTGATCAGGCTCGCCACGGCGAGCCGGTGGCGCAGGAAGCGGGTGACGATGATGCGTAGCTGGCTGCGCTCCTTTACCGTGAACTCCGCCACCGTATCGGCTTTGTTGACTGTCTCAAGCTGCTTAGTCATGGCGGATCCTCGGGTCGAGCACGCCGTAGAGCAGGTCGGCGATGAGGTTGAAAAGAACGACGATGGCGCCGGCCACCAGCAGCCAGGCCATCAACGCGTAGACGTCGCGGGTGGTGACGGAGTCGATGAGGTACTGGCCCATCCCCGCCCAGCCGAAGATGGTCTCGGTGATGACGGCGCCGCCGATGAGCCCGGCGAAGTCGATTGCGGTGACCGTGGTGAGCGGGATGAGCGCGGTCCGCAGCGCATGCTTGGTCAGCACCTTGCGCCACCGCAAGCCTTTGGCGCGGGCGAGGCGGATGTAGTCGCTGCCCAGCACCTCCAGCATCGACGAGCGCTGGAACCGGCTCCAGCTCGCGAACGTGATCAGCGCCAGCGAGACGGTCGGCAGGATCATGTGGCCGGCGACGTCGGTGAACTTGTTCCACCACGTTGGATCGTCAAGGAACACCGAACGGTCGCCATAGGTGTAGAACATGCGGCTTTCCGGGTCGCCGTCGATCTGGTTGAGCGTGATGCCCGCCTCCTTGAGCAGGATCGCGAGCCAGAACGTCGGTGTGGCAAGGAAAAGGAAGCCGAAGAAGGTGACCGTGTAGTCGGTCTTGGAGTACTGCTTCACCGCTGCGGTGACGCCGGCGACGATCGCGAGGATAAGCGCCAGGAGCATGGCGACAAGCACGAGCCGGAGGGTGACGCCCAGCCGCGTCCAGACCTCGGTGTTGATGTTCTCCCGCACGTTGACCGACGGCCCGAACTCCCCATGCCACAGGTTGTTCATCCACACCCAGTAGCGCTCATACCAGGGCAGGTCCAGGTAGAGCCGCTTGGCCTCCAGCGCGATGGTCTCCGGCGGGGTCGGTGGGTTGGTGACCCGCAAGGCCTCCAGCGGGTCGCCGGAGTTGGCAATCATGGCGAAGACCAGGAATGACGACACGATGAGCACCGGTATCGAGATCAGCAGCCGCCGGATTGCATAGGCAATCATAAATGCCTCCTGTCTGGCGCGGCGGGGGCACCCAGGCTGGGGCCCCCGCCGTGGCTACTGTTGTTCAGTTTGCGGCTTCGAGCAAGCCCCAGGTGCCCACGTTGTAGACGGGGCCGTGGTTGCTGGGGTTCGGGCGGATGTTGGTGTATTGCTTGTTGACCACCAGGAACATCTCGCGCTGGAACAGCGGCAGGACATACGCGTCGGCGACCATCAACTCGTTGGCCTTGTTGATCAGGTCGAACGCCTTGGCGTCGTCGCCAACGGTCCGGGCGGCCTCGTCGAGCAGCTTGTCGGACTCGGTGTTGACCCACTTGCCGTAGTTGCTTGAACTGTCGCTGCGCCAGAGCTGTTTGGCGCCACCGATCCGCAACGGGCTGTTCACCCAGGCGAAAATCATGACGTCGAAGTCGCCCGAGGACAGCGTGCCGCCCAGGTTGTCGGTCTGCACGATCTCGATCTGGATGCCCAGGTTCTTCACCATGCTGGCAAACAGCTCACAGCTGTCCTTGCGCAACTGGTTGCCGGTGGTGTACCGCATCCGCAGCGTCGGAACCGTCTCGCCCTTGGGCGTGATGAGCTTGCCGCCCTCAATCTTGTACCCGGCGTCGGTCAGGATCTTCTTGGCCTTCTCGAGGTCACCCGAGCCCTGACCGGTCGGCGTCACGTGGTCCTTGTACGCCTTCATCTGCGGGACGAAGTTGTGGTTGCCGAACGGCTTGGTCTCCGGCGCGTACTGGCCGACCGTCTTGTCGATGATCGCCTTGCGGTCGATCGCCGTGAACATCGCCAGGCGCAGCGCCTTGTCGGCAAGGAACGGGTTCTTCAGGTTGAAGTCGAAGTGCTCCCACGACAGGTTCTTGCCCAGGTACCAGTGGGCGTCCTCGATCTGCTTGGCCTGAGCCACCAGGTCGGGCGTGGGGATCGGCGAGAACGCGTTGATCTCGCGGTTGCGCATCGCCGGGATCAGCTCCGAGTCCTTCGTGATGATCCTGTAGATCACCTTCTGCATCGTGGGCTTCGTGCCGTAGTACTTCTCGTTGGGGACGAGGGTCAGCGCGAAGTTCGGCTCGTACTTCTCAATCTTGTACGGGCCGCCCGTGTAGGTCGGCACGTTCTGCTCGAGCCAGAGGAACGACTCGCCCAGGGTGCCGTGCTGGGCCGCGATGTGCGCGGGGTAGATCGGCGAGAACAGCTGCTGCCAGTCGGGGAACGCCTGGGTGAACACGGCGGTCACGGTCTTGCCGCCGTCGCTGCCGGTCACCGAGGCGAGCTGGGTGAAGCCCGAGGTGTTCGCGGCCTTGCAGTCCTTGCAGTCCTTGCCGTTCTGCGTCTTCCAGGCGTAGATGAAGTCGTCGGCCGAGATCGGGGTGCCGTCGTTCCAGACCGCCTCTTTGCGAATCTTGTAGGTGACGGTCATCGGCTCCTTGGCGGTGATCTCGACGGACTCCATCATGTCCTTGTTAACCTGGACTGACAGGTCGGGGTAGTAGACGTGCACGCGCGGCACGACACCGAACAACGCGTGCGAATATTCCAATGTGTTGCCCGCGCTGGACAGCGTGTTCCACGCCTTGACGTCCTTACCCAGCGCGTAGGTAATCGTGCCCCCCTGCTTGATTTTGCCGTTGTTACAAGCATTCGGGTTGGTCCCACAATCGGCGAACCCGATCGAGGACTCGGGCCCTTCGTCCTTGCCTCCGCTGCCCGCGCACGCAGTCAGAGCCAAGGTGATGCTGGTGAGTACCGCGAGGCCAATTACGCCTCGCCTACGGAGATGCATGTGCATGGGGTTGCCTCCATTGGTGGGGTGCACCAAGGGAACGCTTTCGGATGCGGTATACAGAATAGGGTAATCGAGATCTTTTCCATGTCGTTATAGAGCTGGCGCTCAGGGCAGGCCGACGGCGGCGATCGCCTCCCGGTACATGGACTCGTAACCGCTGCCCAGCCGGTCCACATCGAACAGAGATTCGACCCGCGCGCGGCAGTCCACCGGATCGACACTGTCCACTTCGACCAGAGCCTTGGCGAGCTTGTCGGGGTGGTCGCAGATCAGACCGGTGACGCCGTGCTCGACCACCTCGGCGACCGCGCCGCCGCGCAACGCGACGACCGGCGTGCCGCAGGCCATCGCCTCGATCATCACCATCCCGAACGGCTCCTCCCACTGGACCGGGAACAGCAGGCACCTTGCCTCCGAGAGCAGCTTGCGCTTCTGGGCGGCGTCGGCCATGCCGAACATGTAGTCCGTGTCGGTCAGCCGGGGCCGGATCTCAGCCTCGAAGTAGGCCTGCTCCGGCAGTTCGTTCACCTTGCCCGCAAGGACGAGCGGGAGGCCGGCGGCGTGCGCGGCGTCCAGGGCCAGGTGCGGGCCCTTCTCCGGGTGGAAACGGCCCAGGAACAGGGCGTAGTTCTTCTTCTGGAGACGGTCCCTGTACGGGAAGGTCGCCGTGCGCACGGCGTTGTGCACCGTGCCGATCCAGTTGAGCTCGGGTGCCAGCTCGCGCTGGCGGTCGCTGATGGCGACGAAGAACACCTCCTTGCCCAGGGTCCGGTACAGGTCGAGCATGTCCCCGGCGACCGGGCCGTGCGCCGTGACCACCGTCGGCAGGCCGAGGGTGCGGAAGAACGGCGCGTTCAACGGGCCGGCGAGGGTGTGGTCGTGCACGACATCGACCCGGTCCTGCTCGGCGAGCCGCGTGATCACGGTGTGTACCGCGGCGGCGTGCGCCACCTCGGGGAAGGGTTGGCCAAGCCGGTGGGCCTGGATGTCGGGGGAGAGGGAGATGAATTCTGCCTTGGTGCCGTTGGGTCCATTGGCGATCAGCGTGACCCGGTGTCCCCGGTCGACGAGTGCGTCGGCCAGATCGGCCACTACCGCCTCTATTCCGCCGTAAGCGGCGGGTGGGATGTTGAAATAGGGCGGTGCGACCAGAACAATCCGTAACGGTCCGATACTGTCCATGTGACGGATCTCCTCCAAACGCGGTGTATGCGTTCTTCATTCACCGCTGGGGTTTTTACCACCCCCACGGAAACTCGGCAACACATACTGTGCGACGCCGGGCAACGGGTGCCCGTACGCTGGAGAAACCTTGTGGCGCAAGGTAAGCCAAGCCTTACTCGATAACGAGGGCATGGGCGAGGGACCGCCGCTGGGCGGAGAACGCGGGGATGGCGGCGACCGCTGCGGCGACGGCCATCGCCGCGGCGATGACTAGCGCGATGGCCGCGGGCCCGGGAAAGACCGTGTTTTCGACCTCCGCCGCGATCCCTGACAGCAGGGCGAACCCGAGGGGAATGCCGATCAGGCCGGCGGGTATGGCCAGCAGGCCGTGACTGGCCGCGGCGGCAGCGGCAAGCTGACCGGGGGAGTAGCCCGTGGCCTGCAAGACGGCTTGCTCGCGGCGCCTTTCCCGGCTGGACATGAGACCGGCGGCGGCAAGGTTGGCCAACGCGACAAGGGTTAGCAACACCTGCATCACCTCCAGGAGCGCCACGACCGGCGACGAGGCCCTCGGACCGCCCGGTGGCACGCTGGGCAGCTCGCCCGGTGGTGTGGCAAGCGAGGCGGCGGCGGTGAGCTGTTGCGTGTCCGCCGCGGCCGCGTCGATGCTCAGCTGCCCTCCAAGCACGACCACCGTGGTCATCAACGCCAGTGCCAGGCTCAGCACGATGAGGACGGCCCGGCCCCGGCGCGAGAACACGTCCTTGATCCCGAGCACCACCCAGGCGGGCAGGGACAGCGACGCGGCAAGGCTGGTCAGCCGGGAACGCCGGGCGGCGGTGGCGCCGCGGGCCACCACGGCGAGGCTGGACCGGCCGGCACGCACCGCGGCGGTCGCGCCGGCAAGGGTGGCGGCGAGCACCGCGATGCCACCGACGACCGCGATCTGGTTGGGCGTGATGCTCGGCGGTACGGTCCCGAGCCCCGACGCCGCGATCCGGGTCAATACCGGGGCGACCCCCAACGCGAGGGAGGTGCCACCGGCGACCCCGGCAAGCGCGATGATCGCGTGCTCGACCGCGAGCAGCAGCGAGAGCTGACCCGGGGTCACCCCGGCGACCTGCAGCAGGGCGACCTGCCGGGCCTCGCTGACGACCCGGGAGCCGAGCAGGGTGAACACCAGCATCACCGCGGCCAGCAGCATCAGCATGGTGAAGCCGAGAATGAAGGTACGCATGATCTCGGCCGTGATGGTCGCGATGCGACGGTCGTCCTCGGCGGTCCAGGCTTCGCGGCCGGGCGACCCGCCCTCGGCGCGCAGGCTCGCCGCGACGGTTTCGGCAAGAGCCGGATCGTGCAGGCGCAAGCCCACCGACAGGTCGGCCGGCACACCGTCGCGATCGAGTTCGAGGCGGTCGAACGTGGCCGCGCCGACCCAGGCTGTCCCCGGTGTCAGCGCCGGATAGTTGCCCCGGCCGGCGCTTGCCGCCGTGCCCGCCACGCGCAGCGACACCGGTTCGGGCCCGCCGACGCGGACCCGGTCACCGACCCGTATGCCGAGCCGGTCGGCCATTGTCGACTCGAAAACGATCTCGCCGGCCTCCTGGGGCCAGCGCCCCTGCACCAACGCCGGCCGGTCGACCACCATGCGCTCGCCTTCCGGGGCGCGGACAAGGTCGACGCCGAGCACCCGCCCGGAGATCTCCACCGCTGCGGCGTGCGACGCGATCACCTCGGTGGCCTCCGCGACCTCGGGCAGCGCCGCGGCGGCCCGGACCGCTTCCGGCGAATCGGCTCTTACGGTGACGTGGGCACCGTTGGTCGCGGCGAACAGGCGCTGCCACGGGTCGGTCGTGGCGCCTCGCAAGGCGAGCGCGCTCAGGGCGATCGCGCAACCGGCCACCGTGACCAGGAACAGCACGGCGAACTGGCCCTTGCGGGAACGCAGCCGGGCCAGGGCCAGCCGCAGGTACATCTCCCTCATGGCCCCTCCACCAGATCGTGGACGCGCAGGTTCGGTCCGGTCCGCGCGGTGAGCAGGGTGTGGTCGACGACCCGGCCGTCCCGCATGGTCACCAGCCGGTCCGCGGTGGTGGCGATCTGCGGGTCGTGGGTCACCAGGACGACCGCCTGACCCGCCCGGTGGTACCGCTTGAGCAGGCCGAGCACCTCGTTTGCCGCCACCGAGTCAAGGCTGCCGGTGGGTTCGTCGGCGAGCAGCAGCTCCGGCTCGTTTATCAACGCGCGGGCCACGGCGACGCGCTGCCGCTGGCCGCCGGAGAGCGACCCGGGCACCACCCGGGCCTTGTCGGCGACACCGAGATCCTCGAGCAGCGCCATGGCACGCCGCCGGGCCGCCCGCCCGGACCTGCCCCCGAGCATGCCGGGCAGCTGCAGGTTCTCTACCACGGTCAGGTTGTCGACCAGGTTGAAACTCTGGAACACGAACCCGATGCGGCGCCGGCGCAGCCGCGCCCACGCGGCGCGCGACAGGCGCTCCACCCGCCGCCCGCCCAGGCTGATCTGTCCGGCGGTCGGGCGGACGAGGCCACCGAGCAGGTACAGCAGGGTCGACTTGCCGCACCCGCTCGGCCCCATGACACTGACGAACTCCCCTTCGTCGACGGTCAGGTCGATCCCGTCGACCGCCCGGACAAGCGACTCCTGTGCGCCGAAGTAACGCTGTAGCCCGGTGGCGCGTACCAGTGCGGTCACCGGTCACCTCCCTCTGCCGCCCCCTCGGACAGGGCCTGCTCGCATTGCTCCAACCACTTGAGATCCGCTTGCAGGTGCAGCACCGCGCCTTGGACCGCAAGCCGCGCAGCCATGCCGCGGGCGTCCTCGGCGAGGTCGTTGAGCTGGCGCAGCCGGCGCAGGTAGGCACGGCGCTGCCGATCGATGAGCGCGACCGGATCGGCGACCTTTGCCCGCGCGGCCAGCACGAGCTTGACGAAGAACCGGTCTCGGACCCGCGCGACCGGCACCACGTCGTCGACCCATCGCTGCAGCTCGTCACGCCCTGCCGCGGTCAGCTCGAAGACCTTCTTGTCGGGGCGGCCGTCCTGGGTCACCGCGGCCGAGCGGACAAGGCCGGTGGTCTCAAGCCGGGCCAGGGCCGAGTAGATCTGTCCAATGTTGACGGTCGGCCAGAGGTCGCCGAAGTCCGCCTCCAGCGCCTGTTTGAGCTCGTAGCCGTGGGCCGGCTCCTTGGCGAGCAGGCCGAGTAGCTCTTCGCGCACGTGCCCCTCCTACATACATGCTATGCATATGTCTTATGCATAGCATGTATGTATGGCTAGGGCAAGCGGACCGGGACAGCGCGCGTGGCACGCAAGGCGCGCTCGATGGTCTCCTGGTTTTCGCCGACCGGAGCCACGTAGCCGATGACGTCGCGCGCGGCGCCCTCCCCGAGCACTCGGGTGATCACCCACGTGGCGAGATACTGCGACGCCAGGCAGCCGCCCGCCGTCGCGATGCTTCCCTCGGCGTGGAACGGCGCGTCCAGCACCGTGATGTCGCAGGCTTCGACGAAGGGCCGGCTCATCATGTCCGTGCACGCCGGCATGCCATCCAGCAACCCGAGGCGCGCCAGCACCAGCGCACCGGAGCACTGCGCGCCGATCAGCTGTCGCGAAGGATCGAGCGGCAGCCTGGAGATCAGCCGGTCGTCGGCGACCACCTCTCGCGTCCTGACCCCGCTGCCGATCAGCACGACGCCGGCCTCGGTCACGAACTCCATCGGGCGCTGGCCGGTCACCTCGACCCCGTTCATCGACGTGACCCCCGGCGTCGGCGTCGTAATAAAGGCCTCTAAACCGTTCTTGCGGCACCGGTTGATCAGCGCGGAGGCGATGAAGCTGTCGAGTTCGTTGAACCCGTCGAAGGTGACTACGGCTACCTGCATGGCTCCAGACTGGTGTGGCGCACCGTCGCGGGTCGAGAGCCAATCCTCGGCCGGCGGCATTCTCGCCGTCAGATGTCGACTATCACCGTGCGTGGACCGACATTCGTGCTGGAGACCAGCATGTGGGCGCGGAACCGTCCGGTTTGGACTGTCGCACCCCGTGCCCGCAGCGCCTCGGCGAACGCGGTGACCAGCGGCTCGGCCACCTCGGCCGGAGCCGCCGCCTGCCAGGTCGGGCGGCGACCCTTGCGCGCGTCGCCATAGAGGGTGAACTGGCTGACCACGAGCACCGGCGCCGTCAGATCCGAAGCGGACCGCTCGTCGTCCAGGATGCGAAGCTCATAAACCTTGCGCGCCATGGTCTGCGCGGTCGCCGCCGTGTCGGAGTGGGTCACGCCGAGCAGCACCAGCAGGCCGTCCTTGATCTCGCCGACCACCTCGCCGCCGACGGTGACGGACGCCTCGCTCACGGTCTGGACTACGGCTCGCACGGGGCAAGCATTCCACGCTCGACGAGATGATCAACCACCGGCAGCATGGCATTTTTAAGATCATCAGGGGGTACCCCGTGTGCCGCGGCGAGCAGGTCGAAGACGCCCGAGAGCGGGATCGTCCCGTCGCAGCCCGAGACGACCGCGAGGATCAGCGGGTCGATCTCCTCCACCCAGCGCAGGCCGTCGGTGAGCGCCAGCAGCTGCCGGTCCACCGCCCAGCCCTCGCCCGCTCCGAAACTCGCCTCCTGCCGCAGCTGCAAGCCGGGCGCCAGCCGCAGCGTGGAGGCGAGAAGGTCGTTGCGGCGCAACCACTCTCGCCGGTCGAACCACTGCGCGACCCGCTCGCCCATGGGCTGGGAGACCTGCTGGCGCAGGTCCTCGCAGACCACGACCGGATCGTCGTGACCCGACGCCCGCGCCGTGATCAGTCCAAACCCGACAGCCGAAACATCGTGCGCCTCAAGCCAATCCAGCCAGCCGGCGGCGCGGATCGGGTCGTCGGGCTCGGACGCGTCGGCGAGCCAAAGCCGCACGTAGTCGAGCGGATCCTGCACCTCCCGCTGGATCGCCCACACGTCGAGGCCCGAGCCGGCGAACCAGCCCGCGACCCTGTCCTCCCAGTCCTCGCCCTTGACGTGGATCCAGTTGGCCAGGAACTGCATCGTGCCGCCCGGGTTCAGCAGGCCCGCCGCGGCGGCGGCAAGCTCCGCGCAGACGTTGTCGCCGGCGCGCCCCGAGTCGCGGTACGTGTGGGTGGCGGTGCCGGGGCCGACGACGAACGGCGGGTTGCTGACGACGAGGTCGAAGCGCCTGCCCTCGACGGCCTCGGTCATATCGCCGCGGCGCAGCTCCCAGTCCAGCCCGTTGAGCGTGGCGTTGACCGCGGCGAAGGCCAGCGCCCGCTTGGAAAGGTCGGTCGCGGTGACGGCTTGGGCGTGCGTCTTTAGGTGGAGAGCCTGTACGCCGCAGCCGGTGCCGAGGTCAAGTGCTGAGCCGACGGGGCGGCGGATGGTCGCGTTGGTGAGGGTGGTCGAGGCGCCGCCCACGCCCAGGACATGGTCGGCGGGCAGCGGGCGGCCCGGCTCGGCGGGCAGGTCGGCCATGACCCACCACCGGCCGTAGGGTTCAAGGTCCACCCCGGCCTCGTCGCCGTTGACGATGCCGCCGCGGCGGGCCTTCTCCAGCGTCAGCGGCTTGAGCGCGCGGGCGATCGCCGCCTCCGGCTCGGCCTGCCCCACGACGAACAGCCGGATCAGCGTGTCAAGCGGATCCCCGCCCGCGGTGCGCCGCAGCGCCTCGCGGAAGTCGTTGCGAGCGGCCGCCTCCGAGCCTGCGGGCCCGAGCCGCTCGGCTATCCCCTCCGTGGTGTAACCGGCGTTGACCAGGGCCTCGCGCAAGCGCAGCACATCAGCTTGATCCAGCAGCACGCCCTCACTTTACGATGGCGCAGTGGCTTCGTGTTTGGTTGTGGACGCTGGCGCTGCTGCCCGTCGGGGTGCTCGCCGCCGTCGTGCTGACCAGGGTCCGGCCCTCCCGATCGTGGCGGCGGTCAGCGACCGAGGTGGGCATGGTCTACGGAACGCTCCCGTGGGCATGGATGATCCTGACTCCGGTCAAGGTGCCTCCGGACACGAAGATGACTCATTGGGTACCCCTTGAGGATGTCCTGAGTCTTTTGAAAACCGACCTGTGGTGGGTCCAGATCGGGGGCAACCTGGGCGTGTTCCTCGTGCTCGGCGCGCTGGCGCCGATGCGGTGGGCGGCGCTTGCCCGGCCGTGGCGGCTGCTGGCGCTCGGGGCGGCGAGTTCGCTGATCCTTGAGATCCTGCAACGGCTGCTTGCCGGCGGCCGGGTCTTCAGCGTCGACGACGTGCTGCTCAACGCGATCGGGTGCCTGCTGGGCGGGATCCTCACGCGGCGATGGTGGCTTCGGAGTTGAAGAAGCGCCCGAGGTCGGCGACCTCGGCCTCGAGTCCCCGCTTGGGGATCGGGTCCCAAGCGTCGACGGTCACGACCATGGTGCCGCGCCGCCATTCGCGCTCCCACACGCCGTGGACGCGGCCGCCGACGAGCACCAGCGGGCGCAGGAACCCGCCGCCGCGCTGGACTTTGCGGGTGTTCGCGGGGTCGAGCGCGAAGGATCTGTCCTTGTAACCCAGAAGGTATGGGTCGAGGTGCCCGAGCAGTTTCACCTGTGGCGGCTTGGCGCCTGTCGCTTTCGCCTTTGGCAGCACACGTTTGGCCGTGCTGACGGGCAGTCCCGACCAGGCGGCGAAGTCGCTCGGGTCCGCCGGCCCGTAGCCTTTGACATACCGCTCGGCCAGCTCCCGCTCGGGTTCGTCCACGGCCGCGCCCGCGGGCATGGGCACGAAGGTGTCGCCGCGGCGCACCATCACCCCGGTCAGCCCGGCATAGGCCAGCAGATGCGCCCGAGCCTGCCCCGGCGGGACGTCCACGGTGGACAGCAGCTCGTCGCGGGTGGCCGGGAGCCGCGCCTCCAGCTTGGGCACCTCGCGGGCCAGAACCTCGTCGGTCACGCCGAGTTCGAGACGGCGGCGGCGGGTCTTGGCCACGAACACCGGGCCGAGCATCCCGGTGAGCCAGGCGGCATCCTCGGCCGCGACCAGGTGCAGCGTGCCGCGCATCAGCCAGTTGATCACGGCGTCGTCCGGCTCCCGTTGCGCCGCTTGAGGATCCAGCCGCGCCCGGATCGCGTACGGCGCCACCCAGCCGTCCTGCGCCTGCAACCCGACCAACCGCTTCACCACATCGGTGGCGGTGCGCAGGGGCTCAGCCAGCCCCTGCGCCCGCACCCGCTCCTGGACAAGTCCCACGGGTCAATCCAACCGCCTGTACCGCCGGACGGACAGCGGAAAGAAGATCCCGATCAGGACGGCCGGCCAAAGCAGCGCCAGAAGGATTGAATGCTGCGCCAGCCACGAGTCGCCGCCCCAGCCCGGATTGCCGAACAGTTCACGAGCCGCGCTCACCGTGGCGGAGAGAGGGTTCAGCTCGGCGAGGGTCGCCAGCCAGGCGGGCATCCCCTCCGGCGACACGAACACGTTGGACAGGAACCCGATCGGCCAGATCAGAATCTGCAGTGCCATCACCGCCTCGGGGCGCCTGAGCACCAGCCCGAGGTACATTCCGAGCCAGATCAGCGCGAAGCGCAGGAGCAGCAGCAGCCCGAAGGCGGCAAACGCCGCGGCCAGCCCGTTGTGCCAGCGCCAGCCCATCGCCAGCCCGCACGCGACCAGCACCACCAGGCCCGCCGCCGAGTTCAGCATGTCCGCCACACCACGCCCGACAACCACCGCCGACGGCGCCATCGGCATCGACCTGAAACGATCGGTCACGCCCTGCTGCACATCGGTCGAGATTGACGTGAACGTCGCCTCCACCCCGAAGGCCATCGCGAGCCCGAACATGCCCGGAAGGAGAAACTCCCGATAATCCCCGCCGCCCGGAACCACGATGCTGCCGCCGAACAGGTACCCGAACATCAGCAGAACCATCACCGGAAAGGCCAGGTTGACCACCACGTTGAACGGCTGCCTTGCCCAATGCGCGAGATCCCGGCCGGTCACCGTCCAACCGTCGGCGATCGCCCACTTGAGACTCATGCGTTTCCCTTCCCTGTCAAACTGAGGAACACCTCGTCGAGGGTGGGGCGGCGCACCCCGATATCCTCCACCTCGATCCCCGAGTCGCGAAACGCTTGCGCTGCTTGGATAAGCGCCGCCACGCCGTCGCTGACCGGCGCGCTGATCCGGCGGTTGTCCTCGTCCACTTCGGACGCCCGCAGCAGACCGGCCGCCTTGGCCAGATCGTCGGCGTGGCGCACCACCACCTCCACCCGATCACCACCCAGCCTCGCCTTGAGCTGCGACGGCGTCCCCTGCGCCACTACCCGCCCCGCATCGATCAGCGCGATCATCCCGGCCAGCTGATCCGCCTCCTCCAGATACTGCGTCGTCAGCAGGACCGTGGTGCCGCCGCGAGCCAGCGCCCGGATCGCCTGCCACACCTCGTTGCGGCCGCGCGGGTCAAGGCCGGTCGTCGGCTCGTCGAGGAAAAGGACGGGCGGGGCAAGGATCAGGCTTGCCGCGAGATCGAGCCGTCTCCTCATCCCTCCGGAAAAGCTTGACACCTGGCGGGTACCCGCATCGGCGAGTTCGAATTGCTCAAGCAGCTCGTCCGCCCGTCGTGCCGCCGCGGCCGACCCGAGGTGGTACAGCCGCCCGAACATCACCAGGTTCTGGCGGGCGCCCAAAATCTCGTCGAGCGCCGCATGCTGGCCGACCAGGCCGATGTTCGCCTTGACCTGCTGCGGATGGGTGCTCACGTCATAGCCGGCAACTGCCGCTGTGCCGCTGTCTCGGCGGGTGAGCGTCGTCAGGATCTTCACCGCGGTGGTCTTGCCCGCGCCGTTGGGCCCCAGCAGCCCACAGACCGTGCCCCGCGAGACGTCCAGATCGAACCCGTCAAGCGCCTGGACGTCCTTGTAGCGCTTGGTGATTTTTTCGGCCCTGATCATCCGGCCATTATAGCTTACAGTGTAAAGAGTAGGGATTAGGTAGCGGGTGTAGATATCGCGTGTATAGTCCTCGGCTGTGGACAACACGACGGCTTTGCTCGGCCTGCTCGGGACCGGCGCGAGCTACGGCTACGACCTGAAAAGCAGCTATGACCGCTGGTTCGGGCTGAAGAAGCCGCTGGCGTTCGGGCAGGTGTACACGACCCTGGCGCGGCTGATCCGCAGCGGCTGGATCGTGGCGGCCGGCGGGGAGGCGGGCGCCGGACCGGACCGCAAGAGGTACGAGATCACCTCAGCGGGCAGGGCACGGGTGGTGGAGTGGATATTCACGCCCGAGGTGCCGTCGGAGAACCTTCAGAGCAACCTGTTCGCCAGGACGATCATCGCGCTTCTCCTGAGCGAGAACGCGGATCGGTTGCTGGACCTGCAACGCGCTCGGCACATGGCACGAATGCAGGAGCTGACCGGCGAGAAGCAGGGAGCGGACCTGGCCGCCGTGCTGGCGTGCGACCACGCCCTGTTCCACATCGAGGCGGACCTGCGCTGGATCGACCTGACAGCGGCACGCCTGTCCCAACTTCGGGCGGAGTTGACGAAGTGAGCGAGGTCGAGGTGATCGGTGCGCGGTCGCCGGCGGCCGAGCGTGAGCCGGTGCCGCTGCTGCGGGCGCGGGGGCTGCGGCTGGCATTCGGGCTGACCCAGGCGCTGCGCGGCATCGATGTCGACATCCGCGCCGGGGAGATCGTCGCGGTCACGGGGCCATCCGGCTCGGGTAAGTCCACGCTCC
>DASUXL010000307.1:0-2227 GCA_036377915.1 Candidatus Limnocylindrales bacterium
CGTACTGACGTACCCGTCCCCGCGGCTCGCTACGACCGAACCGATACGCGATCCGCTCATGCAACCGGTCAAGCTCCCCAACGACAAGATCTGTCACCACGGGCTACATAATCCACTACGCAAGTGCCGTTGCAGTACTAGACGGGTTCGGCGAGGTCGGTGATGATGTGGTCGATCTCTGCTAGGGCGTGGGCGGCGAGTTGTTGTTGGGCGGCTTCGGCGGTGGGGTCGGTTTCTTCCAGGTCGCCGAGCACGATGATGTTCTCGTCGTTGAGGGTGGTGGCGGGTGCGGTGGCCTCGCCGTTGCGGTCGCCCAGCTCGCGGCAGATCACAACATCGGCCGCGGTGGCGGTGATCGCTTCGTCGAATCGGCGCAGCTCAAACAGCACATTGGCGAGGTTGGTCAGCGCGATACCAACTCCGCGGCGGTCGCTGGTCCGGCGAAGCAGGGCGGCGGCCTGTTGGTGGGCGGTGACCGCTTCATCGAACCGACGTACACCCGCCAGGGCGTTGCCCAGCTCGGTCAGGGCCATCCCTTCGTCATGCCGGTCGCCTGTGGCGCGGTGGAATTCGATGGCCTGTTGGTGGGCGGTGACCGCCTCATCGAAGCGGCGTACGGACCTCAACGCCGCGCCGAGGTTGGTCAACGCCCAAGCCCTAGCGTGAAGATTGTCAAGGTTGCGGGTGGCCACGGCGGCAGCGCGGGCCGTGGTCAGCCAGTCGGCGAGATATCGGCGCCGCCCGAAGAACTCGCCGAGGTGTCCCGGCAGGGTGGCGGTGGTCTGCACCGCGGTCGCTCCCGACGCCGTCTTCACCGTGCGCACATAGGCCACGGCCAGCAGCCTAGAAGCCGGCCGTTAGTGCGCAAATCCACGCCACCCACACCACGAAACCCCAGGTCAAACCAACCAAGCTCCACTAAGATCACCGAACGTGGCACAAGTCAGGTCACATCGCTCAGCAAGCGCAAAGTGCCCAAGTCAGAACCGCTCTGGATCCTCCGGGCCTGGGCGGCGGGCGGCTGGTCGAGGGATGCGGAGGTCGGTGGTCATCCGGTCATGGCATCCGGCCGCCCGTGCGTCATCCCCGCGTCAGCAGGTCACGGATGAAGTACACGACCAGTGAGTACCTGCTGCCCTGGCTTCTGGCGAGAAACCTGTTCAAGCCGGACTCCGCATACGTCGGCGGTTGGGTGTCGAAGCTGGGGCGCATGGCGGTCGGTGATTGGTGCCGTCTTCATTCTTTACCTGAGCCTGCCCCATGTGCCGCTACGCGGTGTGCTGGACGGGTTCATCACCCAGTCCGGCATCAATGTCACGATCGCAGCTGTCGTGGTGATTTGTCGGTCGGCGTGGTGCTAGCCGTCGCATCCGTCTCGCTGCCCGAGCGCGCCGAAGCGTGGCGCCGCGCGAAAGGGCCCGGCGCGACGGCTACTGTTTACGTTGGGCATGTACGTCGGGGCGATCGTGTTGCTACTGCTGCCGCTGCCCGGGTTACTCCGCCTCCCGGTGCTTGCGTGGTACGTGCTGTTTATGCTCGCCGCGCTGTGGTACCTCGGGCGGCATCTGTTCGGGGCCGACGAGGTGCATCCCTTCCTCGGCCCGGCGGTCGGCTTCTTGACGGTCACCCTGGCAACGATCGTCAACCTGATCGAGTTCGCCGCTGGCGATGGCCTGCCCGGCAGGGTGGGGCTGCTGATCACCCTCAGCGGGTGGACGACCACCATGGTGCTGACCGCTGCCGAGGCTGGCCACTGCGCGGCACGCTGCGTCGAAACGTCCTCCTGCCAGCCGGGGTCCATCGGGTACCGACCGTGCCGGTCGCGTCGCGGCAGGCCGCTGCGCCGTCCCCACCTTTTGATCCACCGCACTGGCATCAGGTGGCTGTCCCGACCGCGAACACCCCGGTCGGATCACTCGATGGCAGTGTGAGAGCGGGGCACGAGCTACTTCTCAGCGAGGCTGCGGAGATAGCCATGGAAATGGACCGCCAATGGCACACCACTCGCCGCACCGGCTTCATCCGCGCCAGCGACGGTCAGCTTTACCGAGTGAATGGCAACGCGGCCGCGCTTGCCTACGAGGCCATTTCGATGCTGATGTACCGCACCGTGATCCTGCCTGCGCGGTACAACATCAACGAGTGGCACCGGGCAGCGAACCTGCTGTTGCAGTGGCGAAGCTCAAGACGCCTAGTACTGCAACGGCACTTGCGTAGTGGATTATGT
>DASUXL010000308.1:0-3264 GCA_036377915.1 Candidatus Limnocylindrales bacterium
GGCATGTCAGTACGCCGTACATCGAGGGTGAGGTAGGTGAGGTTGGGGGAAGATCAGCGCATGCCCTTACAAAGACGTGGCGGCGGCCGCCCGGTGACAAACCCGAGCAGCAGCCCCTTCCTGAGCCACATGCGCGGCACATTCGGCACTGAGATGGTGCGGGTGATTCGCAACCCCGGCACCGAGGACGAGGAGTCCTTCGAGACGGAGGCGCACATCCAAGGCAAGACCGGCTCCTTCGACACCAACACTCCCGTCTTCGAGGGCGACTTCGTAGAACTGCGTGACCCTCGCCGCGGAGAAGACGGCGTGGAACTGCGGTACGTGGCGACAGCAACGGTGCTGCGTGGCGGACCAGAGAACATGCACCGGGTGAAGGTCGAGTGGGGCACGACTCCTCCGCCTCCCCGCGTTGCCCCGGTCCGGCGGCTCAGCATCGAGAACCTCCACCCCGAGGTGCAGGACGCCGCGAGTGAGTTGTTCGCGGACGGCTACTACCAGTCCGCCGTCGCGGAAGCCTTCAAGTCATTGGAGGTCCGCGTCCGCGCCATGACCGGCTCCTCTAAGTCTGGTGCGCCGTTGATGGGCGACGCCTTCGCCTTCCAGAGGGACGACCCGCCCATCGACGTGGCGATCCACGAGGGCCAGAGCGGGAAGGACGAGCGCGAAGGTTTCCACGCGCTCTTCCGCGGCGTCATGCTCGGCATCCGCAACCCTCGGGCGCACGAACTCTTCGTCGGGGAGGATCCCCAGCAAGCGTTGGAGTATCTCGGGCTCGCCAGCCTGCTCCACCGACGTCTCGATGCCGCCGGGCTACGGGGTCAGGGGTCCTGACAGCGGCATGGAGCGGCGTCTTGGATCGCGGCATTCAGCGGCAGGTGGATCGCGCCGGTGATGATCACCGTCGCCCCGGCCAGCACCAGCGCGACGACCAGCAACGGCAAGGGCTGGCTCCGGTCGGGCAGGTGCAGGAGCAGCGCCACGAGGGTCAGCGCCGGACTGCCGAGGTAGGTCAGCATCATCCATGGATTGGCGATGGCCGCGTCGATCCGCTGGAACGCGGTGAGGAAGCCGCGGTCGTCCAGGGTGCCAAGACCGGGCATCACCGAGTGCGCGAAGGAGAACAGCAGTCCGGCGACCATGGCGGTCGCGAGGGTGGCGCCCATCAGGGTCGCGGCGCCGAACGCGGTGGTCGTGGTCATGTACCCATTCGAACCGGTGAACGGGCGCCCGGCCATGGCCGCACCACTCGGGGACATACCCCAGACGCTCAGTCCGCGCGCCGCGCCTTACCTGGTGGTGGCCCGGCACTGGACCGGCTCTCAGCCCTCCCACATCTCCACGCGCCGCATCAGGTCGCGCGCCAACGGCTGATCCTTCTCCTCAGCGCACACGTTGCACTCCTCCCACGGCACGCCGCACCGCCTCGAATCTGGTGGATCTGGGCCGTAGGCGACGCGCACCCGTCTCCTTCATCACGGAGGCGCTCGACTTTCGCAGTTTCCGATCGCTAGCGGCCTCGCGGTAGGCCCTCGCGCTGGGGGATGTCGGGCGGGGCCGAGCGGATGTCGCTTGTTGCGCGCGGGAAGGTTCGGCGCGCCTGCGGCACTGGTGAGGCTGAAGTGACGACTGTGGCTGGATGGCTTCCTCGCCGCGGCGCCAGCCGCCCGCTGATCCAACCCACGAACCGCTGTCCTGCTCGCCGGAGGCAACAGGGAGCATCGACGCGGCTCGACGGCTTCCTCAAGCTTCGAGTGCGCCGATGCTCCGGGGGCCGAGCCTATCGCTGCCCGCCTCGCTGATGGCGCTGCTGACCCTGTTCCGGCCCTGCTTCACCGAGCCGACGTTTCGGACCTTCTGCGCGCTGGGCGGCGGGTTCTTGGCCCAGCCGGGCCGTCGCACGGTGTGCGGCATGCTGACCGGGGCGGGGCTGTCGCGGCTGTGGTCTCATCACCGGGCGCATCGGTTCTTCTCGGCCGCCCGCTGGTCACCGCAGGACCTCAGCGCGGTGCTGACCCGGTTGGTCGTGGACCGGTTGGTGCCGGCCGGTGATGCGGTGGTGGTCGCGGTGGACGACACCCTGTTCAAGCGCACCGGAGGCAGGGTGCACGCCGCGTCCTGGTTCCACGACGGGTCGGCGACCGGGCGGCACCAGGTCGGGTACGGCAACAACTGGGTGATCGCCGCGATCGTGGTGCGGCTGCGGTTCCTGGACCGGCCGGTGGCCCTGCCGGTCGGTTTCGCCCTGGTGCGCAAGGGAACCGACGACGCCTCCCGGCTGGCGCTGGCCCGTCGGCTGGTCGAGCGGCTGGCTGCGGCGGTGGCCGGCCGTACCGTGCACGTGGTCGCCGACTCCGCCTATGCGGGCAGGGCCCTGCGCGGTCTGCCGGCAACCATCACCTGGACCACCCGGCTGCGCTCGAACGCCGCCCTGTACGCGCTGGCCCCACCACGGACCGGCAAGCGCGGTCGGCCCCGGCTCAAGGGCCAGCGGCTCGCCGAGCTGGCGACGCTGGCCGCCACCCTCACCTTCACCACGACCACCGTGCGCCGCTACCGGAGGACCGTAGACGTGCAGACCGCGGTCCTCACCTGCCTGTGGTACGGCGTGCTCGGCCCGCAACACGTGCAGGTCGTCCTGGTCCGCGACAGCTCCACCACCGGCTACGACGTGGCGCTGGTCAGCACCGACCTGACCGCCACCGCTGCCCAGGTCATCGAACGGTACGCCGCCCGCTGGTCCATCGAGGTGGCGATCGAGGACGCCAAGCAGACCACCGGCGTCGGCCAGGCCCGCAACCGGCAGCGTGCCGCGGTCGAACGCACCGTCCCGTTCGGCCTGGTCATGAGCAGCGTGGCGATCTGCTGGTACGCCACCGCCGGCTACCACCCCGACGACGTCGACCACGCCCGCGCCGCCGCCCCCTGGTACCGCGACAAGGCCCAGCCATCGGTGGCCGACATGCTCGCCAAGCTCCGTCGCGTACTCATCACCGCGCAATTTCGGCGCACAGACCCCCAGCCGGCCACCCCAGAGGAAATCAACATCCTCCGCCTGGCCTGGTCAGACATCGCCGCATAGATGCGAAAGTCGAGATCTAGGGGAAAGGGGAGATATGCGCAAGGTCGTCGCAGCGCTAGTTACCACGCTCTGCTGTCTATTGGTGGGCTGCGGTCCTTCAGCCCTGATCCACCGTGCCGGTCGGTGGTGTGGGCGTGGCGTAGGTCGAGGATGCCCCTCTGACCTGGGACGATGGTGAGTAC
>DASUXL010000309.1:0-2756 GCA_036377915.1 Candidatus Limnocylindrales bacterium
TGGATCTGCTACCTCAGTGGCGCTCGCACCGTAGTGGGGCCGCTGTTGGTTCCACCTGAGGTTTGGGGGAGGCAGCAGTCCGTCGGCATCTCGTCTGCTTGAAAGACGTGAGGTCAGGGGCGGAGGTAACGTCTCGCCTGCAAATACAAAGCCCTGCCAGGCGACGCCTGGCAGGGCTTCTGCGGTGGGTGACGGCAGTAGTTGACGGCAACGTCAGCGGACGGTGGCTCCGCACAGCGGCGGGTCATCGCCGTCGTCGCGGGGTTGCCTCGTCGTTGGCAGGACCGTCAAGGGCGGTGCTGAGGGCGTCGATGGCATTGTGCTGGAGGCGTAGTCGGACGTGGGCGTAGACGGTGGCGGTGACGCCGATGTGGGCGTGGCCGAGGAGCTCCTTGATCACGACGAGTTCGACGCCCTGTTCCAGGAGCAGGGTAGCGGTCGCGTGCCGGAGGTCGTGGAAACGGATGCGGCGGAGGCTGGCCTTGCGGAGAAGCGTGGTGAAGGCGCGGGTGAGGTTGGTCGGGTCGATCGGTCGGCCCTGCACCGTAGTAAACACGTGCCCATCGTGCTGCCAGGTGGTGCCTGCGGCCTCGCGTTCGCGCTGCTGCTGCTCGCGGTGAAGCTTCAGCGAGTGGAGGCAACGGCTTGGAAGGGCGATGCGGCGCTCGGAGGCCCGCGTCTTGGTGGGCAGCGTGGTGAGCCCACCTGCGCTGGTGCGCTGCAAGGTTCGACGGATTGCGGCGGTGCCCGCGTCGAGGTCGAGGTCTTCCCAGCGCAGGCCGAGAAGTTCGCCCTTGCGGAGTCCGGTGTGGAGGGCGAGTTCGAACAGCGCGTGCAGCCGGTGTCCGCGCGTGGCCGCGAGGAACTGGCGGGCTTCGTCGGCGGTGAGGGGTTCGAAGCGCCGGGGGCGTGGGGTGCCGATGCGGACATTGCGGGCGACGTTGCGCGGGATCTCTTCCTCGCGGACGGCGTGCTCCAGGGCGGACTTGAGCACGGAATGGATGTAGGTGAGTGTCAGCGGGGAGAGCAGCTTGTGACAGCACTGGCCAGCGGCGCAGCAGCGGGGCTGGTCGCGCCGGGTGTCGATGCCGTGTGCACAGCACTGGCAGGTGGTGCGGAGCTGGTTGAGCCAGGTGCGGACGTCCTTGGCGGTGAGCTTGGTGAGCTTCTTCTTGCCCAGGCCGGGGATCAGGTACCGGTCGACGCAGGCGGCGTATCGCGTGTGGGTGTTCTCGCGGAGGTGGTGGACGGCGATGTTCTCCAGCCAGTGCGTCAGGTAGGCGCTGAGGCTGCCTTGTGCGGAGGGGAGGGGGAGTCCGCGGTTGCTGGCGGCGATCTTCTCGGTGAGCTTGGCGAGAGCTTCGGAGCGGTTGGTGCCGTAGACGCGGACCCGGCGACGGGTGTTGCCCTGTGCGAGGACGTATCCGGCGGCTTCCCAGCGGCCGTCTTTGCGCTGGTACACGGTTCCGTCACCGTTGGCGCGGGTGCGGCGGGTGTCGCGGGGTGCGGGCATCAGGCGGTGGCTTCCTGGTCGAGGCGGGCGTGGATGAAGTCGGCGAGTGCGTGGGCGGGGATGCGGCGGGCGCGGCCGATGGTGATGGAGGCGAGCTGACCGGTGCGGAGGAGGTCGTAGACGGCGGAGCGTCCGACCTTCAGGCGGGCCATGACCTCGGGGACGGTGAGGAGTTCGCTGTCACCCATGCGGGACTCCCGTCCCGGGTGCCGTTGCCGGTGGTGGAGTAACCAGCGTGGCGAGGTGGTCGAGGTCGGGGGTGAGGCCGGTGCCGGCGTAGGTCCAGTGCGAGAGCACCAGCGTCGATTCCTGCTCTGGGCCTGTTCCGTCGGGGTTGTTGAGGGTGTGCTGGTAGTCGGTGCGGGCTTGGCGGAGCTGGGTGAGGGTGGTGGAGTAGTGGCGGGTCTTGGTGGAGAAGTGGCCGCGGAAGCCGCGCATGTGGGGCCCAGGCGCGGAGTTTGAGGGGCTTGAGGTCGCGGCGGGCGCCGAGTTGCCAGGCGGTGCGGATCATCCGTTCGGCGTGTGCGGGGACCTGGTAGGCGGGGAGTTCGGCGATGAGGCGGAGGCGGCGGTCGAGGGTGCCGGTGGCGCCTTCGGCGCCCTTGGTGGCGTACTTGGCCACATATGCGGCGACGGCCTTCTCCGTGATCTTCCCGCCGTCGCCGAAGTCGCCGCTGCGGATCGGGCGCACGTCCAACTGCTCACCGAAGGCGAACTGGAACCGAGCGCCGTCGATCTCGGGGCCGCTGACCGTGGTCCGGGCAGCGACCGCACGTATCGCGTCGGTGAGCGTGCTGGTGGTGGCCCAGGCGGGTGGTGAGGTGGTGGTGCCGTCGGGTCCGTCGAGGCGGATGACGGCGTGGAAGTGGACGAGGCCGCGTTTCTGGTATTCGGCGACCTTCGCGTACGACACCTTCACCACCGAGGCGAGGGTGCGCTGGGTGATGCCGCCGATGCGGGCGATCTCGCGGCGGAGGTTGAGGATGAGGCGGGACCACAGGGCGGGCGCGTGGGCGTTCCACAGCACTGCTCCCTGGTAGTCGTAGCGCTCCGGGTTCAGGGGCGTGCCGAGTCGGGGGTCGTCCTCGGCGTGAACGTGGCCGCAGCGGCACCGCTGGGCGGCCGTGCTGCCGGGTCGGGTGGGGCGGTTGTGGACGGGGCCGAAGGAGGGTGCGGTGAGGGTGGCGAAGACGCGAGGGTGGGTGCGGACGGTGTCGGGGACGGTCTTGCCGCCGGAGAGGCC
>DASUXL010000310.1:0-7814 GCA_036377915.1 Candidatus Limnocylindrales bacterium
GGAAACGTCCTGGGCACCCGTCGCCCAGGAGTCGATCACATTCGCGGGACCCCGGGTTCCGCTGATGGCCGCATGGGCACCCGCCGCCCGGCCGCGCGGCAGCGTGCTCGTCATCCACGAGAACCGTGGGCTCAACGCACACATCAGCACCGTCGCCGGCCGGTTCGCCGCCAGCGGTTACTCCGCGCTGGCGCTTGACCTGCTCTCCGAGGAGGGCGGCACCGGGTCGTTCCCCGGTGAGGCCGAAGTGGCGGCCGCGCTGGCACAGATCCCCCCGGAACGCCACGTCGAGGACATGAAGGCCGCCCTGACCGAGCTCAAACGCCGCGTCCGCGGCAAGCGGCTCAACGCGGTCGGGTTCTGCTTCGGCGGTGCCATGGTGTGGCGCCTGCTCACCTCCGGGGAACCACGCCTGTCGGCAGGGGCCCCCTTCTACGGACCGTTCCCGGCGGGCGCCAGTTTCTCCGGCTCTCGCGCGGCGGTGCTGGCGGTCCTCGGCGGGCTCGACACCCGCGTCAACGACACCATGGCCGAGGCCAAGGCGGCGCTCGACGCGGCCGAACTCAAGCACGAGCTGCTGACCTTCACCGAGGCCAACCACGCCTTCTTCAACGACACCGGCGCCCGGTTCAACCCGCACGCGGCGACGGAGGCCTGGCGGCGAGCTCTGAACTGGTTCGACGCCGCCGACGACGACCGGCACGACGACTAGCTGGCGGCTACCGGTCTCGAGTTGGCCGAAACTGACGGCGACATCTGACCGATCCTAGGGGTTCATGACGCGCCTTGCGCAGGTGATGAACCCCTAGGTTCAGAGTCATAGGCCAGGCGTCTTCGGGCTGGAGGACGGGTTCGGTTTGGGGTCGCCGCCGCCGCCGATGTGGTTGCTGATGAAGTGGACCGTGACCTGTCGCAGTGGCCACCTCACCCAGCTCCGCTCGTCAGGCGTGATGGGCCGGCCGTCGGAATGCCCGGAGGTGACTATCGCCACCCATCTGAAGCTCTGAAAGGAGTGGGTGAGGACCTCGCCTGAGATTCCCGTGGGCCGCACCTCGGCGCTCAGACCGGTGTGGACGGCGCGGGCGGCCGCAGTGTCGTGATAACGAATGGCGTGGATAGTGACCACCGCATCGCTGTCGTCGGTTATGTATGCGGCGTGCGCGGTGAGCAAGCACTCCTGTGCGTTCAGCTGTGTGTCGTCGAGGAGAATGCCATCGCACCCACGCTGGTCGCGGGCCATGGTCCGGGTGAGCGTGTCACCGTTCATCTTCAGCGTTGCCGGAAAGATCTCTTCTGCACGCAGCATGGCGGGTTCGGCTCGCGCGATCGCCACGGCCAGCGCCACCAGCAGCAGGGCCAAGCCGAACACCGCGATCGCCGGCTTGCGCATCAACAACGGGACTTTTGAGCCCAGCATCATGGCCAGCAAACTCAACGCAACGATAACTGCGACGCCGGCCGCTGCCCAACCGAGACCGCCGATCACCTGCCGGCCACCGGGACCGTTGCCGGTTGATGCCTCCATGCCGGGCATGAACAGCGCCGCGTTGCCGCACAGCACCAGCATGGCCAAAATCAGGGCGACCCTGACCGGGCTACCCAGCCTGTGCCAAAGCGCCGCGGTCGCGATGATGAGCAAAGCCGGCAGTGCCACGATCAGCCACCCGGCAATTGTCAAACCGAGCGTCGAGCAGCCCGTGAGATCGCAGGCGAGCAAGACCTCCGCCCGAACGCCGCCGCCCCAAGCCGCTATGACCAGCCACGCAAGGAACACCGTCAGGAACCCGCCAACGGCCGCATAAGCTTCGGGCCGCATCCGGGTCTCCGCCACGCTCCGCGTCCAATTAGGACCGCCGGTCGCCTCGGCCGTGCGATCCGCACGCCGCGCGATCAACAACAGCACCAGTGTGGACGAAACGATCAGCCCCGCGAACGTGGCGCCGAACACCAGGCGGAGTGTGGAGTTGCCGGCTAGCCCGATCGAGATGGGCAGAGCAAACACCAACAGGACCAATATGAGGATGCCGACCAAGAACTTGGCGCCGGCCACCTCGTCCTTGGTGGCAAGCCCTCGTCTGCCGTGGATAGTGGTGACGACAGCGCGCGCGATCACCGCGGCCATCAGGCCGGCGCCGCAAAGCAACATGCCGCCGACCATTACGAAGATCGCGTGGAGGAACAGCCAGCCGAACGCCTCCCGAGTACCGTCCACATCGGATAGATTGGAGGGCGTGGAGAACACGAGGGCGAGGACGCCCGCGACGATTGCGGCGGGCATGCCGGTGAAGAACAGTGAGATGAGGTAGGCGAGCCACAGCCTAGCCCCCGGCACCCGAGCGAACAGGTAGTCCCTTGCCTGCCGGGGCCGCACACCGAGCAGACACAGCGTCGCGACCGGCAACAACAGCAACCCGGCAAGCAGCGCCGCTTCCAGCCACGGCGCCTGCCAAAGTGCGTCGTCTTCGTCATGCGGCACACCGTCGCCCGCAACGACAACCATTGGCACCACGATCAGCGCGACAGCCACCACCGCCACCGCGGCCGCCAGCGCCGGAAACCGCCGCCGTGGAGCTCTGGCCATCTCCAAGAACGTGTCCAAGCCTCGGTTGTAAACGGACACGACCATCACTCACCTCCGAGTCGGGATGAGCGTACGCAGAGAAGTGGCCACGCGGTCGGCGCCGGGATCAACCTTTACCCACACTTGTCGGAATTGATGTCGATCTATAGCGCGGTTACTCTTTACGCGACATCAGTTCGTAAGGAGGATTCGAATATGTCGATCTTCCGTGCCATAACCATGCCCGTCGCCGTCCTGACCGGCATGGTCATCGCCGTCGCACCGGCCGACCCGGCGCTGGCCGCCACCTGGTCGGTGGTCACGTCTCCCAACGCCTCGACCGGCCAGAACCTGTTCATCGGGGTCGACGCCCTCAGCACCACCACCGTCTGGGCGGTCGGCCGTGCCGACCACTCACCCCAGCAACCATTCGTCCGGCCGCTGGCCGCCCGCTGGAACGGCACCAGCTGGCAGATCGTCAGCACACCGACGCTCGCCGGGCAATTCAGCGGCGTCGACGGGAGCGCCACCAGCAACGTCTGGGCGGTCGGCGCTCGCGAGGTGTCGCTCGGCGGTGGCACGTTCACCTTCGGGCCGCTCACCGAGCGCTTCAACGGCACGTCCTGGAGCGACGTGCCCACCCCGACTCCGGCCGGCACGGTGAGCACCACACTGTCCGGCGTCAAGACCTTCACCACCACCAACGCTTGGGCGGTCGGCTCGACCGTCCTTTCGGGATCACTGATCGTGCAAACGCTTATCCAGCAATGGAATGGAAGCAGCTGGACGATCGTGCCCAGCCCGAACCCCGACCCAAACCAAAACCTGCTCACCGACATCGACGGCGCCTCGGCCGGCGACGTGTGGGCGATCGGCAACCAAGGCTTCGACGGCTACGGCGGGACGACCGCCGGTCTCGTGGCCCACTGGGACGGCACCTCCTGGACTCAGGTGAACGTTCCGGGCACCGTTTCCGACGGCACGTTCAACGTGCCGACACTGCAGGACGTGATCGCAGTGTCCACCAACGACGTGTGGATCGTCGGTCGCGCGTTCAGCTGGATCGACTTCAAGATGGTCCCGATCGCGCTGCACTGGGACGGGCTGACGTGGCAACGCACGGTCATGTCGACAGCGCCCAATGACGGGCAGGGCTTCCTGAGCATCGCGGCGCTGTCGGCGACAAAGGTGTACGCCTTCGGCAGTGTGATCGCGCGCTGGACCGGCAGCGGCTGGGTGGCGGAATCCGCCACGGTCCCGGGGGTGCTGGGCGACGCCGCGGCCACCGGAACGGCGACGGTCTGGGCGGTCGGCTACCGCTACGACCCGAACCTGGCACAGCTGCGGACCCTGTCGATGCGAACTACCAACGGTTAGTTTCGCTGCGGCGCCGACTGCAATGGCGCTGCAACGCGCGTCGCCACCCTGGGTCTCATGAGGAGAATTCGCAACCGTAAAACCTATGCACGCCTGTTGCTGCTGCCCGTGCTGCTCGTGCTCGCCGGAATCGGCGGACCGGTCAGCGCGGGCACGGCTGTCTCTGCACTCCCCACCTGCACGCGCGGAGGACTTCGGTGCTGTACCGAACGACGGCGCCGACGACCGGGTGGCCCTGCAGGCGGCGATCGACGCCGCGCAGGCCGGTCCACGGTGTCTGGTGCTGGGCGCGGGCACGTTCCACGCGACGCGGAAGCAGACCGCGGGCACGGCATCGATCCCGAGCCTGCGGATCAGCTCAACGCTCGCGGTACGCGGTGAGGGAAGAAACATGACAGCACTGGCCCTACTCGGTCCCGGTTCCTGCTCGGGCTGCTCGAACTTCCCGGCCCCGGCCCCCTGGCAGCTGCTCGCGATCGGCAACGGGACGACCAGCGCGACCGGGGTCTCGGTGCGCGACCTGACACTGGACGGCTCGCAGCGCACCAACACCGGCGAGCAGACGCATCTGCTCCAGCTCAACGGCCCAACGCAGGACACCGTCATCGAGGATGTCTCGTTCCGCCTCCCGGTGATCGGCCCCTCGGCGGGCGGTGATTGCATCAGATTCGTTGGTACGCCGACGTTGTGGGTTCGTGACACGACGATCCGCAATACCAAGGGCATCGACTGTGACCGGTCGTTCGTCAGTGTCCAGCGCGGGGTCGACGGGCTGGTGGTCGAGAGCAGCGAGTCGGTGAAGGTGGGCGACCAGGCGATCGACTTCGAGCCGACCGGGGGTCCGGCGTTCGAGTGCCAGCCGATCGTCAAGAACGTCCTGATGCGCGACCTGACCCTGCGGCGCGGGACAACCGCCGGCGTGACCGTGGCCATCTTCGGCGACGGGTGCGCGGTGGCCCAGAACGTTACGCTGACCGACTCGGTGATCGACGACGGTGGTGTGCTGATCGTCGATGTCAGGGACGTGACCCTGTCCCGGCTGCACCTGCGCAATCCGGGCGGCACCGGGGCCCCGACCGTCCACGCCTTCAAGCGCGTGGTGAACCTTCGCATCCTCGATACCGTGATCGAACGGTTGGCGGGAACGGGGACGGGCAACGCACTCAAGGTCAACGCGCAGAGCGGCGCGTACCCGACCGACGTCCTGCTCTCGGGCGTCCGGGTGGAGCAGGCGACGCCCGGCACGCTCGTGCACGGCGCGAACCTTGCCAAGCTCTACATCATCAACAGCCAGCTGGTCTACACCGGTCCTGCCGGGACGGACCACGCCGTGGTGGTCACCGGCGACACCACGCAGCCGGCCGAGTCGCCGGTGCTGGTCGACACTTCCGTGCAGGGGTCGCTCGCCGGCGCGGTCAAGGTGGGTGGCGTGTTCAACGGCCCTCCGGTGCTGGTCCGGGTCACCGGTCCGTGACACCGGCCGATTGCGGAGCCGCTGTTCGGGTACCGGACGGCGGCTTCTGCCAGCGATATCAGGTTTGCCGAAACTTCGCCGAAGGTCCGGCGGCGATGCTGTGCGGCATGCGCCTATTGCGGCTGAGGCTGGTCGGTGAGTTCGCCGTGTACCAGGACGGCAGGCTGCTGGCATCGGGAGAGGTGGGCAGCCGCAAGGCCCGGACCTTGCTGGCTTTGCTCGCGGCGCAACGCGGGCGGCTGGTGCCGGTGGACCGGATCGTCGATGCGTTGTGGCGCAACGCCCCGCAACGGCCGGTCGAGAACGTGGCGACAATGGTCAGCCGGCTGCGCGCGGCCGTGGGCCGCGATGTCATCTCCGGCGGGCGGATCGGATACCGGCTCGCCCCCGCCGTTCAGGTCGATCTGGACTGCGCCGCGGCGATGGTCGGCGCGGCCGAGGCCCACATGGCCGACCGCAAGCCGTACCTCGCGTTCGGCGCCGCGCAGCAGGCGCTGGACCTGTTGCTTGCGGACGACATGGTGCTCGCCGACTATCCCGCGGCGGCCTGGGCCGAGCCGCCTCGTGCTCGGCACGCCGGTCTGCTGCGCCGCGCGAGGCATGTCGCCGCGGTGGAGGCGCTGCAAACCGGGTTCGCGCGGGCGGCCGAAGCCATTGCCCGCTCCGCCGTGGCGGCCGACCCGTTCGACGAGACGGCGTACCGCGCATTGATGGCCGCCTACGATGCGGTGGGCGAACCCGCCCAGGCTCTGATCGCCTATGAACGGTTGCGGGTCATGCTCGCCCGCGAACTTGGCATCGAACCGGACCACGCCACGCGGCGCCTGTACGTGTCGATCCTGCGGCACAACCTCTCCACCTCCGGAGCGATCACACGCGAGTCTCGCGTGTGATCGCCCAATCGCGTTACCGCGTCGGGGTTGGGGTTGAGGTTGGGTTGGGGGTTGGGGCTTGGGCTGGTATCAGCCCACCGGGTTGTGACGCCGGCGACACGGTTGGCAGGGGCACGCTCGATACCGGGACGAGGCCCAGTAGGTCCTGATTGGACACAACCGCCTTCAGGTCGTCGACGCTGATCACCGCGTCCGCCCCTTCGTCGAGGTTGCGCTCCATGACCACCGCGCGGCGATCCGGGTAGACGGCTCCGACGGTGAGTTTCGTGGTGGGGTAGGCGGTTCCGTATAGCAGGGGCTTGCCGTCCTTGCCGTCCTGGCAGAACACGACGTCCAGTTGCGACGATGCGGCGACGATGTCAAGGTCGGCGCAGGTGTCGGGTACCCAATCGACATTCTCGTGCACATACAGGTCCACGGTCAGGTGGCCGTGCTCGCGGTTGTGACCCAGATTGATTACGGTGTATGCATTGGGGGCTTGCGGGTGTCCCGTGTTGCATATGTCATGCGTGTTCTGCACGACGTAGTCGTCCCGCTTGGGCAGCAAACCCAGGACCGTCTTGAGGTACTGCGGCCAATGCTCCTCCGCGACCTCCTTGATCCCGGGGCTGACCATCGGCGCGCCCTGGCAGGCACCCAAATTTGGTGCGGGCGCGGCGAATCCCGGCGAGGCATTCTCCGGCGGGCCGCCGGGCGGGTTGTTCAAGATCGTGAAGGGAACGGACAGGGCGGCGACGGCGGCGAGCGCGGCCACGCCGGTCAGGGCGGAACGGCGGCGCCGCATGCCCTTGGCGCCCCGCAGCGCGGCGTCGGCAACATGCTCCCCCGGCCCGGCGACGTCGGACAGCTCCCGCATGGCGGCTCGCAGGTCGGGTTCGTGTGGTGTATTCATACTGGCTCCTCGATGAACTTCAGCTCTGGGCACAGCACACGAAGGCGGGCCAATGTGCGATGGACCTGACTGCGCACCGTCCCGATCGAGACGCCCATCAGCTCGGCGATCTCGGCCTCGGGCAGGTCCTCGTAGTAACGCAAGACCATTACCGCCCGCTGCTTGCGGGTCAGCTCACCGAGAACCTGGGACAGCGCCAGTTTGAGAACGGTCGCGCGGGCCGGATCCTCGACGGCGTTCACCTCGGGCAGCACTTCCGTCGCGTGCTCGCGACGGCTCCGGCCGCCACGCCAGATGCTGACGTGCTGGTGATACAGGATCTTCCGGATGTAGCCATCCGGCGATCCCGATCGACTCACCCTGGGCCAGTGCAGCGCCAGTTTCGTCAGCGCGATCTGAAGCAGATCCTCGGCGTCCTGGTGATGCCCGGTAAGCAGGTAGGCGGCGCGATACAGGGCCCCTTGCCGCGACGCCACATACTCCCGGAACTCCCGCTCGGCGAGTTCGTCCATCAGTTTCCTTCCTCGTGTCACCCTTCAACACGCGAACAGGAGGCATCACTATGTCATGTCACAGCCGGCAAAGCTGCCTCGTCCTACTTACGTGAAGATGGACGAC
>DASUXL010000311.1:0-21567 GCA_036377915.1 Candidatus Limnocylindrales bacterium
AAACCGGACCATCAGCCCGGCGAGGGACGCTGGCGGGTACTCCTGGATCCGGCTGGCCACCCCTTCTGCCTGACGTCTTCCTGACATCACCGCCGTTGACAGGTATCCCCCGTCAGACGCCGTAGCGCTCAGGCTTGGGCGAGCGGTTTCTTCCGGGGTGCCGCAGGCCGCCGCGTGAGCGCCCGAGGCCGTGGTCGTCGGGCTCGACGGCGACACCGCCGGGTGGCTCCTTCTGCAGTCCCCCTTACCTGTGCGGGATCCCGTGGGCTAGTGGTTTGGGTGTCCGTAGCGGGCCGGTTTTTCGGTGAGTCAGGTTGTTCGGAAGGCGCGTCGGCCCGTGGCCGGTGTCGGGGCTGTGAGTGCGGGATTGCCTGGCAATCGTCCCCTCAGCGGGCCGTCGAGGGCGGGTTTGCCTGGCAAATTGCGCGATCTTGAGCGCAGGCTTTACCGCAGGTTTTACCGCAGGCTGACCGGCGGGTTTACAGCGGGTGGACGGCGCCGGTGTCCAGGCTGTAGATGCCGCCGACGACGGCGAGTTTGCCTTTGCCGATCAGCGGCCGCAGCACCGGGTCGTCGCGCAGCTGCCCGACGGTGAGGTGGACCTGCGCGAGCACTGTCGCCTCGACCCGCCTGGCCCTGTTCCAATCCGGACGGAACCGGCGCTTGGCCGCCCGGTAGGCCGGGGTCAGCGCCCGCACCACATCGGCCAGGTGGCCTGGCAGGGTGACACCGTCCTCGATCGACTCGACCGTGGCGGTGATCGCGCCGCAGCGGGTGTGGCCGAGCACCATCACCAGCGGTGTGCCGTGCACCGGCCCGTACTCGACGGCCCCGCCGACGAGCGGGTCGAGCGCCTGTGCCGCGGTCCGCACGACGAAGATGTCGCCCAGGTCTTGATCGAAAACATATTCCGGGGGTACCCGCGAATCGATGCAACTGAATACGACGGCCGATGGGTGCTGGCCGTCGGCGACCCGGCGGCGCCGGTCTTGGACCGGGTCGCGGGCGGTGAGCCGGCCGGTGACCCAGCGCCGGTTGCCTTCCATCAGCGCGGCCAGTGCTTCGTCCGGCCGGTGGGGTCTGTGGCCGCTCGCGGCCGCCTGCGCCGCGCCGGGCAGTCCCAAGCCGGCACCGGCGGCCGCGAGCGCCGCCGACAGCAGTCTCCGACGGTCGGTCATGTCAGATCGCGCGGACCGCCTCGGCCTGCGGGCCCTTGGGCCCCTGCGTGATCTCGAACTCGACCGGCTGTTCTTCCTCCAGGGAGCGGTAGCCGCTGCCCTGTATGGCTGAGAAGTGGACGAACACGTCCGGGCCACCGTTGTCCTGCTGGATGAACCCGAAGCCTTTCTCCGCGTTGAACCACTTCACTTTGCCTGTTGCCATGATGCGTTCTCTTCTCCTGCAGTGCCGGCACACCTTGCCGGCGCTCCGTGCCAGCCTAGAGGCACGTTTTGGGCCAGAGCGGTATTACGCGGCCGACAGCGTGTTGATGTTCATGCCGCCGGTCAGGCGGTGAGCAGTCCCCACGACGCGGCCCAGGCGGTGAACAGGATTCCCGCGGCGGTCAGGATCGCGAGCCGGATCCGGCCGGCGGTTTCGAGTTCGCGGTGGTGGCGCCGCCACGAGAGCATCACCGCGACCGTGGCGGCCGTCGTGACTACCGCGAGGAGTTGCAGGGCCAGCCACGGCAGGGTCCGCCCGAACACCACCGGCCCGGTGACCTTGGCCGCGGTGGCGAGCAGGAACACGACGTAGGCGAGCGTGCCCGCGACGGTCGCGAGGCCGGGCACGGCCAGCCAGCGTGGGCCGCCGCGGCGGCGGATCCCGGCGGCGAAGGCGACAAGAAGTGTTGCCACCACGGCGAGTTGCAGCCAGGGCTGGTGGTACCACGCCGGTGCCGGCACCGCGGCGGCGGCGGGCGGCTGCGGCTCGAACGCGACCTGTGGCGGCGCTTGCCGACCGCCGCCGGTGATCCAGGCCGCCTCGAAGTCTCCGTACCCGGCCGGCAGGGCGGGCAGCCGGTCGAAACCGGCGGCGGCGGTGACGTGCAGGTTGTGGTTGACCCCGGGGACTATCCGGACGGTGTACCGGGCGTTGCCGCCCCGGGCGAGCGCGTCGCCGATGACGCGGATGCTCTCGTGCGGGACGCTGTCGCGGTCGAACTGTCCCCACTGGGCGAGCACCGGCTGGCGTACCGCGTGCCAGGCCGTCCACGGGTCGAACCCGGCCTCGGGGAACAGTCCTGCCCGGATGGCCACCGGCAGCGCGGTGGCCCGCAACATCCGCGGCATCGACCCGGTCACGCCCGCATGGCTCAGGTACCGCTCGTAGGCCCAAGCGGTCTGCACGGCCGGGGTGGTACCGACCGCGCCGACCGTGATCAGGAACTTGACATCGGTGGAGCGGGCGGCGGCCAGCGGCGCGACGAACGCGCCCTCCGACAGCGCCCACAGCCCGGTCCGGTCCGGGTCCACCTCGGCACGGGAGCGCAGAACCTCAAGCGCGGCAAGCGCATCGTCGGCGAGCAGCCGGTAATCGCGTCGCAGCAGCGAATATCCCACGGTTCGCTTGTCGTAGACGAGGGTCACGATGCCGTGGCGCGCATACGCCTCGGCGTCGGCGCGCAGGTAGCCGCGGCCCCGGTTGCCCGCCCCTTCGAGCATCACGATCCCGGGCCGGCGCGGCACGGTGTGCTGTGCCGGGGCGAGGACCGTGCCGTGCAGGACTATCCCGCCGCCGCCGGTGAAGCTGACTTCGGTGCTCGTGACGCCGGCCGGGTCGGCGTTGCCGGATCCGGCGACCGGAACCGGTACCCCCAGAAAAATCGCCAATAATGCCAAGGCTTTCCGCATGAAGTCAGGGTGGCCCGGCGCTGCCCGCCGGCCCAGGGTGCCCGCACCCTTCCCAGCGGCGGCCCGGGTGGTCAGGATGGTGGGATGCGAAGCCGGGCGAGGGAATTCGGGTGGCTCATCGCCGGTGCGCTGATCGGGCTGCCCGCGCTCGGGCTGTGGGCACTTGTCGTTGCCTCGGCCGGGTTGAGTCTGGCGGCCGGGCTGGGCCTGGCGACTTTCGCCGGTGTGGTGTGGATGTCGCGGCGGCTGGCCGGGATCCAGCGGCGCCGGGCGGCCGCTGTCCTTGACCGCCCGATCCCGCCGCCGTACCGGCCGCTGCCCGCCGGCTCCGCCTCGCGCGGTATGGCCTCGCGCGGTATGGCCTCGCGCGGCATGGCCTTGCGCGGCATGGCCTTGCGCGGCATGGCTTCGCGCCTGCGCACGGTGGCGGCCGATCCGGCCACCTGGCGCGATCTGGCCTGGCAGCCGTGCCAGTTCGTGGCCGGTGTGGGCGGGCTGCTGCTCGCCGCAGGTCTGTGGCTGGGCGCGGCCGAATGCGTGGCCGCGCCGCTGCTGGTGGCGGTCTTTCCCGAGCCGACCGGCTTCGACCCGGCCCTGCTGGACCTGATCGGACGCTCCGAGCCGCTGGCGTGGGCGGCCGTCCCGGCCGGTGTGGCGCTGGCCGTGGCCGCCGTCCGGCTGCCGCGGGTTCTCCTGCGCGGCCAGGCCCGCCTCGCCGAAGCCCTGCTGGGACCGACCAAGGCGGCGGCCGACGCGGCGCGGCTGTCGGCACGGGTCGACAGCCTGGTGGCCACCCGGGCCGCGGCCGTCGACGCCTCCGCCGCCGAGGTGCGCCGCATCGAACGCGACCTGCACGACGGCGCGCAGGCCAGGCTCATCGCGGTGGCGATGAGCCTGGGCGTGGCCCAAGACGTCATCGACGCCGACCCGGCCACGGCCAAAACCCTGCTGGCAGAAGCGAAAGCCAACGCCGGCGCGGCCCTGACCGAACTGCGTGACCTGGTACGCGGCATCCACCCGCCGGTGCTGGCCGACCGCGGCCTGGCCGGCGCCGTCGAGGCCCTGTGCCTGCGCAGCGCCATCCGCGTCGACCTCGATCTGCGGTTGCGGCGGCGGCTGACCGCGCCGGTGGAGTCGGCCGCCTACTTCGCCGTCTGCGAGTCGCTGGCCAACGCCATCCGGCACAGCCACGCGGCGCGGGTACGGATCACGCTCGTCGACGACGGTGCGGCGCTGCGGCTGACCGTGCACGACGACGGCCGGGGCGGCGCCGACCCCGGCCGCGGCACCGGGCTGCTGGGCATCGGCCGCCGCCTTGCCGCACTCGACGGCACGCTGCACCTGAGCAGCCCGGCGGGCGGCCCGACCGTGCTGGCCATGGAGCTGCCGTGCGCGTCCTGATCGCCGAGGACCAGGCCCTGCTGCGCGACGGCCTGACCCGCATGCTCACCGCGTACGGCTTCGAGGTGGTGGCGGCGGTGGCCGACGGCACGCGGCTGGCCGAGCAGCTGGTCTCGGTCCGGCCGGAGGTGGCGGTCCTCGACGTGCGGCTGCCGCCCAGCTTCACCGACGAGGGGCTGCGTGCCGCGATCGCCGCCCGCCGCACGGTGCCCGGGTTGCCGGTGCTCGTCCTGTCCCAGTACGTCGAACGGCTCTACGCCCGCGAACTGCTGCGCGACCGCGACGGCGGGGTCGGGTACCTGCTCAAAGACCGGGTCGGCGAGGTCCGCCGGTTCGTCGAGGCGCTGCGCCAGGTGGCGGCCGGCGGCACGGTCATGGACCCCGACGTGGTCGGGCAGCTGCTGGACAGCCACGAACCGCTCGAAACCCTCAACCCGCGGGAACTTGACGTGTTGCGGCTGATGGCGCAGGGCCGGTCCAACACCGCCATCGCCGCCGAACTGTTCATCACCGCCAAGTCGGTGAGCAACCACATCAACACCCTGTTCGCCAAGCTGGGCCTGCCCCCGGCGGCGCATCACGACCGGCGGGTGGTGGCGGTCCTGACCTACCTGGACCGCCCCACCCGCTAGCCTCACCAGGAGGTGTTGATGACGTTGACGCCCAGGTAGATCTGGTCCCAGCCGTTGCCGTCGTTGTCGTCGGTGTAGGCGAGGCTGACCTCGCCGAAGGCCGACACCGCGACGGCGCCGCCTTCCTGGCGGCCCGCGGGAATGTTCATAAGTGGTTGCGAGGCAAGCCTTCCGGTGTCGGTACCGTCCGGGTTGTAGCCGCGCACGAAGATGTCCTGCCCGGCGGTCCAGGCGACCACCACCCCGCCCTGCTCGTCAACGCCGATACGGGGACTCTGCCCGCCGGCTGCCGCCTCCACCTCGACGTGGCGGGCGCTGCCGCCGTCGCCGAACGAACGCGCCCACACCCCGGACGTGCCTGTCTGCGTGGACAGCCACGCCGCCGCGAACTCGCCGTTGAACGCGGCCTCTATCGTGGGCCGGGTCTGCTGCCCGGTGGTGACCGAGTTGGCGACGCCGCGCGAGGAGACGGCGCCGCCCTTGGACAGGTGGGCAAAGCCGATGTTGTAGTCGCCGTTGGCGTCGCCGTCCTCGTCCCACACCACGTAGGCGTCGCCGGCGGCCGAGACCGCCACGTCCGGGTGGTGGTGCTGGCCGCCCGGCTGCGGGGTCTGCGACACCGTCACCTCATAGGCGCGGGTGGCCGGGGCGGTGTACCCGGCGGCCCTGACCGTGGCCGGGCTGGTGCCCTGGATGTCCTCCCACACCACGGTGAACGCGACCGCCCCGCCGGCCGGTGCGCCGTCGGGGTCGACGGCGATCTTCGGGTTGATCTGCTGCCCGTCGGAGCTGGAGTTGGCGGTGCCCGACGCGGTGACCGCACCGGCCGTCGAGACCACCCTGTACGGGATGTTGTAGAAGCCGTTGCCGTCCGGGTCGTCCTGCCACACCACCACCGCGTTGCCCTTGTCGTCCAGGCCCACGTCGGGGTTCAGGTGCCGCCACGTGGTGACCCCGCTGTTGCCGCCCACCGACAGCTTCACCTCGTAAAGGGCGGTGCCGTGGCGGAACGTGCGCAGCCAGATGTCACTGTGGTCGTTGTTGTCCGCCGCGGTGGAGTCCCGGTCGTCCTCCCACACCACGGCCACATAGCCGTGGCGGTTGGCCGCGATCGCCGCCACGTCCTGGTCGCCGGTGGAGCTGCTGTTGACGGTCTGCCACTGGGCCACGGCGATCACCGGCTCACCGGCGACCGCGAAAGACAGGGAACCAGCCAGCAGCACCGAGAAAACAAGCTTCATCTGGTACCCCCTAAATCGCCTGAAGGCCGGGCCGGCCGTCGAGGATGGCGAAGGACTTGGTGGTCGACGCGCCAGCGCCGTGCTCGGTGATGCTGCTGACGAAGCGGAAGTCCGCCCGCATCTGCGTCGGGGTGATCGTGGTGCGCACGTAGCCGCGGCGGTCGGTGTAGAACCTCAGGTGCGGGTTGGTGGCCACGTCGGGGATCGCGGTGCCACCGCCGCCGTTGCCGCCCGAGGAGATCGAGGTGGTGACCAGCTCGGAGCCGATGACCGGCGAGGACGCGCTGGCGTAGTCGGCCTTGAGGTCGTTGGCCCAGGAGCGGTGCACGTCACCGGTGAGCACCACCGGGTTGCGGGTGCCGCGGGCGAGCCAGCCGTCCTGGATGCGCTTGCGGGAGGCGGTGTAGCCGTCCCAGGCGTCCATGCTGGTGGCGCCGGCCGAGTTGATCCGCCGGGCGAAAAACACCTGCTGGCCCAGGATGTCCCAGGTGGACAGGTGCTGGTTGAGCCCGTCGAGCAGCCAGTTCTCCTGCGTGGTACCCGGCAGGGTGCGGCCGGCGCCGTCGCCGCAGCCGGCCGGCTGCCAGCCGTCGGTGCAAGCCTGGTCGGTGCGGAACTGGCGGGTGTCGAGCATGTGGAAGGTGGCAAGCTGCCCCCAGCGCACCCGCCGGTACAGCGGGATGCTGTTGCCGCTGTTGGCCTGCGCCGGCCGCAGCGGCATGTTCTCGTAGTAGGCGCGGTAGGCGGCGGTGCGCCGGGCGGTCCACTGCGCGGCGGTCAGCGCCGGGACGTTGTTCTCCCGGACCGTGGCGGCGTAGTCGTTTTCCACCTCGTGGTCGTCGGGTACCACCAGCCAAGGCGCGGCGGCGTGCGCGGCCTGCAGGTCCGGGTCGGACTTGTACTGGGCGTAGCGGCGGCGGTAGTCGGCAAGCGACACGATCTCGGCGGTCCCGGCGTGGGTGCGGATACGCCCGGACACGGCGCCGCCCTCGTAGATGTAGTCGCCCAGAAACAGCACCAGCCCCGGATTGTCATCGGCGATGCGCCGGTGCGCGGTGAAGTAACCCTCCTCGAAATGCTGGCACGACGCGAAGCACATCACCAGGTCGCGGCCGAAGGTGCCGATCGCCGGCGCGGTGCGGGTGCGCCCCACCGGCGAGATGTGCCCCTGCGCCCGGAAGCGGTAGAAGTAGTCGGAGTCGGGGTTCAGCCCGCCCGCCACCACATGCACCGAATGCGCGTCGGCCGACCGCGCGAGCACCGAACCCTGCGAGACGATCCCGGTGAACTTGTCGTTTGTGGACACCTGCCAGTCGACGGTCACGTCCCCGCTGCCCATCCCGCCCAAACCGTCGGCGTTCAGCGGGGACGGCGCCAGGCGGGTCCACAGCACGACGCTTGAGGCGTCCGGGTCGCCTGAGGCCACACCTAACTTGAACGGGTACGGGATGGTGGCGAGGATGCCCACGTCCTGGGATCTGGCGGACGAGGCGGACAAAGGAACGGCCGCGGCGCCCGCCACGGCCAGTCCACCTAGGACAAAAGTCCTTCGGCTCAATCTGCTCATAGCCCTTCACCTTTCGGCTGATAGATGAATGGCGTTAGTTTGCCGAAGAACTTTTCACAACGCAAAAGATGTTTTTAGGCTGCGACAAGATCCTGTGAATTTTTTACGACACCGGTGGGGGCGGGGCGGGGGCGTTTGAACCAGGCCAGGGTGAACACCGTCATCACGGTCAGCACATGCGGCAGCGCCTTCAACGTGTCCAGAAGCGACCTGCCCGCCAGCGAGTCACCGCTGTCCTGGCCGACCAGCGCCAGCGGGAACCAAAGCGGCGCCTCGGCCCAGGGCGCCTGCGTCCCGGTGAATACGCTGCGCAGGTAGACCACGTGCGCCACATCCAGCACCACGAACGCCGCCACTGCCAGGCACACCCACACCAGCCAGCCCGGCACCCGCCGCGACATCCGCCGCTCGCCGTCGGGTTCGGCTGCCGGCGCCCGCCCCGACATCCACCGATACCCGATCCCTGAGGCGACCTGCGCGCGCCCCGACATCCACCGGTAGCCGATCCCGACGGCGACCAGGCCGGCGAACCACACCCCGATCGCCGCGGCCGACCCCTGCCAGCGCTCCCCCATCACCACACCCGCCTGCGGGATGCTCACCACCCCGACCGCCCCGGCGGCAAGGCACGCCGGGACCAGCACCACCGACCGCGCCGCGGGCCAGCCCCTGCCCCACCGCCGGCCGGCCACGACCGCCAGCGGTACGAGCACCGCGGCCGGAACCCCGAAATACAGGGCCAAAAACCACGCCTCGGCGACCTCACCGAACACGATGCTCACCCGGCCGATGATCAGGCCCACGGTGGACAGCATCAGCCAGGCGGCCGCCGTCACCAGCGGCAGCAGGGCCAGACCGGCGAGGCGGAGCACCGCCCGGGCAAGGCGCGAGAACGAGAAAGCCGCCACATGCTCGCCCACCGCCCACCACACCACGTTGAGCAGATCCCGGCCCGGGGCGTGGGAGGCCGCGAGCAAACCGGAGATCTCCTCGCCGTAGCGGTCGCGGACGTGGCGCGGATAGAGGCGCACGGCGGCACGAGCCAACTGATCGCGCATCACACCACCGCCAGGCGGCGCAGGCCCGTGCGGGCAAGCTCGCGCATCCGCCGCAGCTCGGCTTGCAGCGCCCGGCGTCCCGCGCCGGTCAGCTCATACGGCTTGCGCCGCTCCCGCTCCGGCAACGCCACGATCAGGCCGCCGTCCTCCAGGCGGCGGATCGCGCCGTAAAGCGTGCCCGGCCCGGGCCGCTCACCGGTCAGCTCCGCGATGTCGTCCTGCATCGCATAGCCGTGCTTGGGCCCGTCGGCGAGGCTGATCAGCACCAGCATCGCCGGCTCCGAAAGGTCCGACATGGACACTCCCACTACTACGTGTCGCGTACTACGCAGAACGTAGCAGAAATGTGGCGTGGCACAATCCGCCGTATGATCCCTTTGACCGTCGCCGCCGTCCAGGCCGAACCGGTACCCGGTGATGTCGCCGGCAACGCCGTCACCGCCGCCCGCCTCGCCCGGCAGGCCGCCGACCGCGGCGCCCAGCTGGCCGTGCTGCCCGAACTGTTCCTGAGCGCCTACCACCCGCCGTCGCTGCGCGCCGACCCGCACGGCACCGCCGTCACCACCGACGACCCGCGGCTGGACCCGTTGCGGGACACCGGGATCGTCACCGTCATCGGCGCCGCCGTGCGCCACCCCAACCGCAGGCTGACCTGCTCGGCCCTGGTCATCGGGCGCGACGGCACCGCCACCGCCGCCTACGACAAGCAGCACCTGTGGGGGCCAGATGAGAACGAACTGTTCAACCCGGGCATCAACGGCGCCACCCTGACCGTCGACGGCTGGCGGCTGGGCCTTGGCGTCTGCTACGACGGCTGCTTCCCCGAACACGGCCGCGCCGCGGCAGTCGACGGCGCCCACGGATACCTGGTACCCAGCGGCTACCTCGAAGGCTCCCAGCACCGCCGCGACCTGTACTACCGCGCCCGCGCCCTGGACAACACCATGTACGTCGTGTTCGCCAACTCCGTCGGCGGAAAGGCACCGTGGCGGTTCAACGGCGGCGCCGCCATCCACGACCCGCAAGGCCGCGTGCTCGAGCAGGCCCCGGACGAAGGCGAGGCAATCGTAGTGTCCACATTAGACCCCCAGGTGCTCGCCGAAACCCGCACCGCGCACGCCATGCTCGCCGACCGCCTGCCAAACCTCGGAACCACCCGCCACCAAGTCACCGGTTGACCTGCCCCGACCCACTTGGGATCATCGGTGCCAATAACTTCATGAGCCGACGCGCCGGTGCGGGGTGCAAGGCACAACCCCCGGGAGGACACGTGCGAACCACGAAACTGTCCACAATCCTCATCGCCGCCGCCACATTCGCGGCCACACTCACCGGCGCACACCCCGCCACGGCAGCACCCGACCTCGGCGCCGTCGCCCGGCTGGCCGCCGACGACACGCGCACCGCCGGAATCCACCGCGACGCCGGCGGTACCCTCATCGTCAACGTCACCGACCGGGCAGGCATCGCCGCCGCGAGGGCCGCCGGAGCCACCCCCCGCCTCGTCGAGCGCAGCCTGCGCACCCTCAACCACGCCAAGGAAACCCTCGACCCCGGGGTCGCCGGCACCGCCTGGAGCATCGACCTCGCCACCAACCAGGTCGTCATCGAGGCCGACCCGACCGTAACCGCCTCCGGGCTGGCCGCCCTGCACGCCGCGGCCGCCGGCTCCGGCGGAGCCGCCCGCGTCGAACGCCTGACCAGCCCGCTACACCCGCTGATCTCGGGCGGCGACGCCATCTACGGCGGCGGGTTCCGCTGCTCGCTCGGCTTCAACGTGCGCAGCGGCAACACCTTCTCGTTCCTGACCGCCGGGCACTGCGGCGACGTCGCCGACGAATGGTTCACCAGCGCCCAGCAAACCACCAAACTCGGTGACACCGCCGGCAGCAGCTTCCCCAACAACGACTACGCCATCGTCCGCTACGTCGGCACTTTCACCGATATTGTCGGCGGCATCACCGGCGCGGCAGACCCCACAGTCGGCCAGTCGGTAACCCGCCGCGGCAGCACCACCGGCACCCGCACCGGCACCGTCACCGGCCTCAACGCCACCGTCCACTACTCCAGCGGAGGCACCGTCCGCGGCATGATCCGCACCAACGTCTGCGCCGAACCAGGCGACAGCGGCGGCCCGCTCTATGCCGGAAGCATTGCCCTCGGCCTGACCTCCGGCGGCTCCGGCAACTGCCAGATCGGCGGCACCACCTTCTACCAGCCGGTCACCGAAGCACTCGCCAAATACCGGGTCTCAGTCTTCTGACATCCAGCCTTCTGACATCCGGCCGGCGATCGCCCGGGCCGCGGCCACATGCAGGTCGCGGCCCAACTCCTCGGCACCGGGCCGCAGCAGCCCCGGCCCACCGGCCAGAACCCCATCGGCCTGCTGCGGCGCCAAGTTGAAGTGCAGATGGGGTACCCGCTCGCCAAAAACATAGACATACACCCGCACCGCCCCGGTCGCCACCCGCATCGCCCCCGTCACCCGGGCCAGCACGCCACCAAGCGTCACCGCCTCCGGCCCGTCCAGCTCCACGATCGACGGGATGTGCCGCAACGGCTCCAGGTGAGCAAAGCCCACCACCGCACCATGGTCCACGACCGACAACCGCCAAAGATCGTCCTGCCAAACCCGCACCCGCCCGGGAAACGAGTCACCGCACAACAGACACTCCACACCGCATATCATCCAACTGATGATTTCAATGACTGGTACCCAGCTAAGCCAAGACCTCATCGCCAAAGCCGCCGCCACCGCCGCCACGCTCCCCCAAAAACCATGCCTGGCAACGGTTCTCGTCGGCGACGACCCCGGCTCGGAAACCTACGTGCGGATGAAGCGCAACCGCGCCACCACCGCCGGCATCGACGCCCGCCTGGTGCACCTGCCCACCGACACCACCACCGAACAACTCGTCACCACCATCACCGCCCTGTCCAACGACCCCGACGTCCACGGCATCCTGCTGCAACACCCCGTCCCCCACCACATCGACGAACGAGCCGCCTTCGAAGCCATCGACCCCGCCAAAGACGTCGACGGCGTCACCCTGCACTCCTTCGCCTCCATGGCATTCGGCCTGCCCGGCTTCCCGTCCGCCACCCCCGGCGCCATCATGGCCCTGCTCGAGCACTACCGGGCACCCATCAGCGGCAAGCACGCCGTCGTCGTCGGCCGCAGCCCCATCCTCGGCAAACCCGTCGTCATGCTCCTGCTCGCCCGCGACGCCACCGTCACCTACTGCCACAGCCGCACCACCGACCTGACCGCCCACCTGCGCACCGCCGACATCGTCATCGCCGCCGTCGGCAAGCCCCGCTTCATCACCGGCGACCAGCTCAAAGACGGGGTCGTCGTGGTCGACGCCGGCTACAACCCGGGCAACGTCGGCGACGTCGACTTCGACACCGCCGCCACCAAAGCAGCCATGATCACCCCGGTGCCCGGCGGCGTCGGCCCGGTCACCATCGCCACCCTCCTGCACCAGACCGTCACAGCCGCCGCCAACCAACTGACCTAGCGCGACTTCACGCCCGCTCACGGCCGCCGCGAACCGACCAACCGCGTCCACGGCCCCGGCGGATGATCATCGACCGGCAGCCAGAGCCGCGGCTGGAACGACCCGTCCTCCCACGGAAACCGCCCATCCTGATCCCGCCACGCCACCTGTAAGAACTCCGGCGACTCCCGCTCGGCGAACAACAGCTCAAGCCAGCTGGCATCGATCCGGCGCACCTCCACCGACCCGCCCAGCAGCACATCGTGCACCGGCAACCCCGGCCGCAGCACCACCCCCGCGCTCACCAGCTCGGCGACGACATTCACCAGGCCCCACCGCCTCGGCGCCCACCCGAAAATCGCGATCTCCGGATGGCCGAAGCCCCGCCACAGCCCCACCGAGTAGGCCCAGCCGGCCTCGCGCACCACCCGCCACCGCCGGCCGTGATCCGTGTGGCCCGGGTCGACATCGTCGTCAAGCATGAACGCAGTCTAAAAAGGAGCCCCGACGAATCCCCAGCAACCCGACACGTCCGGCTTGCCCCGGCCCGGTGAGCGCCGTTTTGTCGGTGAGTCTGGCGCGTAGCGCCAGGGCCTTTAATGGTTTTGACCTGCGAGGCAGGGCCACACCCCGTAAGTGGTCCTAGGACGCTAGGTTAACGACTTTGCCTAGGTGACCATCGGCCTAAAAGCGAGGGTTGCCAGCCGGTCGTTCGGATTTTGAGGAACACGGGCAGCTCACGGCGTTGCGGCTGGTCTTGTAAGGAGCGGTGAACAACGATGGGACAAATGAGCCGCAGCACCCCCATATCACTCGCAGAGAGAACTGACCCCGAGAAACTACGGCAGCTGGCCGAGACCGTCCTGTCCCAGAACTGGATCGGCGGTCACACGGTCCCCGCGCGAACACTGTACCCCCATCAATGGAGCTGGGATACGGGCTTCATCGCGGTCGGGCTGGCGCACGTCGCGCCGCACCGGGCCTGGCAAGACCTGCACAGCCTGTTCCTTGCGCAGTGGCCCGACGGAAGGGTGCCGCACATCGTCTTCGACCCGAAGGTGTCCGACAAGGACTACTTCCCCGGCCCCAGCTTCTGGCTGACCCCGGCCGGTACCACCGGCATCGTGCAGCCGCCGGTGCACGCCCTCGCCGCGTGGCTGATCCACCGCAGCAGCCCGGCGCCTGACGAACTGCGCCGCCTCTACCCGCAGCTGGTCGCGCAGCAGCACTACCTGCAGACCCAGCGCGACACCGGCGGCGCCGGCCTGGCGAGCATCGTGCACCCGTGGGAATCCGGTCTGGACAACAGCCCGGCGTGGGACGACGCGCTGTCGGTGCTGCCCGACGACACCGGCGTCCTCAAGACGCATCACCGGCGCGACGTCGAAGTCTCGGTGGTCTCGCACCGGCCGACGGACCGCGACTACGCGCGCTACATCTCGCTCGCATCGGCCTACCGGGATCAGGGTTATAAAGATTTGGGGGTACCGGGTCCGCATCCGTTTCTCGTCGAATGCCCCGGTTTCAACGCCCTGACCGCCTCGGCGGAGCTGGCGCTGGCCGACATCGCGACGGCGATCGGAGCCGACCCGCTGCCCCACCGTGAACGGGCCGCCGCCATCACCCGAGCCATGGTCGACCGGCTGTACAACCCGGAGACGGGCATGTTCCACGCCCTTGACGTGCGGACCGACAAGCTGAGCCCGGCGCGCTGCATCAACGGCCTGATCCCGATCATCCTGCCGGACCTGCCCGAGGCGATAGCGGACTCCCTTGCCGTGCAAGCACTTTCGGAGCACTTTGGGCTGGAGCCGCTACCGGTGACGAGCTACGACCGGCTCGCGGTGGACTTCGATCCGGTGCGTTACTGGCGCGGGCCGGTGTGGATCAACATGAACTGGCTGCTGTGGCGGGGCTTCACCACGCACGGGCGCACCGATCTGGCCGACGCGCTGCGCGATCGCATGCTGGACGTCATCTCGCGCTCCGGCTGCTTCGAGTACTTCCACCCGGTGACCGGCGAGGGCATCGGCACCGGCGAGTTCAGCTGGACCGCGGCCCTCGCGCTGGACCTGTTGAAGGGGTGAGCTAGTAGCCGATCTTGACGTCGCCCGACGTGGACTCGGCGTCGATGAAGCGGGCGGCGCTCTGCGAGCGGTCGACGCCGACCTGCTGGCTACCGGACACCGTGCGCACGCTCACCCGGAACGGCGACCGCTCCGCCGCGGGCAACCGCACGGTGGTATCGCCCGAGGTGGAGCGCAGGGTCAGCGCGTCCGGCGCGGCGGCGAAGCCGAGCTCGATATCGCCGGAGGTGGCCATCACGGTCGCCTCCTTGACCGTCAGGCCCGAGGCGGAGACGCTGCCCGAGACGGTCTCGACGGTGAGTTTGCCCGTCACGCCGGTCAGGTCGACGCCGCCGGAGACGGTCCGCACGGTGACCGGCGCGGTTGTGCCGGTGATGCGCACGTCGCCGGAACTGGTCGAGGCGCGCACCTCGACACCCTCGGGCACGCGGACCCGGTACCCGATGGAGCAAACATCGTCATCGGAGTCGCCGCAGTTGTGGCGGATGCGCAGCATGCCGCCCTCCCACGACTCGGTGTACTGCGGCACGGAGCCGGTCCAGCGCAGCTCGCGGACAATCTCGGTCGCGGTGACCGGCGCCGCCGTGACCGAGATCTCGCTGGCCTCGAAATCGATGAAGTCCAAGCGCTCCAAGGGCTGGGCGAGCGACGCCCGCTCCAGCCGGGTCTCGGCCGGGCCTTGCGGGCGCAGCAGAACCCACGCCACCGTGAAGGTGGCACCGATGACCACGACGGTGAACAACCCCGCCAGCAGCAGCCATACCTTGCGCTCACTCATTGGATCGGCCTCTCGTTCAGGTAGCGCAGCACCGCCAGCACGCGCCGGTGGTCGCTGTCCGCGGGTGGCAGGTCGAGCTTGGCGAAAATGTTGTTGACGTGCTTGCCGACCGCGCTCTCGCTGACGAACAGGCCGGTGGCGATCGCCGAGTTGGAGCGGCCCTCGGCCATCAGCGCCAGGACCTCCTGCTCGCGCCGGGTCAGCCGGTCGAGGGTGGCGTCGCGGCGGCGCACCAGGATCTGGGAGACCACCTCGGGGTCGAGCGCCGTGCCCCCGTTGGCCACGCGGCGAAGCGCCTCGAGGAAGTCGCCGACGTCGGCGACCCGGTCCTTGAGCAGGTACCCGACCTTGCTGGTGTGCCCGCCCAGCAGCTCGGCCGCGTACTGCTCCTCCACGTACTGGGACAGGACGAGGACCGCCACGTCCGGCCACTGCCGCCGCACCACCAGCGCCGCCCGCAGCCCCTCGTCGGTGAAGGTGGGCGGCATCCGCACGTCGACGATGAGCGCGTCGGGCTGGTGCTCCTCCACCGCGCGCAGCGTCTGCTCTCCGTCGCCGGCGGTCGCGACGACGGTGAACCCGCCCGAGTCGAGCAGTTTGACCAGGCCTTCGCGCAGCAGCACCGAATCCTCGCCGATCACGACTCGCATGGCAGCTCCACGGTGATCACAGTTGGTCCTCCGGCCGGGCTTGACACGTGCAGGCTCCCGTCCACCGAACTGACCCGCTGGGCGAGGCCGCGCAGCCCGGTACCCCCTGATGGGTCTGCTCCTCCGACACCGTCATCACGGATCACTATGCGCAGCAAGGCATCCTCGCGCCTGACGGCGATGTCCACGGAACCTGCCCGGGAATGTTTGGCCACGTTGGTCAGCGCCTCCGACACCACGAAGTAGGCGATCGCCTCCACCGTGGGCGAAGGCCGGGCGTGCACGTCGACGGTCAGGCGTGCGGGCACCGGCGAGCGGGCCGCGATGCCCGACAGCGCCGCGTCCAGGCCGCGGTCGTTGAGCACCGCCGGATGCAGGCCGCGCACCAGCTCCCGCAGCTCGGCCAGGGCCTGCTTGGCCTCGTCGTGCGCGTGCTCGATGACCTGCCGCGCCTCAGGGTCCACTTCGGACAGATTGGCGCGTTCGGACAGATTGGCGCGGGCAAGGCCCAGGTTCATGGCCAGCGACACCAGCCGCTGCTGCGCGCCGTCATGCAGGTCACGCTCGATGCGGCGGCGCTCGGCATCGGCGGCGTCGACCACGTCGGCCCGGCTCTCGCTCAGCGCTTGCACCCGCTGCGCCAGCTCCTCCGTCCGGCTCGACTGCATCATCGACCGCGCGGCGAAAACATCAAGGCGCGCAAGGAGCTGAGCGAGCCAGACGGCGGAGGCCACGAGGAGGATCGCCAGCACCGACAGTCCGATCACGACACCGGGGTACCAGAGCCGCAGCCCGATCGGGCTCTGGCCCGGCCGGCCAAAGATCGGCAGCATCAGGCAGAACACCGCGGCCGCCCACAGCGCCACGAGCACGCAAGCGCCCAGGATCGCGATGGAAAAGGCGATCACCAGGTGGTACCAGACCTGGCGCCAGCCCGCCGCGCGGTTGCCGTGCGGAGCCGGGGTGAGATGCACCCCGAGCAGGCCACGGAAGCGCGAGCACTGCATCTCCGAGCAGACCCGGGCGACCGCGAACAGGGCGTTGCGCGCTGACGGCGCCAACGGCCACACCACCGCCGCGGCAATGCCCGCGAACAGGGCCGCGGCCCCCAGCAGGTTCCCGATCAGGATCGCCACCGGCACGCCGGCGACGATGTGGACCGTCGCGGTCCAGCCGGCTGCGATCCGTTTCAGCATGCCCATACGGTAGAGAGCCGCCCGGGCGGCAGTCACGGTGCCTGGCACCAGCGACGGGGTGAGGCTGGCACCACCCCGACATCGGCGGCCTGGGTTACCGACTTCGGGGGCGTGCTTCGGCAGGCTCCACTCACATGACTGGATTTGTGGGACGGATCAGTTTCCGCTATCGCTGGCTGGTGATCCTTGCTTGGGTCGTCATCGCCGCCGGTGGCGTGGCCGCCGCGGGCGCCGTGTTCGAGCGCATGGGAGACGGCGGCGCCACCCTCAAGGGCACCGAAGCCGGTGAGGGGTACGACGTGCTGGAGGCCGCGAGCGGAGACGGCGGCAGCGTGATCGCCCTGTGGGAGGGGATCAGGGTCGCCGAGGTGGCGTCCAATGTGGAGCAGGTCAGCGGCGCGCTCAGCGCGGTTGAAGGCGTCAAGCGGGTCGACGACCCGATCCCCGCGGCTGACGGGCGGGGCCTGGCGCTTCAGGTGGTGTTCCAGCAGGAGGCGACCTACCGGGCGGTCGAGACGGTCAGCACGCGGTTGCGGGCGATGGCCGGCGAGGTCCCCGGATCGACGGTGCGGCTGGGCGGCAGCGAGACCATGCAGGAACAGATAAACGCGGTGGTACAACAGGACCTGGGCCGTGCGGAGTTCACCTCCCTGCCCGTGACGGTCCTCATCATGATCTTCGTGTTCGGCGGGATCCTCGCCGCCGGGCTGCCGCTGCTGACCACCCTTGCCACGGTCGCCGGAGCCTTCGCCGTGCTGCTGGGCTTCTCCCAGTTCGTCGAGCTGGACCAGGACATCATCAGCGTGGTGTCGATGCTCGGGCTGGCACTGTGCATCGACTACTCGCTGCTGCTCGTGGCCCGGTACCGGGAGGAGCTGGCGTTCGGCCACCCACCCGCCGTCGCCGTGTCACGGACGTGGGACACCGCCGGGCGCACCATCGCGTTCAGCGCCCTGACCGTGGCGGCGGCGCTGTCCGGCGTTCTGTTCATCGGCGTTGCCGACCTGCAGGCGATGGCGGCCGCCGGGATCTCGGCGACCGTGGTCGCCCTGGTCAGCGCGCTGACCCTGACGGCGGCGCTGCTGCGCGTCCTCGGGCGCTGGATCAAGCCCGCCAAGCCCAAAGCCCAATCCGACGGGGGTTTCTTCGCCAGGCTCGCGGCGGCAACGCAGCGGCGTCCGTGGACTTTTGCCTTGGGTACCGCGGCGGTGTTGCTTGCGCTGGGCTCTCCCCTGATCGGGGCGAACGTGCGGCTGCCCGACATGGACGGCATCCCGCGCGACATCGAGTCGGTGCAGGTCTACGACAAGCTCGCCGCGGACTACGGCTTCAACGACGACCCGTCGGTCGCGGTGGTCGCGAGGTCGGATGCGTCCACATTGGATGGCTGGGCGAGCGGCTGGGCAGGCGACCCGGCCGTGGCCCGGGTGGGCAAGGCACAGCAGGTCGCCACCGGCGTAGCCCGGATCACGTTCAGCGTCCACGGCGACTCGCAGTCGGCCGCGGCGCGTGACCTCGTCAAGCGCATGCGCGCGGCCAGACCGCCGGGCGTCGAATCGTGGGTGGTCGGCAACGCCGCCGTACTCACCGACATCCGGGCCAAGATCATGGAAGGGCTGCCCGCGGCGGTGACCGTCATCGCGCTGGCCATGTTCCTGCTGCTCTTCCTGATGACAGGCTCCCTGGTGGTACCCATAAAAGCATTGGCGATGAACGTGGTGTCGCTTGGCGCAACGTTCGGCGTGCTCGTCGCCGTCTTCGAACACGGCTGGCTGGCCGGGCCGCTGGACACACTGACCGTCGGCGGGCTGAGCCCATTCGTCATCGTGCTCGTGTTCGCCTTCGGCTTCGGGCTGTCAATGGATTACGAAGTGTTCCTGCTCGCCCGGATCAAAGAGCGGATCGACGCGGGCGAGTCGAACGATGTGGCCGTGCGGCACGGGCTGCAGCGCAGCGGGCGCATCATCACGTCGGCGGCGATGCTGATGCTGGTGGTGTTCGGCTTCTTCGCCGCGGCCAGGGTCGGCGACATCGAACAGATCGGGCTCGGGCTGTTCGTGGCGGTCCTCATCGACGCCACCATCGTGCGGTGCCTGCTGGTGCCGGCGACGATGACACTGCTGGGCCGGTGGAACTGGTGGGCGCCGAAGCCGTTGCGCCGCTTGGTACTCAAGCCCGCGTAACCGTTGCGGCAGTGCCATGATCCGGCAATTTGCCTGGCAATTCGCGGCCGGAGCGTGGCTCGGGGGCGGGATTGCCAGGCAAATTGCGCGGGAGGTCACTTCTCGGGCTGGCCGGAGAAGAGGTCGAAGCTCAGGCCGCTCGGTTCGATTACCGTTGCGTACCAACCCATGTCCGGGGCGATCTGCGTGCGGCCCGTCTTGACCTGCCCGCCGTGCTTGCCGACCTTCTCCAGCGCCTGCTCAAGGGTGTCGCCGTAGGCGTCGACATCGAAGCAGACGTGGATGTGGCGCCCGGCCACCTCGCCCTCGACCAGCTGGATACCGCAGACCATCTTGCCTTCGGCGTTGTGCGCGGCCTCGTACCCCTCCATCCACGACTTGAACGTCCAGCCGAAAACGCCACCGTAGAACGCCTTCGCCTGCTCGAGGTCCGAAACCTGGATCTCCCACCAAGTGATCATCGCTGACTCCTGTCTTGGGCTGTTTCTGTGGTGACGAACAGGAGGGTCCCGGAATCGACAGTGAGCCGGGCCAGAGATACAGCCCTCAGCTTTGGCGGGTACCGTCGAGGGTCTCGCGGATGATGTCCGCGTGGCCGCCGTGGCGCGCAGTCTCTTCGATCATGTGGAACAGGACGTAGCGCACGTTGCACTCGATGATGTCCTTCCGCGCGCAGGGACTGTCGAGATCCATCGAAGCCACGATGGCGCGGGACTGCTCAATCTGCTCGCGGTAGTACGCGACCCAGTAGTCCACCGTGTCGCTCTCATCGACCATCATGTCGGCATCACGGGGCTCAGTCATGACGGCGGGCCAGTTCTCGGGAAGCTCGCGTCCGGCCACGATGACTTGGAACCAGCGGCGCTCCCAGGTAGCGGCGTGCTTGATCAGCCCGAGCAGCGACAACGAACTCGCGCTCGGCGCCGTTCGCGCCGCGGCATCGTCGAGACCTTTGAGCGTCAGGAGCAGCCCTTCGCGCTGGTAGTCGAGAAAGCCTTCCAGGGCCTCACGCTCCGAGGTGTACGCATATCTAGCATCCTTGTAGTCGGACATGCGGGGATGCTAACAGCGACTACAGCTACCGCCACCGCGCTACCCCGGCAATCGACTGTCAGTCGAGCAAACGGGAGTCGGTGCGGCGGAATGGCTGGGTGGCGCCCTTTTCGGTTTCGGCCTCCCAGGTGTCCTGCCAGTGCCCGACGCGGCGGTCGTCCCAGTAGTCGATCCACACCATCCGGATCGGGCCGGGCAGGTCGGAGGCGAGCACGTCCTTTCCGTCGGGCTCCAGCAGGGCGACCTTCGCCGGGACGGCGGTGCCGTCGACCGGGATCCAGGCGACGGTCACGTCGATCGCGGGCCGGGAGCCGGTACAGCGCACCTCACCGACGCCGTCCGCGGCCCGCAGGCCCGGTGCCACCCGCGGCTGGACGGTACGGGCCATCGCCTCGTGCGACCGCCTGGCCGTGGCCGAGCTTTCGGCCGCGGCCCGCATCGAACCCATCGCGGCAACCGCGGCAAACCCGGTCGCGACCACGGTCCCGGCCGCGGACAGGGCACCGACCAGAGCGGTGTCGTGGCGGAACCCGATGAACAGGACGAACAACACGACGGCGGCGGCGACCATGAACGCGGCGATGACGAGATTCCGGTAGCGAGACACAAGATCACGCTACTACGGGCGGCAATGGGTTGACGGCAAGGCGCTTGCCCCGCAGATCGGTGCGCTGCCAGGCGTGCTCGATCTGGCTGAGGGGCACCACCTCGAGGTCGAAGGTGAGCGAGCCGTCGATCGCCCACTGCACGATCTGGCCGTAGGCCTCCCCATCGTCGCGGCGTCAAGTCCCTTGGCCGCGCCGTAGATCTCGACCCGGAGGTGCGCAGGCTGTCGGCGGTCAGCCCGATCGACGGGCCGGCCGGATGGCACTGGACCGACCGCGGATCGTCGCCGAGGCGGTCGCGCTGCTCGACGAGGGCGGGCTCGACGGCGTCACCCTGCGCCGGCTCGCCCAGCGGCTCGGCGTGCAAGCCCCGACCCTGTACTGGCACATCCGCAACAAGGCCCGGCTGATCAACGAGCTGGGCGAGGCGATCCTGGCCGACCAGCTCGCATCGCCCACGCCAGCGCAGGACGGCCAACCGTGGCACGACTGGCTCATCGGCCTGGCCCAGCGCCTGCGGCGGGCGATGCTCGCGCACCCCGACGGGGCCCGGGTCGTCTCGGCCGCGCACCTGTCCATGACCATGGCCGCCGTCTCCGAGCTGGCGATGAGCACGCTCGTCGAGCGAGGCCCGCCGCTGCACCGCGCCCGCCTCACGGTCCTCGCGGTGCAGCACTTCACCATCGGGCACGTGCTGGCCGAACAGTCCCCGCCACCGGACAAGGCCGCGGTCGACGGGTTCGACCAGGAAGCGTTCGCCAGGC
>DASUXL010000312.1:0-9968 GCA_036377915.1 Candidatus Limnocylindrales bacterium
CAGTGCTCGGCCGAGTCCTTGCGGAACAGTTCGATGGTGAGCCGCGGGTCGTTGAGGACCCGGACGACGGCGGTCAGACCGGCCGTCACCGCGTTTCTCGTGTCCACAAGGGTGTCGTCAGCGTCAAAGGCCACGGTAGTGATCACGCTCGCGGAGTCTACCGTCAGTACTCTGGCGATCGTGGACACCGCTCAAACTCTTGATCGAGGCCTGCGCCTGCTGGCGTTGGTGACGGACAGCCCAGGCGGTGTCACCATCTCCGAGGCCGCCGCGCGCCTCGGCGTGGGCCGCGCCGTGATCTACCGGCTGGCGGCCACGCTCACCGACCACAGCCTTGTCCGCCGCGACGCCGAGGGCCGCCTGCGCATCGGGGTCGGCCTGCTGCACCTTGCCCGCCGCGCTCAGCCACTGCTCGCCGACACCGCCGTTCCCGCCCTGCGCCGCCTTGCCGAACGCGCCGGGGCCACCGCCCACCTCACCGTCGCCGACGGCTCCGACGCCGTCGCGCTCGCCGTGGTCGAGCCCAGCTCGACAATGTTCCACGTCGCCTACCGGGTCGGCTCCCGCCATCCGATCGATCGCGGCGCGGCCGGCCGGGCCATCTCCCTCACCCACGGATGGGTCACCAGCGAGGGCGAACTTCAGTCCGGCGCGTTCGGCCTGGCCGCACCGGTCCTCGGCGTCTCCGGACTCGCCGCGAGCGTCGGCGTCATCGCACTGTCCCCTTTGTACGAAGACACCATCGGCCCGCTAGTCCAGTCCACCGCCGCCACCATCGCCGCCGCCCTCTCCTAACTTCGGGCGGGCTCGCCGGCAGCAAACTCTTACACCACGCGGTACGAGCCGGCCCGGCCGCGCCGCCGCCAGCTGCACTCGGCCCTGCTGCACGGCTCAGGCCGCAACCGACGCAAGACCAAGCGCCACCGGATCTGGCGATTGTCGCGGTGATAGGTGTCTGTGGCGCATTCCAACGCCAGCAGAAGATCCTCGAAGACGAGCAGCGGCAACGCCAAGCAGCCGTCGGCGAGGAAACGGCCGCTCACGTCAGGCGGCCGCTGCGCATCCGTGCGCCGTCGTCGTGCCCAGCAACTCGGCCGCACTGCCTGCACCGTCCCGGCCAAGGACGTCGACTTCCAGTCGTGATGCGGCGCGATGTGCGCGCCGCCGGTCGCTGCCTTGCCCTGCGCCGAGCGTGACAGATCGTTGTCGCGCCCGGTGTTGAGGCGCGATCAATGTCGCGCCCAGTGCAGGCCGCTCCAGGTCACGGGCTTGTGATCTACCTCGAGCGAGACACCGATCTCGCTCCAACACCGCCCACGAAGGTTAGCGGCGGCCGATGGATAGGACGGGCTGGGAGGTTTCGGCGAAGAAGTCGTTGCCCTTGTCGTCGACGACGATGAAGGCCGGGAAGTCCTCGACCTCGATCCGCCACACCGCCTCCATGCCCAGCTCCGGGTATTCAAGCACCTCGACCTTCTTGATGCAGTCCTGGGCGAGGCGAGCGGCGGGGCCGCCGATCGAGCCGAGATAGAAGCCGCCGTAGCGGGCGCACGCATCCGTGACCTGCTTGCTGCGGTTGCCTTTCGCGAGCATGACGAGGGAACCACCGGCGGCCTGGAACTTCTCGACGTACGAGTCCATCCGGCCGGCAGTGGTGGGGCCGAAGGAGCCCGACGCGTACCCCTCGGGGGTCTTTGCGGGTCCGGCGTAGTAGACGGCGTGGTCGCGCAGGTACGACGGCATCGCCGCACCCGAGTCGAGCAGCGCCGCGATCTTGGCGTGGGCGATGTCGCGGGCGACGACCAACGGCCCCGACAGTGAGAGCCGCGTCTTGACCGGATAGCGGGACAGTTCCTCCCGGATGTGGGTCATCGGCCGGTTGAGATCGACCGCGACGACCTCGCTCGCCTCGGGCGAGAAGTCGGGCAGGAAGCGCGCGGGGTCGGTTTCGAGGCGTTCAAGCCACACACCCGACGGTGTGATTTTGGCCAGGGCCTGGCGGTCGGCGGAGCAGGACACGGCGATGGCGACCGGGCAGGAGGCACCGTGACGCGGGAGCCGGATGACTCGCACGTCGTGGCAGAAGTAGCGGCCGCCGAACTGGGCGCCGATGCCGAAGTTTCGGGTCAGTTCCAGGACTTCCTGCTCCAGCGACAGATCGCGGAAGCCGTGTGCCAGAACGGATCCGGACGTGGGCAGGTGGTCGAGGTACTTGGCGGAGGCCAGTTTTGCGGTCTTGAGGGCGTGCTCGGCCGACGTGCCGCCGACGACCACGGCAAGGTGGTAGGGCGGGCAGGCGCTGGTGCCGATCAGCCGCAGCTTCTCGTCCAGGAAACGCATGAACGACGACGGGTTGAGCAGGGCCTTGGTTTCCTGGTACAGGTACGACTTGTTGGCGCTGCCGCCACCCTTGGCCATGAACAGGAACTTGTACGCGTCCGGGTGCCCGTCGGGATCCTCGGCGTAGAGCTCGATCTGCGCGGGCAGGTTGGTGCCGGTGTTGCGCTCCTCCCACATGCTGATCGGGGCGAGCTGCGAGTACCGCAGATTCAGGTTGGTGTAAGCCTCGAAGACGCCACGCGCGATCGCCTGCTCATCGCGCCCGTCGGTGAGCACGTGCCGGCCGCGCTTGCCCATGACGACGGCGGTGCCGGTGTCCTGGCACATGGGCAGTACCCCGCCCGCCGCGATGTTGGCGTTGCGCAACAGGTCCAGCGCCACGAACCTATCGTTCGGGGACGACAGCGGATCGTCGATGATCGATCGCAGCTGGGTCAGGTGCGCGGGGCGCAGGAAGTGGGCGATGTCGTGCATGGCCTCGGCGGTGAGCATGCTGAGCACCTCGGCCTCGACCGTGAGGAACTGCCTTCTGCCCGGACCGCTCACCACATCGACGCCGTCGTCGGTGACTAGGCGGTAGTCGGTGGTGTCCGCACCGATCGGCAGCAGAGGCGAGAAGGAGAACTCGGTCACGGCACCCAAGCGTACTCACGACAACTAGCCGGCTAACGAGAGGTAACCCAGCTCACGTCGATCACCCAACATCAGCCCGCGGGAGTCGGAAGCGAGCACGTCAGCGCCGCTGCGGACCTCGGAGCGCACGGCGCCGGTGGCCGGGTCGAGCACGATGATGCGCTCCGGTGAGCGGTCGCTGACGACCACCGCCGACCGGGTGACCGTGACGGCGACTTTCTTGTCGGCTTCACGGGTCCATAACGGTTTCGAGCGGCCCACCGCGTACCCGACGATGCGCGACCCGTCGGAGGTCTGGACGACGGCGTGAATGCCATCGGTACCAAGGATTTTCTCCCCGTCGCCGCAGACGAGCACCTCCCGCCCGTCGCCCGCGTCAAGCAGCGCCTGGAAGCCATCGGGCCGGATCGCGACGACCGCGTTGCCGCCCGCTTTGGGCTCGCCGCGCTGGTCGCAGCCGGCCCCGTTCATCGACAGTAGCTGGTACCCCTCCTTGCGCCAGATCTCCGATCCACTGGCTCCTTCCCGCCCGGTCACGGTCGGGATGCAGCGCCCGTTGCGGGACACCGTCGTGCTGTGGATCACACGCCCGGCGACCACGTGCACGACGGTGTGCTGGTCCTCGGGGACTGCCCGCAGCAGGCGCCCGCTGCTGGTGTCGACGACGTGCACCCGGTTGTCGATGGGGAAGCCGAGCAGCGGCGGCATCATCGTCAGGTTATTGCCCATCTGTTCGGCGCCGGCCAGGCCCGGGTTGTCGGCGAACAGGACGAAACCGATGCCGGGCAGGATCGCGCGCCACCGCTGCGTGCCCTCGGCCGGGTCGCGCGCGACAAGCTCGCAGTCCTTTGACGAGCGGCAGGTGACGTCGAGCATCGCGTTGGTAAAAGTCCATACGGCCGCGGCCCTGTCGTCGCGCCGGATGACGGCACCGCTGCTTGTTTCCCTTACTTCATAACCTTTTTCAAGCAGGGTACCGACAACAACGAGCCCGTTGGCCACCGCCGCCCAGTCGGCCTTGGTCTGCCACAGCTGCCTGCCGCTGGCCCGGCTGCGCACCTCGACCGACTCGCGGTGCTCGATGATGACGTAACTGTCAAGCACGGTCACGGTTTTGGGCACCCCGCCGAGGCGTTCCTGCCACTCGGTGTTGGGGTCGGCGAGCGGGCGGCTGGTGTTTATCCAGTCCCACAGGCTGGGGAACGGGTTCCACACACCCGTACTGATCGTCAAAGTCAGCAGGGCGATGATGACGAGGAGCCAGCAGAACCGGCATCGCACCCTCCCCTGAGCAGCCATCCGCAGATCGTAACGCTAAACTCCAGAAGCTTTGCGCACCAAGGGAATTGTGCGATACCGGACTTGTTCCGCAAGTGCTATCAAAGTAGACGCCCGCAGGATGCCTTGGTAGGCAACGATTTCGTCAAGGACCCGCTGAAGATCCGCATTGGAGCGGGCGACGATCCGGCAGAGAAGGTCGCCGGAGCCCGTGATGGTGTGCGCCTCGAGCACCTCGGGGATGGTCGCGAGGTGGACCGCCACGATGTCGTGCCCCTCGTGCTGGCGGATCTCAAGCGTGACGAACGCGGTCACCCCGTAACCGAGCGCCGCCGGGTCGAGGTCGGGGCCGAAGCCGGTGATGATGCCGCGCACGAGCAGCCTGTCCAGCCGGGCCTGCACCGTGCCCCGGGCGATCTGGAGCCGGCGCGACAGTTCGAGCACACCGATCCGCGGCTCGTTGGCGAGCAGCTCGATCAGCCTGCCATCGAGCGCATCCAATGAGCTGGGCAATTTGCACACCTCCCACCCGGATGATGGCACAAAAGTGCGCACACTGCCCAGGTTCTTGCGACGCATTTGCCCAACCCGGGTGGAAGTGGACACCATCACCCCATGACCGCTGTTGCTGAGGCCAAGGCCGCCCGGACACACGACCCGTTCCCGGTGAAGGGCATCGATCACGTCGCCTTCCTGGTGGGCAACGCCAAGCAAGCGGCCCACTACTACTGCACCGCCTTCGGCATGACCCTCGTCGCCTACCGCGGCCCGGAGCAGGGCTACCGCGACTACGCCGAGTACGTGCTGACCTCCGGCTCGGCGCGGTTCGTGCTGCGCGGCGCGGTCCACGCGGGCGCGCCCGGCGCCGAGCACCACGTCAAGCACGGCGACGGCGTCACCGAGATCGCCCTTGAGGTGCCGGACGTGGACGCCGCCTACGCCTATGCCATCGCGCACGGGGCGACCGGCCTGCAGGAGCCGGCCGACGAGAAGGACGAGTTCGGCACGCTGCGGGTGGCGGCCATCGCGACCTACGGCGACACGCGGCACACGCTCATCGAGCGCTCCGGCTACGACGGCCCGTTCCGGCCCGGCTTCGCCAAGGCGGAGCCCCTGGTTGCCAAGGCGCCCAAGCGCTTCTTCCAAGCCATCGACCACGTCGTCGGCAACGTCGAGCTCGGCAAGATGGACGAATGGGTGGAGTTCTATCACCGGGTCATGGGCTTCACCAACATGGCCGAATTCGTGGGCGACGACATCGCCACGGACTACTCGGCTTTGATGAGCAAGGTGGTGGCCAACGGTACCCGCAAAGTCAAATTCCCTTTGAACGAGCCGGCGATCTCCAAGAAGAAGTCGCAGATCGACGAGTACCTGGAGTTCTACGGCGGTCCGGGCGTGCAGCACATCGCGCTTGCCACCAACGACATCCTCGCCACCGTCGACGCCATGCGCGCCGCCGGGGTGGAATTCCTGCCCACGCCGGAGTCCTACTACGAGGATCCCGAGCTGCGGGCCCGCATCGGCACGGTCCGGGTTCCGGTGGGGGAGTTGAAAAAGCGGCGCATCCTGGTCGACCGGGACGAGGACGGGTACCTGTTGCAGATCTTCACCAAGCCGGTACAGGATCGCCCGACCGTGTTCTTCGAGCTCATCGAGCGGCACGGTTCGCTGGGCTTCGGCAAGGGCAACTTCAAGGCCCTGTTCGAGGCGATCGAGCGGGAGCAGGATCTCCGCGGGAACCTCTGATATCGACTGCCCGTGGGAAAATGACGCCCGTGAGCAATATGCCACCACCTCAAACCCCGCCCCCGGGCGAACTCCCTCCGCAGTACCAGTATCAACGGCCGGCGTACCAACCGGCGCCACCGGCGCTCGCCCCCAACGGGCAGCCGCTGGCCAACTTCGGCGACCGCTTCCTGGCCTACCTCATCGATTACGCGATCTACCTCGCGATCTCGCTGGTGTGGACGGTGCCGTTCATGATCTGGTGGATCATCGCTTTCTTCGACCGGATCGTGGAGATTCAGCCCACGTTCGACCCGGACGGGGAGCCGGTGCCGCCGGACTTCAACGACATCCTGGTGCTCTACATCCCGATGCTCATCTTTGTCGTGGCCTCCATCGCCCTAGGATTGATATACACCTATCTCTACTGGGTGGAGTACCAGCTGCGCAAGGGCGGGCAGACCATCGGCAAGCGTGCGATGAATATCCGCGTCATCCCGGTCGATCCGGCCGCATCCGGACTCACCCGGGGCGACTTCGCCGTACGCTGGCTTGTCCAGTGGGTCGTCGGGATGTTCATCTCGCTGTTCAGCCTCCTCGACGGGCTGTGGCAACTCTGGGACAAACCGCTGCAACAGTGCTTGCATGACAAGGCGGCTAAAACCGTCGTAGTCAAGGTCGGTTAAATATCCCCATGACGATCAGTCCCGGGTGGTACAAAGACCCAGCCGAGCCGAGCACCCAGCGCTACTGGGACGGCGAAGGCTGGGTCGGCGCTTCGCTGCCCATCGACGCCACACCGCCGGACGGCGCGCCCGAGCCGCTGCCCGAGCCCAAGCCCGAGCCGAAACCGCAGCCCGTCCAGGCCGACGAGCCCGCGATCGGCCGGCCGCCGTGGGCGCCGACGACGATCACGCTCACCGAACCGGTCAAACCGCACGGTTTCGCGCTCGCCACGCCCGGCATCCGTTTTGCCGCCCGGGTCATCGACTTCGGCGCCCTGCTGCTGCTCAACGCGGTGGTCAACGGATACTTCGTCTACCTGTTCATGCTCGACGCCGTCCCGTTCTCGCAGAGCTACGTCAACGCCAGGATGGCCGGCGACCCCGCCCCCAAGGTCCCCGAGCGCCTCAGCACGCTGATCATCGTGATCCTGCTGCTGGCGATGGCGCTGTGGTTCGCCTACGAGGTACCGGCGACGGCCCAATCCGGTCAGACGCTCGGAAAGCGCCTGTACGACATCAAAGTGGTAAGGGTTGAGAACCTGGAACCGATTGGCTTCCTGCGCGCTTGGCGCCGGTGGAACCCGCTCGGCGGCCCGCTGCTGCTGTTCATCTGCTGCGGCCCGTTCATCGTGATCTTGCAGGCGCTGGATGTCATGTTCGTACCCTTGGATCGGATGCAGCGGATGGCGCTGCACGACCGCTCGGCCGGGACATACGTCGTACAACTCCCCAAGTCGTCGGCGAAGAGGGTCAGGAAAGGAAAGAAGTGATGGATTCCAGGAGTCTGACCAGGCCGGACCTGGAGGCGCTGCCCACCTACATCCCCGGGCGCACCGTGCCCGGCGCCATCAAGCTCGCCAGCAACGAGGTCCCCTTCGGCCCCCTGCCCGGTGTCATCGAAGCCCTCACCGAAGCGGCGGCCGGCGTGCACCGCTACCCCGACATGGGCGTGGTCGCGCTCCGCGACAAGATCGCCGCGCGGGTGGGGGTGTCACCCGAGCGTGTCGTCACCGGCTGCGGCTCGGTCGCGCTCGCCGAGCACCTGGCCAGGACGGCCTGCCTGCCCGGCAACTCCATCGTCTACTCGTGGCGCTCCTTCGAGGCGTACCCCATCATCGCGGCCACGACCGGGGCGGACTCGATCAAGGTGCCGAACACGGTGGGACACGAGCACGATCTGAAGGCAATGGCCGCGGCGATCTCTCCCGGTACCCGCCTGGTGTTGGTCTGCAACCCCAACAACCCCACCGGAACGAGCATCTCCCGCTCGGCCCTTGATGAATTTCTTTCGGGGGTACCGGGAGACGTGCTCGTCGTGCTCGATGAGGCGTACCGGGAGTTCGTGACGGACCCCGAGGTCACCGATGGCCTTGAGGCTTATGGCGACCGGCCCAACGTGGTGGTGTTGCGCACGCTGAGCAAGGCGTGGGGCCTGGCCGGCCTGCGGATCGGCTACCTCGTGGCCCAGCCCGCCGTCGCCGACGCGGTCCGCAAGGTGGTCACGCCGTTCTCCACCAACGCCGCCGCCCAGGCCGCCGCGATCGCCGCGCTCGACCAGGAGACGGAGATGCGCCGCCGCTGCGACATCATCATCGCCGAGCGGCAGCGGGTGCACGCCACACTGATCAAGTGGCTGCCGGAGGTGCCGCGCAGCCAAGCGAACTTTGTTTGGCTGCCGTTAAGGGAACGTGCCCTGGAGTTTGCTCAGGCATGCGAGGCTCACAACGTGATCGTGCGAGCCTTCGCCGGCGACGGCGTCCGGGTGACCATCGGAACCCCCGACGAGAACGACGCTTTCCTCGCCGCGGCCGAGAAGTACCTCGGGCCCGAGGCGGACCTCAGCCACGGCCACTGAGCGGCGGGCGAGACAAACGATGCGCTGGCGCTGGGTCGGCTTGGCCACCGCGACCGCGGTGCTGCTGGGTGCCACCGGCGTCATCGCGTGGCGGGTGCTGCGCCCGGCCGAGGTGGTGACCCCCGCGACCGCCTCACTGCCCGACGTGACCCACCCGACGCCTGGCGCCCTGGGCGTGCTCGTGTCGGCACCGCTCATCATCGACGACCGGATCCGGGTGTTCGCCAAGAAGCGTGAGGTGTGGGCGGACGGCCCGGCTTCGTACCACTACGAGCGCAGCGCGTACTGGGCGTACCGGCGGTGGCCGGCGCAGGTGACCGGAGTGCTTGTGGCGAAAGCGGATCGGGTACTGGTCGTGACGGCGTGGACGGACGGCATGCTGGTCGCGATCGACTCCGGGACGGGAGAAGTCGCCTGGCGGGTCCAGGGCGATCCGCTCGCGCCCGAGTTCACCGGCCGGCGGACAGGTTCGCAGACCGTCTACACGCCACCCGGCCTGTATTCGGCCGGGTCCTCGTTCGTGACGGTCGGAGAGTCGTCGGTGACGGCGTATGACGGCGGAACGGGGAACACACTTTGGACGGTCCCCGCACCGGCGGATGTAGATTGTCGCGGCACGACATTCACCACCGCCGCGCAGCAGCTCGTCATGCCCGACACGTGCAGCAAAACCCTTGTGCGCCTTGATGTTCTGAGTGGCCAGAAGGTCAACTCGGCCGGTGACGGGGTTGAGCCGGTATCGTGCCGGGTCGGCCATTCCGAGTGTGCCGCGATGCGGGTGACGAACGGCGGCACAGTCACCGGTTGGGTGCTGACCGGACCGCGGCCCGTACCCCTGGCGCCGCTCGCCGCGCCCGGCTCGCTCTACAACGGCCAGGGCGTGGTGATTCCGTCGCCTGATCCGTCATCCTCATCGTCGCTTTCGATGGTGGACGCCGCCGGCGATGTGCTGTGGACGTGGCGTCCCGCGGCGCCGGCCCCTTTCAAGCTGCTCTTCGCCGATACAAGCCGGGTGCTGGTGCTCGAGTCGGACAGCACCATGGTTTCGCTGGACCCGGCGACGGGACGGTTCAAGACTTACGCCAGTGTGCTGATGAAGCACGAGCCGGAACGGGAGTATGACGTGAGCACGTGGTACGTCTCCGGCAACTACCTGATTCTGGAGCGCACCAATCCGGGTGTGCCGCCGACGGCCAGTGACGACGCGTACTACTTCACGAACCGGCCGATCCTGCTGGCGTCGGCGGGCCTGTAAAGGTTCGCTGGACACGCTTCGGGCCCCAACCGTTGGTTGGGGCCCGTGTGCGTTGTTGTCCGGCGGTGTCCTGCTCTCCCACACCATCCCTGGTGCAGTACCATCGGCGCTGGAGGGCTTAGCTTCCGGGTTCGGAATGTTGCCGGGCGTTTCC
>DASUXL010000313.1:0-13458 GCA_036377915.1 Candidatus Limnocylindrales bacterium
CTCGGGGCGCTGTCGAACCTGTCGTCGGCGTATGCGTTCTTCGAGCTGCACGGTGAGCTGCTCAGGCCGGTCGCGGCGGAGACGCTGGACCGGTACGACGACGACCTGATCACGATCCCGAAGTACGCCGGCAAGACCAACGAGCACTTCACGAAGCTGCTGCTGAACGTGACCGCGGCGGCGACGCGCTGGGGGTTTGTGGGGCGCCAGTTCACCGTGCTGGACCCGGTCGCCGGGCGGGGGACCACGCTCAACCAGGCGATGATGTACGGCTGGAACGCGATCGGGATCGAGCACGACCGCAAGGACGTCGAGGCGTATGCGGCGTTCCTGCGAACCTACTTGCGGCGCAAGCGAATCAAGCACACGACCGACCTGACGCCGGTGCGGCGCGAGGGCAAGCGGCTGGGCCGCCGGTTCGACGCGACGATCGCCGCGGACCAGACCGTGACGCTGTTCGAGGCGGACACCGCCCTGTCGCGCAGCCTGATGAAGGCGCGCTCGGTGGACCTGATCGCCGGTGACCTGCCCTATGGTGTGGTGCACAGCACAGGCAACCCGGTCCGGCTGCTGGAGGAGGCGTTGCCGGGGTGGGTGGAGTTGCTGCGGCCGGGCGGGGCCATCGGGCTGTCGTGGAACACCCATTTCGCCCCGCGCGATCAGGCGATCAAGATCTTTGAAAAGCATGATTTGGTACCCAATGAAGCAAAATTCGAACATTGGGTGGATCAGGGAATCACGCGCGACATCGTGGTGGCGGCCAAGCTAGCCTGACTGCTTGTGTTTACGGGAACGGCCGTTTTCGACCTCCTGCTTCCGGGGGATTCAAGGTCTCTGAAGGCAAAACGCTCTTACGTGCGCCCGATTATCGCCGCGCTGCGCAGGTTCGAGGTCTCCGTCGCCGAGGTGGGGGCGCTGGATCTGCACGGCCGGTGTGAAATCGGGGTGGCCGTGGTGGCAGCGGACGCGGCGCAGGTGGAGCGGGTGCTTGACTCGTGCGAGCGGCTGGTGGCCGGGCGCCCGGAGGCGGAGATGCTGTCCGTGCGCCGGCGGCGGTTCGGGGACGAGGACTGAGCGGCTGAACCCTCAGCTACGGCAGGTACTGTCGTGGGGGAACGGATGGCGGAGGTGACGTGATGACTGATCCGGCAAAGGTGCGCCGGCATTCGGAGCGGGTGAAGGAGCTGGTGGCTTCGTCGGTGCGCACGATCAAGGACCCGCGGCTCGGCATGATCACGATCACTGACGCGCGGCTCACCGCCGACCTGCGCGAGGCGACGATCTTCTACACGGTGCTCGGCGACACGACCGTCCAGGCCTCGACCGCGACCGCGCTGGAGAGCGCAAAGGGCTTGCTGCGCAGCACGGTCGGCAGGGCGCTGGGGCTACGCCACTCGCCGTCGCTGGCGTTCGTCCTCGACGACGTGCAGGAGCACGTGAAGCAGATCGACGACCTGCTGGCGGAGGCGCGGCTGCGCGACGCGGAGGTGCAAAAGCTGGCCGAGGGCGCGAAGTATGCGGGTGACGCCCAGCCGTACAAGCTTGAGTCGGAAGAAGAAGACACCGACGCGCCGAGCGTCCGGCGGTGAACCTGGAGTGGGAGGCGGCGACCGCCGCTGTGCGAGGGGCGCTCCGGCCGCAAGCCAAGGTGTACTGGTCTGCCATGTAAATCCCGACGGTGACGCGCTTGGCAGCATGCTCGGCTTCGGGCAGGGCCTGCGGCAGCTGGGTGTGACCCGGATGCAGTGCACCTTCCCGGGCCCGATGGTGGTACCCGAGCCGCTGCGCATGCCCGCGATGGAGCTGCTGGTTCCGGAGCAGGAGGCGTACCCCGATCCGGACCTGCTGGTGACGTTCGACGCCGCGAGCACGGGCCGGTTGGGTGTGTTCGCCGAGCGGCTGGAGACGGCGCCGGCGAGCGTGGTGCTCGACCACCACGCCTCCAACGCGGGCTTCGGCAAGGTGCGCCTTGTCGATCCGGGTGCGGCCGCCACGGCGGTGGTCGCCGCGGGGCTGCTGGAGCGGCTGGGCGTCGAGTTCGACAAGGGCATCGCGGAGTGTCTGTACATCGCGCTGGTGACCGACACCGGTTCGTTCAAGTTCGACCTGACCACGCCCGAGGTGCACGAGCTCGCGGCGCGCCTTGTCGCCACCGGCATCAGCGTCGGTGAGATCTCGCGCCGGATCTTCGACACCCGGCCGTTCGGGGCGGTGAAGCTGTTCGGTGAGGTGCTCGGGCGGGCAGCGCTCGATCCGGGAGCCGCCCGAGGGCTGGGCCTGGTTACGGCGGTGGCAACGCTTGACGACCTGGACCGGCACGACCAGCCGGCCTACGTGCTGGAGGCTCTGATCGACTCGGTCCGGTGCACCGCCGAGGCGGACGTGGCCTGCCTGCTCAAGCAGGTGACCCCGGACGAGTGGGCGGTTTCCTTGCGCAGCAAGGGCGGTGCGGATGTGAGCGAGGTTGCGGTGGCGCTCGGTGGGGGTGGGCACCGGCTCGCCGCCGGTTTCACCGGGCGGGGCACTGCCGACGAGATCATTTCGGCGGTGCGTACGATCTTGGGCTGAGGCCTGAGGCGAGATTCCCTCCCCTTCGGTCGGGAGGGCGGGTCAGAATTGGGTCATGGAGCGACCTGAAGAGGCGGTGGTGCAGCGCACCGGCATCTGGACGCGCCCATATGTGATGGGTGTCGTCTTCGTCCCGCTTTCACTGCTCGGCGGCCTGCTGCCGTCGTTCTCGCTCGCTGCCAACCTCTATGTGCTGCTGCTGGGCGTCGGCCTGCTGGTGGCCGGGATGTCGAGCCGGATGCCGCGCATCTCGACGCCCGAGGAGCTGCCGCCGGGGACGGCATGGTGGCTGCTGCCGGTGGCCCTGTTCGTGGTCTTCGAGGTCGCCACCTACATGGGCGGGTCGACGTTCCACTCGCCGACACTGTCGCTGCTGGCTGACCCGTTGCTTGACAGCTACCCGTCCCGGAGCGCGGCCTACTTCGGCTGGCTCACCGTCTTCTGGGGGATGGTGCGGCGATGAGTGTGACCCGGACGTTGGTGATCGCGGGGTTTATCGCGGCCGCGCTGGCGGCGGTGGCGCTGGAGTGGGTGGCCCGGCGGGAGGGCTCGCGGGTCCCGCGGCTCGGCGATGTCGCCGCGGTGATCATGCGGTACGAGGTGGGCGGCCTTCCGGTCGGCCGGCTGGCCCTGCTCGGGTTCTGGCTGTGGATTGGCTGGCATTTTCTCGCTAGGTGAGATTCCGTTAACAATATTTGGACCTGAACGATAGTTTGGTAATCGCAACGCCTTAGGTGGGTTTACCAACCCCGGCGCTCGCCATATATCCGCAGGGTTCGATCCGGAGACCCCGGGCATCGGCGCGGAGTTTCATAGCAGCGTTGGATAGTTAGGTTCTTTTGCCATGCCCACCAAGGAAGCTCAAGCCACAAAGCAGCCCAAGCCGGCCACCGAGGAAGACCGCGAGCAGGCCCGCCGCGCCGTCCAAGTGTCCCTGGACACACGCCAATAGATATGAGGCGAGGCTGCTAGGGTACGCCCGTTCACTCGGGAACCTGGAGAGCTGCGCCATGAAGTACACCGTCTCGATCGAGATCGCCCTGCCGCGGGAGAAGGCGGTCCAGCTGCTCGCCGACCCGGCACACCTGCCGAACTGGCTGCGGGGCCTGGTGCTGCACGAGCCGCTGAGTGGGGTGCACGGGCAGGCCGGTACCAAGTCGCGGGTCGTGATGCAGATGGGGCAGCAGAAGTTCGAGGGCATCGAGACCATCACGCGCCGGGAACCGGCAGACCTGCACGGGATCCCGAAAGGGAGCGTCGTTCACTTCGACCGCGAGATCGTCGGCGAGGGCATGTGGAGCGCCGTGCGCGAACGGCTGACCGAAGCCGGTCCGGAGACGACGCTGTGGGTGAGTGAGAGCGAATACCGGTTCAGCGGCGTGCTGATGCGGCTGGTGGGACTCCTGATGCCCGGCGTCTTCCGCAAGCAGTCGCGACAGCACATGCAGGACTTCAAGGCATTCGCCGAGCAGGGAAAGGACGTCCGCGAAGGGAACGGCTGATCTGCTTGCGGACAGCGGCGTCGACACGCTCAATCAGCTTGGGCGAACAGGTACATGATCCAGTAGTAGATGTAGACCGTGACCGCCACGGACGTGAAGAAGGCGAGGACCGCGGTGGTCCTGGGGAAGCGCCGGGTGATCCGGTAGCGGTTGCTCCACCACCGCGCGAAGGCCGAGCCCCAGCGCCAGATCCGAGTGCGGCGCATGGCTTGCCCGATCTCCCACGTGACCGTGGTGCGCTCGGGCGGCTTAGGGTCACGCATCCAGTCCGGTAACTGCGAACTCATGGCCCGAGTATGGTGCACGCCGGCCAACCTGTCAGGCTGGTTTACCGTGACCTCGACTGGTGGGCTGGTAGTCGTCGACAAGCCGGGCGGCATGACGTCTCATGATGTGGTTGCCCGGGCGCGGCGCGCCCTGGGCACCCGCAAGATCGGCCATGGCGGCACGCTGGATCCCATGGCCACGGGCGTTCTCGTGCTCGGGGTGGGGCGGGCGACGCGCCTGCTGACCTATGTGGTCGGCACGGGCAAGGTGTACCGGGGGACCATCCGGCTTGGACAGTCCACGATCACCGACGACGCCGAGGGCGAGGTGGTCTCGGCCAGCCCCGCTCCGGTTGCGGATGAGGCGATCCGGGCCGGGCTGGCGGCGATGGTCGGGGAGATCGACCAGGTGCCGAGCGCGGTCAGCGCGATCAAGGTCAAGGGTGTGCGCTCCTATCACCGGGTGCGCCAGGGGGAGTCGGTGGAGCTGCCGGCGCGGCGCGTCACGATCAAGAGTCTCGAGGTGGGTGACGTCCGCCGGCATGACGATGTGACAGATGTCGATGTCGTCGTGGATTGCTCATCGGGTACCTACATCCGCGCCATCGCCCGCGACCTCGGAAACACGTTAGGGGTGGGAGGGCACCTCACCGCCCTGCGCCGGACCCGAGTGGGCAATTTCACCCTCGAGGAGTCATGCGGCCTCGATGAGCTGAGCGTATTGCCGACCGCGGATGCCTTGCGCCGCCTGATGGGCGTGCGTGAGGTGGACGAGGACCAGGCACGGGTGGTGTCGCATGGCGGCCCACTCCCGCCGTCCGGGATGCCGGGACCGTACGGTGTCTTTGGGCCCGACGGCACGGCGCTCGCGGTGGTCAGCGAGCGGGCGGGCAAGGCCCGAGCCGAGATCGTCCTGGTGGGAGGGTGAAGATGCAGCGGTGGCGGGGATATGAGGCGGCGCCGAACGGCTGGGGCCGTTCGGTTTTGACGATCGGCGTGTTCGACGGCGTGCACACGGGGCACCAGCGCACGATCGCGCATACCGTCGAGCGGGCGCGCGCGTTGAACGTGCCGTCTCTGGTGCTCACCTTCGACCCGCACCCGTCCGAGGTGGTCCGGCCCGGCTCGCACCCGGCGGTGCTGACCGGCCCGCAGCGCAAGGCCGAGCTCATCCAGCAGCTCGGCGTGGACGTGCTGTGCGTGCAGCCGTTCACGCTCGACTTCTCCCGGGTCGGCGCCGACCAGTTCGTCCACGACATCCTCGTGGAGCATCTGCACGCCGCGGTCGTGGTGGTAGGGGAGAACTTCCGCTTCGGCCACAAGGCGGCCGGCGATGTGGCGTTGCTCACGCAACTCGGGCACAGGTTCGGGTTCGCGGTCGAGCCCGCGCCGCTGGTGACCGACAACGGGACCATATTCTCCTCGACCTATGTGCGGGCGTGTGTCGACGCCGGCGATGTGACCACTGCGGCCGAGGTGCTCGGGCGGCCTCACCGCGTCGAAGGTGTGGTGATCCGCGGCGATCAGCGGGGCCGGAAGATCGGGTTCCCGACAGCTAATCTGATGACGGCGCGCTTCACCGCGGTACCCGCTGATGGGGTTTACGCGGCCTGGTTGATCCGGGCCGGGCAGCGCCTTCCCGCGGCGGTTTCGATCGGGACGAACCCCACCTTCTCCGGCCAGGAGCGCCGGGTGGAGGCATATGTCCTGGACTTCGATGGCGATCTTTACGGGGAGCGGCTGGCGCTGGACTTCGCCGGGCGGCTGCGCCCGCAGGAGAGGTTCGACACTGTCGAAGCGCTCGTGGAGGCGATCGGGCATGACGTGGCGCGCACAAGGGCGGTACTGGGCGTAGCCACACCGTCCTAACTGATAGCCTTGAGGGCGTCAAAGCCCCGACCGCCTGCACGACGCCGCGGGAGCCGGGGCGTTAGGAACCTCCAGGCAAAGGGAGATTATGGCGCTCGCACCTGACGTCAAGACCAAGATCATGCAGGACCACGCGACCACCGAGGGCGACACAGGTTCGCCCGAGGTCCAGGTCGCGATGCTGACCCAGCGGATCAAAGATCTGACCGAGCACCTGAAGGTGCACAAGCACGACCACCACAGCCGCCGCGGGCTGCTGCTGCTGGTCGGCCGCCGCAAGCGGCTGCTCGGATACCTTCAGAAGACAGACATCCAGCGCTACCGCGCGCTCCTTGAGCGACTCGGCCTGCGCCGGTGACATAACGGGGAGTGGCCGTTTCCGGTCGCTCCCCAATTTTTACAAGACAGGCACACCGAGGCAGGCGTCGGTCCTCGGTAGTGGTGTCCGGGAGTCAAACCCCGAACACTTCGATCGAAGACCGGCTCTTCCCCTAGCCTTCTGCGGTGTGCCAGACGACAGAAGGAGCAGGAAAGCTCAATGACCGAGACGACACTCGGCGAACAGCACAGCACAGCCGTGATCGACAACGGCTCGTTCGGTACCCGTGAAATCACCTTTTCCACCGGCCGGCTGGCCAAGCAGGCAGCCGGGGCCGTGGTGGCCAAGCTCGGCGACACGGTGGTCCTGTCGACCACCACCGCCAGCAAGACGCCCAAGGAGCAGTTCGACTTCTTCCCGTTGACGGTCGACGTCGAGGAGCGCATGTATGCCGCGGGCCGCATTCCCGGCTCGTTCTTCCGGCGGGAGGGGCGCCCGAGCGAGGACGCGACCCTGATCTGCCGCCTGATCGACCGGCCGCTGCGGCCGTCGTTCGTCAAGGGCCTGCGCAACGAGGTGCAGGTGATCGAGACGGTGCTCTCGCTGGACCCGTCCCACCCTTACGACGTCGTCGCGATCAACGCGGCGAGCATGTCCACCAAGCTGTCCGGCCTGCCGTTCAGCGGGCCGATCGGGGCGACCCGGGTCGCGCACATCGACGGCCAGTGGGTGTCCTTCCCGACGCACGAGGAGCTTGAGCGGGCCACCTTCGACATGGTGGTCGCCGGCCGGGTACTGCCCGACGGCGACGTCGCCGTGATGATGGTCGAGGCCGAGGCGACCGAGAACACCATCAAGCTGATCTCCGACGGTGCCAACGCGCCGACCGAGGAGGTTGTGGCCGGCGGGCTCGAGGCGGCCAAGGCCACCATCCGCGAGCTGTGCCGGGCGCAGAGCGTGCTGGCCGAGACCGCCGCCAAGCCGGTGCAGGAGTTCCCGGTCTTCCTGGACTACGCCGATGACGTGTACGCGGCGGTCAAGACCGTGGCGGGCACAGAGGTCGCCGAAGCGCTGAAGATCGCCGGCAAGGCCGAGCGGGAAGAGGCGCTCGACCTGGTCAAGGAGAAGGTGTATGCCGAGGTCGCGCCGCAGTTCGAGGGGCGCGAGAAGGAGATCCCGGCGGCGTACCGCTCGCTGACCAAGACCGAGGTCCGTTCCCGCGTGCTGCGCGACGGCGTGCGCATCGACGGGCGGGGCTTGCGCGACATCCGTGACCTGACCGCCGAGGTGGGCGTGCTGCCGCGGGTGCACGGTTCGGCGGTCTTCGAGCGCGGGGAGACCCAGATCATGGGTGTCACCACGCTGAACATGCTGCGCATGGAGCAGGCGCTGGACACGCTGTCCCCGGCCAAGACCAAGCGCTACATGCACAACTACAACTTCCCGCCGTACTCCACCGGTGAGACCGGCCGCGTGGGCTCGCCCAAGCGCCGCGAGATCGGGCACGGTGCCCTGGCGGAGAGGGCGCTCATCCCGGTGCTGCCGGCCCGCGACGAGTTCCCGTATGCCATCCGTCAGGTGTCGGAGGCGTTGAGCTCCAACGGTTCCACATCGATGGGCTCGGTGTGCGCCTCGACCCTGTCGCTGCTGAGCGCCGGTGTGCCGCTCAAGGCGCCGGTCGCCGGCATCGCGATGGGCCTGATCTCCGACGAGGTCGACGGCAAGACGGAGTATGTGACGCTCACCGACATCCTCGGTGCCGAGGATGCCTTCGGCGACATGGACTTCAAGGTGGCGGGCACGGCCGAGTTCGTGACCGCGCTGCAGCTCGACACCAAGCTCGACGGGATCCCGTCGGACGTGCTGGCGGGCGCGTTGCAGCAGGCGCACGAGGCGCGCCAGACCATCCTCGCCGTGATGGAGCAGGCAATCGCCTCTCCGGGCGAGATGAGCGACTACGCGCCGCGCGTGACCATGGTCAAGATCCCGGTCGACAAGATCGGCATGGTGATCGGTCCCAAGGGGCAGACCATCAACGCCATCCAGGACGAGACCGGCGCCGAGATCTCCATCGAGGACGACGGCACGATCTACGTCGGCGCCACCGACGGGCCCTCGGCCCAGGCGGCGGTCGAGCGGATCAACGCCATCGCCAACCCGACCCTGCCCAAGGTGGGCGACCGCTTCCTCGGGACCGTGGTCAAGACCGCCGCGTTCGGCGCGGTCATCTCGCTTGTGCCCGGGCGGGATGGGCTGCTGCACATCTCGAAGGTGGGCGACGGCAAGCGGGTCGACAAGGTCGAGGACTTCCTGAACGTCGGCGACAAGGTGGAGGTCGTCATCGCCGATGTCGACGCCCGCGGCAAGATCTACCTGGACAAGATCGGCCCCGACGGCAACCCGATCGTGACCGAGCGCGCAGCGCGCGGCGCCGACGGGGACAAGGGTGACCGGCCGCCGCGGGAGCGAGGCGACCGTGAGCGCCGGGAAGGCGATGGTCCGCGGCGCGAGCGCCGCCAGCGTCGCGAATGAAACCGGGTCGGGCCATAACCAAGACGGTGGCGGGCGATCTCGGAGGAGTCGTCCGCCGCACCGTTTTGCCAAATGGCATGCGCATCCTCACCGAAGCCATCCCCGCCATGCGCAGCGTCAGCTTCGGGGTGTGGGTCGGGGTCGGCTCCCGGGATGAGGCACCCCAGCTGGGCGGAGCCTCACACTTCTTGGAACACTTGCTTTTCAAGGGTACCCATAAAAGATCCGCATTGGACATAAGCGCAGAGATCGAAGCCGTCGGAGGCGAGACAAACGCCTATACGGCAAAGGAATACACGTGCTACTACGCTCGGGTGCTCGACGCCGATCTGCCGCTGGCGATCGACGTCGTCTGTGACGCGGTCGCCGACTCGCTGCTGCTTGAATCGGATGTGGAGACGGAGCGTGGCGTGATCCTCGAGGAGATCGCCATGCACGCCGACGAGCCCGCCGACGAGGTGCACGACCTGCACGCGGCGGCGATGTTCGGGGAGCATCCGTTGGGGCGCATCATCTCCGGCACGCCCGAGACGATCGAACCCATGAGCCGCAAGCAGATCAACGGCTTCTACAGGCGCCGGTACACCCCGCCCAACATCGTGGTGGCCGCGGCCGGCAACCTCGACCACGCAACCGTGGTAAAGCAGGTGCGGCAAGCCTTTGCGGCTTCGCCGTTCGCGGACTTCGGCACGGCCGAGCCGGCGCCGCTGCGGCACGTGGGTTCGGCGGTCAAGCTGGGCCCGCCGCGGACCGTGGTGCGCGGCGACCGGACCGAGCAGGCGCATCTGGTGCTGGGCGGGGCGGCGGTCGCGCGGCACGACGAGCGGCGCTTCGCTCTGGGCGTGCTGAACAACGTCTTCGGCGGCGGCATGTCCAGCCGGCTGTTCCAGGAGATCCGGGAGCAGCGGGGTCTTGCCTACTCGGTGTACTCGTTCGTGTCCCACTACGCGGAGATCGGCAACTTCGGTATCTACGCGGGTTGCGCGCCGGGGCGGGCCGAGGAGGTGCTGTCGCTGGCGCGGGAGTCGATGGAGTCGGTGATGCGCGAAGGCATCACCGCCGACGAGCTGCGCCGCGGCAAGGGCATGCTCAAGGGTTCGCTGGTGCTGGCGCTGGAGGACACCGGGTCGCGGATGAGCCGCCTGGGCAAGGGAGAGTTGCTGCACGGCGAACTGCTCACCATCGATGAGCTGCTGCGCAAGGTGGAGGCGGTGACGCTCGACGAGGTGAACACGATCGCGCAGAACGTCATGAAAGCACCGATGTCGCTTGCTGTCGTAGGCCCTTTCGACGAGCGCGCTTTCGTATAGTGGTCCGCGTGACTGAGGAGAAGGAGCCGATCAGGGTCGGCGTGCTGGGTGCTCGGGGACGCATGGGCGTGGAGGTCTGCCGCACCGTCGACAACGCCGACGACCTCGATCTCGTGGCGATGATCGATCAGGGCGACTGGTTGTTCAACGCGTCCGACGCCGGGGCGCAGGTGGTCGTCGACTTCACCACCCCCGACGTGGTCATGGACAACCTGCACTGGTGCATCGACCAGGGCATCAACGTCGTCGTCGGGACCAGTGGCTTCACGCAGGCGCGCATCGAGCGGGTACGCACCTGGCTCAAAACCCATCCGCAGGTGGGTGTGGTGATCGCCCCCAACTTCGCCGTCGGCGCGGTGTTGATGATGGAGTTCGCCCAGCGTGCCGCGAAGTTCTTCGACTCTGTCGAGGTGATCGAGCAGCATCATCCGCGCAAGGTCGACGCGCCCAGCGGCACGGCCCTGCGCACGGCCGAGGTGATCGCCGAGGCGCGGGTCGCGGCGGGCATGGGCACGATGCCCGATGCGACAAAGGACGAGCTACCCGGGGCCCGCGGCGCCGACGTCGCTGGCGTGCGGGTGCACAGCGTGCGCGCCAACGGGCTCGTCGCGCACCAGGAGGTGCTGTTCGGGACGACCGGGGAGACGCTGACGATCCGGCACGACTCCTATGATCGGGCCTCGTTCATGCCGGGTGTGCTGCTGGCGATCCGTTCAGTCGTCAACCGTCCCGGCCTGACCGTCGGCCTCGGTGAATTGTTGTAACAAGCTCACGTGCCAGCGGAGCTGGGGGACCATCAGGTCGTCGACGTCCAGTTCCCGGCGCAGGCCGTCTTGCGCCCACCCGGCCGAGGTCAGGAACTTGCTCATCGGGAGGTCGCGCTCGAAGCTCCAGAAGCGCGCCTGGGTGAAGCCGTCCTGGCGCCACAGGTCCACCGCTGCCGCGAGGAGCCTGCTGCCGTGCCCGCGCCGTCCCCATCTGGGTTCGACGAGCAGTTCGGTGATCGCCGCCACGCGGTCGTCTTCGTCATCCGGTCCCGACGCCAGGAACCCGACCACGTAGTCTTGTTGGGTCTGTTCGACCGCGACCAGGACCCGGTAGGACGGGCCCGGGGGCGAGGTGACAGCTTCCGACCAGCGTTGGCGCAGCATCTCCTCGCTGATCTCCTCGAGCACGTGCCTGGGCATGAGTCGCTGGTATGCGGTACGCCAGGTCGACAGCTGGATGCGGGCGATCTCCGCGGCGTCGGGCGGGCGTGCCGGCCGGACGAAACCAATGGCCACGAGAGGATCTTATGGGGACGCGCAGGCAGGTCATCATCGTGGTGCTGCTTGCGCTTGCCGCTTTGGCATTTGACGCGGTGTTCGCCATCCGGCACGGCTTCTTCGACCTGAACGTGTACTACGGGGCGATCAACTATTGGGTGAACGATGACGGGCACATTTACGACTTTGTGCGCCGAAGCAGCACGTATGGGTTCACCTATCCGCCTTTCGCCGCGCTGACGATGCTGCCGATGGCGTTTGTCATCTGGCCTGTCGCGGTGGCGATCGGGTCGCTGATGACGGTCGCGGTGACCGTGTGGTTCATGCGCACGCTGCTCGATCCGCTGATCCGCCGCCGGGGGTGGACGCCCTGGTTCGCCGTCGCGATTTCGCTTTGCCTGCTTGCCGTCTACGAGCCGATGCGGGAGACGTTCCTGTTCGGTCAGGTCAACATGCTGCTGGTCGGGCTGGTCGCGGGGGATCTGTTGCTGCTCATGCGGCGCGGTTCCCGTTTCGCCGGGGTCGGGATCGGCCTTGCCACCGCGGTCAAGCTGACGCCGGGCATCTTCATCGTCTACCTGCTGATCACGAAGCGCTGGCGGGAGGCGGTGGTCGCGAGCGCCACCGCCCTGGTGGCGACGCTGGTGGCGGCCGTCGCCGCGCCGGACGCTTCGCGGGAGTTCTGGACGTCGGCGCTGTGGGACACCGACCGTGTCGGCGCGCTTTCCTACATCTCCAACCAGTCGTTGCAGGGCGTCATCGCGCGCCTGGATCCGACCGAGCCCAGCACGCTCATTTGGGCGGCCTCCGTTGTTGCCGTTCTTGCTATTTGGGGGGTACGGAGCAGGGCCGCGGCCGGACGCGGAGATGAGGTGCTCGGGCTGGCCCTCACCGGCATCGTCGGTGTCCTGATCAGTCCGGTGACCTGGATTCACCATCTGGTGTGGGCGATTCCGGCGTTCGTGCTGATCGTCGAGCGGGGTGGCAAGGCCCGGTTGTGGTTCGCCGCCTTCGCTTTCGTGGTGCTCTCCAGCCGGGGTGTGTGGCTCTACGAGGAGGACTTCTCCGGCCTGACCGGTTTCGTCTTCTCCAACGCCTACGTGTGGATCATGCTAGCGCTGCTGCTCGTCACGCCCTCGGACGATCGACATGCGTACCTCGGGGAAGTCGAGCTCGGTGCCGCGGGGGCGGTACATGGCCGTGACCCCGTCCGGGCGTAGCCCGTGCTTGCGATAGAACGCTTGTGCCCGTTGGTTTTCCGCCAGTACCCACAGCCGCACCTCCGGCTGTTTCAGTCCCTGAAGCGCGGCCCGCATCAGCGGCCCCGCGGCACCGCCGCCCCACCGATCCGGGTCGAGATAGATCGCCAGGATCTCGCCAACCGCCGGGTCGAGGTCGTTGGCGTCCTGCCCGTTGCGGTACGGGCCATAGGTGGTGAACCCGACGATGGTGCCGTCCTGCTCGGCGACGAGGCTTTCGAAGGTCCGGTCGGGATTGGCAAGGGCGTCGCGGCGCCGCTGCGCCCACACGTCCGGGTCGAGCCGGGCGAGCAGTTCGTCGGGGAGGATCCCGCCGTACCCCTTGCGCCAGGCGCGGACATGCAGCACCGCAACCGCATCGCTGTCTTCGGGGGTTTCGGGGCGGACGATGGTCACGCCCGGATACTAATGGTGTGGCTGGTGCTGGCGGCCGCCTGGGCGTAGTCGATGTTCCGCGGTTTGGGCGCTTTGCCGGCGGCCAGCCGGGTGATGCCGATGCCGAGCGCGGACATGATGGCCATGGCGATGGCTGCCCGGGACAGCCCGGCGGCGAGGGCTTCTCCTGCCG
>DASUXL010000314.1:0-41857 GCA_036377915.1 Candidatus Limnocylindrales bacterium
GCGGACGGGCGGTTCTTCGGGGCGCGGGTGGTGCTGGGAGCGTGTGACCCGTTCGCGCTTCTGCAGATCGCCGGTGACGCCTTCCCGTCTCCGCTGCGGGATCGGATGCTGGCGAACAAGCGCACCGGCACGACCATGAAGGTGAACCTCGCCCTGTCCGGGCTGCCTTCGTTCAAGTGCCTGCCGCCGGGGACGCCGTCGCCGTTCGGTTCCACGATCCACCTGCTGCCCGGGTCGGACGGCGTGGAACCGCTGGCACGCCTGCGGCGCATGTGGGCACAGGTCCAATCCGGACAGTTGCCGGACGAGCCGACGATCGAGTGGTACCTGCACACGACCGCCGACCCGTCCCTGCAGGACGAGGCGGGCCACCACTCCAGCGCGCTTTTCGTGCAGTCCGTGCCGTACGGCGTCGACCTCGGGCCGGATGAGTCTTATGTGGACAAGCTGCTGGAGATCTGCGAGTCGTACGCGCCCGGGACAAAGGATCTGGTCGCCGACTCGTTCACGCTGACACCGCAAGGCATCGAGTCCCACTTCGGGATCACCGGCGGCCACATCCACCACGTGGACAACACGATCAGCTTCGCCGACCGGATGCCTTACGCCACCGGGCTTGACGGGCTCTACGCCGGCTCCGCCGGCTGCCACCCGGCCGGCTCGGTGATCGGGGCCGCCGGGCACAACGCCGCCCAGCGGATCCTCACCGATCTGGGCCGCTGAGCGGCAGCGGAGCGCGGTGGCCGGGTCGGACGCTCGATCTCGTCCAGCACCGCCACCGCCACCTAGCTGAGCGGCAGCGGGGCGCGGTGCCGGGTGGGACGCTCGATCTCGTCCAACAGCGCCACCGCCACCTCGGCGTAGCCGTCGTCGGTCAGCACAACCGGTGGCGGGACAAGGAAAACCCAGTCCAGCTCGCCCGCGTTGCGCTGCAGGTACTCGAGTTCGGCCGCGCGCGCGTCGGAGAAGTCGTTGCCCAGCCGGGGATCCATGCCGATGACGATCAGCCTCCCGACGCCCGCCTTTGCCAGCCCTTCGATGAGAGCGCCCGCGGTGCTCAGGTAGAACTGCCCGGCATCGACATCCGGGCGGTAGACCGTGCTGACCGCGACGTCGTGCCCTGTGGCGGTGGCCGCGACACTTGCCGCATCGGTGACATCGCCCCGCTTCAACCCGTTGGCCGGGCCCCTTCCCACACCGGTGACCTCATGGCCGCGCCGGACCGCCTCGGCCACGGCACGGCGACCCGCCTTGCCACCTGCCCCGTAAATCACAATCCTGCTCATGCGGCCGACCGTAGCGGCGTACCCCATGGTTACCGCAACGATACTGTGGTGGCGTGACCCCGCCGCTGGACCGTGAAATGTTCCGGGACTGCACCGATGTCGACGTCCCGCCGATGATCCGGGTCGGCGACAAGTGGACCGCCCGCATCATGACATGCCTGCGCGACGGCCCGCGCCGCTTCTCCGAACTGCGCGTCCCACTGCACAACGTGACCCCCAAGGTGCTGACCGAATCGCTGCGGGCGATGCAGCGCGACGGGCTCGTCACCAGGACCGATCATGGCCTGGTCCCGCCCAAGGTGGAGTATGAGCTGACTCCGTTGGGCCACAGCCTTTTCCAGCCCCTGGCGGTGGCGTGCGAGTGGACCCGGGCGCACATGCGCGAGGTGCTTGCGGCGCGAGGGGCCGAGTAGCCACTGGTTTACGGCTGTCCATATAGGGCACAGTGGGGGGCGTGGTGCTTCCCGTACACGATGTCAACCCGGTCCGCCGGACCCCGATCGTGACTTACGGCCTCATAGCCGCAAATGTCGTGGTATTTCTGATGTCCCCGGCGTACACGCTGATCGGCATCGAGGGCATCAACACCGCCGACGTGTGCGAGCTGGAAGCCTTCTACGACCGCTTCGGCGCCATCCCCCGCGAGATGCTTGAAAACCGGCAACTCCCCATGGTCCCCAACGGTCAGGTGGGCACCGGAGCCGGCGGCGAAGGCTGCGTCATCGCGCCGCCCACCTACGAGAAGACCATCGGCGTCTCCGTGCTCACCTCGATGTTCCTGCACGCCGGCTGGCTGCACCTGCTGGGAAACATGCTGTTCCTGTGGGTCTTCGGCAACAACGTCGAGGACCGCTTCGGCCGGCTGCGCTTCCTGCTCTTCTACCTGCTCGCCGGATTCATTGCAGCGTATGGGTTTGCGCTTGCCGACCCGGCCCTGGAGACGCCCCTCATCGGCGCCTCGGGCGCGGTATCCGGAGTGCTCGGCGCCTACCTGATCCTGTACCCCGGCGCGCGGGTGTGGAGCCTGGTACCGTTCCTGCTCTTCCTGCCATTGAAACTGCCCGCCTGGTTCGTGCTCGGGCTGTGGTTCGTGCTTCAGTGGCTCTACTCGTCCGGCTACGCCGTCGGTGACGCCGGCGAGGTAGCGTTCCTCGCCCACGTCATCGGCTTTGTCTTCGGCGCCGTCATCGCAATCGGGGTACGGGCCTTCACCGGCCCGCCGCCTCCGCTGCCGAATCGGCGCCGCCCCGCCCGCCGCACCTACTGAGAGGGCCCGGCCTCGTTCCGGGTCGCTGTCTGCGTGGTCCCTTCCTGCCGGAGTTCCATGACGTACGGCTGGTCGCCGGACCGCTGGAACGTGACCTGCAGATCCAGTCCCGGATGCCGGTAGCCGCCCCCGGGCAGCGGCAGCAGGACCGCCGGCGGCTGCCCGCCGGCGGTGAGCGTGAGCCGGTCATCGACGATGGTGACGTCGATGGGATAGTCGTCCCGCAACAGGTACCGGCCGGTGACCTCGCCCGGCGGTGCGGCTTTGACAGCGCTGCCGTATCGGCGGTCCGCGGCAGCGATGATGCTGCGCCGGATTTCAAGTGAGTCGTCAGAGTTGGTCATCACCGCCACCGCCACGCCGGCGTCGGGCCAGGCGTAGGAGTAGCAGCCGTAGCCGATGCTGCCGCCGCTGTGCCCAAACCCGGTCGAGCCCTTGAGTTCGGTGCCCAGGCCGTACGGGGCATCAGGCAACTGCGGCGTCAGCATCTGCGCCGCCAGATCGCGATCGAGCAGATCGGATGCGCCGGAGGCGGCGCGGGCAAGCTCCAGCTCGAACCGGACGAGATCGGTGGGTGTACTCCACAATCCTGCGCCGGCCATCTCCGGGATCGTCCGCCAGCCGCCGGGAACGGGGGTGCCGCCGGCGTGATGGCCTGGTGCAATCATCTGCGGTCGCTGGTGCGGAAACTGTTGGCTGTAGCTGCTGTCGGCCATCGCCACCGGCTCCAGCACCAGCCCGCGCATGAGTTCGTCGAACGGGGAACCGGTCACATCCACCATCAACTGCTGCAGCACAGCGTAGTGGCTGCCCGAGTACCGAAATCGGCTGCCCGGAAGCAGACTCGGCCGCACCGGCGGAGTGTTCGCGGCGGCATCGCCCCGCAGGATCTGAAGCATGGACGGGACAAGCTCGTCCGAGCCGTACCCCCGGAACCAGTTGTCGGACAATCCCGCCGTGTGTGCCAGCAGCTGCCGCAGCGTCACGCTGACCCGCCAACCTTCGTGGGGCGGCAGCTTCCATGACGTCAGGTATTCGCCGATGTCACCATCCAGGGCCAGCGTCCCGTCGGCGACCAATCGCAATGCCCCGAACGCGGCCACGTGCTTGCTGATCGAGCAGGCTTGGAACGCCGTGCGGGCACTCACCGGAGTGGGCGACCCGGTGCTCGTCGTGCCGTAACCGGCTGACCAGAACTGGCCGTCGTCCTGACCGACAGCGATGCTGACCCCCGGCACCCGATAGGTGCTCATCAGGTCAAGCAAAGGCGCCGTATCCGGCGACGGCTGACCGGACGTGGCATGCCTATCGAGCCGATCCAGCATTTCGGGCCAGCCCAAGCCCGGTTCCGGAGCTCCCATGGGCGCCACTATTCCACCTGCGCCGCCGGCTCACCGGCCGGCCTGGACCTGAGTTCGTGCCCCACGCTGGTCAGGCAGCGGCCGCTGGCCAGATCCCAACGCCAGCCGTGCAGCTGGCAGGTCAGCGTGCTGCCGTCCACGATGCCGAAGCGGGTCAGGTCGGCCTTCAGGTGCGCGCAGCGGCGCTGGAACGTCCAGCCCCCGATGGTGATGTCCTCGGCGTCGGGGCGCTGGGATTCGTACCAGCCCTCGGCGTACTGCAGCCGCTCCTCCGACAGGCACTTGAAGAAGGCGTAGACGAACTCGTTGTACTGCCCGATCCGGGCGGCGGAGAAGCGGCACGAGAGGAACAGCGAGTTCACCCAGTCACCCTCCCCCCCATATAGGAGGTGCTCGATGAGGCGGCGCTCGGTCCTGAAGCGGTAGCGCACCTTCTCATCGGCGGCATGCCGGACCTCCTTACCCGGGAAGTCCACCAGAATCGACTCGATCACCGTCCCGTCCGGGTCGGTCAGGTCGAAGCGCACCGGCCCGCCCACGCCCTTGGCCAGATACACCGACTCGTCGAGCAGCGGATCGATCTGCGCCTTCATCCCCGCCAGCACGTCGACCTCCGGATGCGACCAGGACCGCTTCTCCTGCTCGATCACCGCCCGCTGCCGCTCCTGGTACGACTTGAGATGCGCCTCCTTCTGCTCGAAGAAGGTCTCGACCTCGGTCGGGTGCGCCACCTCGCAGTCCTGAGTGGACAGTTCCGCCTTGCTGCCGGGCAACAGGATCACGCCGTTGCCGCCCGGATACTGCCGGATGAACTCCATCTGGTCCGGGAAGATGTTGCCCTCGTCGCCGAAGATGTCATTGAACTGCCAAAGCGCGTCGTCCAGGAAGCACGGCGGCCCGGCGATCGGGAAGACGTGCGACGCCTTCAGATCGTCGATGTAGCGGAACGTGCGGTCGAACTGGCGGTCGCGCTTCTGCTTGCCAAAGGCGGTCTTTGCGGCCTGGGGCAGTTCATAGACCATGGGGTACCAGATCGCGCCCGAGAATTGCAGCATGTGAGCATGCACATGCCCCAGCGCGGCGAAGCGCGACAGATCGGTGGGGCGGGCGTCGTTCTGGTTGAGCAGCCGGACGCCTTCATGCTCCACCCACAGCGACGAGTCCCCGATCGGCCCGTCCGTCGGCGAGACCAGTGCCTGGATCATGACCTTGAGGCCGCCGTCGAGCTCGTGCACCTCGTCGCTGACCGTCTTGAAGAACCGGGTGAAGCCCAGGTCGCGCAGCTCGTCCTCCAGCTGCGAGGTCGGGTACTCCGGCAGCAGGACCGTCGCCTTCTTGCTGACGAAACGCTTCAGGTGCGCCGCGTCGAAGTGGTCCCGATGAAGGTGCGAGACGTACAGGTAGTCGCACTCCCCCAACGCCTCCCAGTCCAGCTGGGAATTGTCGGGAAACGGGAACCATGACGCGAAATACGCTGGGTTGACCCAAGGGTCGCAAAGGATCGACCCCGCCGCCGTGTCGATCCGCATACTGGCGTGTCCCGTACCCGTAATTTGCACTGCTCTACGCTACAAGGCAGGAACGCTTGACGTGAAAGGACGCCTCCAGTGGCATCAGAAGAGCCGGTGACCTCACCCGACCAGCACAAGCCCACCCCGATCCGGGTGATCAGGATCGTCAGCATCGGCATCATCGTGCTGCTGGTGGCGATGCTCTTCGGCGACAACGAAGTGAACACCGGAGCACCGTGGATCCTCGGCATCGCGGGCGGTATCGCCCTGCTCCTCATCGTCGACGCCATCCTGCGGCGCAACGGCCTGCGGGACTAGCCCTCTGAGTGCGTTTGCCTGGCACTCGCCCTCTTGTGGGGCGTTTGCCTGGCACTCGGCCTCACAGCCCGCCCTCTTTGGGCGTTTGCCTGGCACTCGCCCTCACAGCCCGCAGTCTGCAGTCTAAGGGCGTGTGCCTGGCAATCGCCCTTAGACTTCTGGACATCCCTTATCGGGCTCGCAGGATCTCTCGCACCTCGCGGATCGCCTGGTCCACCTCGGCCTCGTAGTAGCCGCCCGGCACCAGATTCAGGCGCGACGGGTCAAGCTCGGCCTCGTTGACCCCGCCACGGCCGGACAGTGCGCCAAGCACGTTGTCGAAGAGGCGATCCACCTGGCCCGGGTCGTAACCGCTGCCGAAGCGGCGCAGCTGGAACGTGCGGCGCAGCTGGTCGACCCGCTGGCTCTCGGCGCCACCGCCGCCGCCCGAGGACGGCGGGCCGTAACCGGCCGGCACAGCGTTGAAGGCACCTGTCGCACCGGGATCGTAGCCACCGCGGGCCGGCTGAGCATAAGGATCGGGCGCGACCGCGCCATAGCCACCGGTGCCATAGGGGTCGCTGCGCTGCGGCCGGATCTCGCCGGTGATGTCGGGGCGCGAGTTGCGGTCCGGCGGCGGCCCGAACCCCGGGAACGACCCGCTCGGGTGGTCGGCCAGACCCTGGAAGCTGCCCGAGTTGGCGAAGGAGCCCTCGTCGCGCCGCGGCGGCTCGAACGACTGCTGGTCGTAGCGCGGGATGGTGCTCGTGGGCGCGCTCGCGTTGGGAGTGCGCGTGGGCAGCGGCGGGGGCGGACCACCCGACCTGTCCATCATCATTGGCGGCGGCGCCATCGAGGCACGCAACTGTGCGCCCACGCCCGGCGACGACCTCTCCTCCAGCTCGGCGATCTGGCGCTCGACCCGGTCGAGGTGCAGGTCGACCTGCCACTCGTCGTAGCCGCCGAAGCGCACCCGGAAGACCACCTCGTGCACGTCCTGCGCGGACACCGGTGCGCCCATCGGCGTGCCGTTCAGCGTGGCCTCCACGCGGTCGAGGAATTGATCAACCTCGTCCACCTTGTACCCGCGCCGCACCGCCCGCCTGCGGAACCGCTGACCATGACTTGAGCTCATGCCTCACCCTCACTTGCAGCAAGCTGTCCACATGCGCCGTCGATCTCGCGCCCCCTGGTGTCCCGGACGGTAGTGGGAACTCCGGCGGCCCGCAACCTCCGCACGAACTCTCGCTCCACCGGCTTGGGACTCGCGTCCCATTTGCTCCCGGGCGTGGGGTTGAGGGGGATGAGATTGACATGCGCCAGCCGCCCCGCCAGCAGCCGACCCAGTAGGTCGGCCCGCCACGGCTGGTCATTGACATCCTTGATCATTGCGTACTCGACACTAATCCGACGGCCTGTCCGTGCGGCGTAATCCCACGCGGCGGCAAGCACCTCGTCAACCTTCCACCGCTGGTTGACCGGCACAAGCTCGTCGCGCAGCTCATCATCGGGCGCATGCAGGGACAATGCAAGGGTTACCGCGAGATCCTCATCGGCAAGCTTGCGCATCGCCGGCACCAGGCCGACCGTCGAGACCGTTATGTGGCGCTGGGACAGGCCAAGACCCTCCGGCGCCGGGCTGGTGAGCCGGCGAAGCGCCGCGATCACCCGCGCGTAGTTTGCCAGCGGCTCGCCCATGCCCATGAACACCACGTGACTCAGGCGCCGGGCGGAACCGCCCATCGCGCCCGAGGCGGCGACCCCGGCGAGGTAGACCACCTGATCCACGATCTCCGCCGTCGACAGGTTGCGGGTCAGGCCCGCCTGGCCGGTCGCGCAGAACGGGCAGGCCATGCCGCAGCCCGCCTGGCTGGAGATGCAAACGGTCACCCTGTCTGAATATCCCATCAGGACACTCTCGACGAGCGAGCCGTCGTGAAGCCGCCACAGGGCTTTGCGCGTCTGTCCGTCGTCGCACTCCAGCTCCCGGACCGGGTTGAGCAGACCCGGGAGAAGCTCGCCGGCGAGGCGCTCCCGAACGGCGGCCGGAATGTCGGTCATCGCCGCGGGGTCACGCACCAGGCGCCCGAAATAGTGGTGCGAGAGCTGGCTCGCCCGGAAGGCCTGCTCGCCTAAGGCGGCGACGGTGGAGCGCCGCTCGGGCATTTCCATGTCGGCTAGGTGCATGGGTGGCATGGATGCACGGCGTGCAGGCTTTTCGTCACCGATTGTGATCGGGACCACGGGCAAAATTGTCATGACCGATCCAGTGTCCCATGTTCGGCCTCTAGCGACAGCCCCCGCGTGGCGACCACAACAGTCAGCACATCACGCGGCGAGCACGGAGAGCAACAAATACGCCGTCGGGACCGCGAACAGGATCGAGTCCAGCCGGTCCATCAGGCCGCCATGCCCCGGCAGCAGATTGCTCATGTCCTTCACACCGAGATCCCGCTTGATCAACGACTCGGCGAGATCGCCGAGCACCGCCGCGGCCGACACGACAAGCCCGAAGATGGCGCCCTTCCACGCCGCGATGTCAAGCAGCATCGGCAGCAGCACGGCACTGCCCGCAGCGCTGGCCACCACCGACCCGGCGAACCCCTCCCACGACTTCTTCGGGCTGATCGCGGGGGCCATCGGATGCTTGCCCAGCAACACCCCGGCCACGTAACCGCCCGTGTCCGAGAGCACCACCGCCCCGAGGGTCACGACGATGCGCCACGCCCCGTCGTCCGGCCGGGCCAGCAGCGCCGCGAAGCCAAGCAGGAAAGGCACATAGACGAGGATGAGGGCGGCCGCCCCCATGTCGCGCTGGTAGCCGACCGGCCCCTCGCCCATCCGCCACACCAGCGTCGCCAGCACCCCGATGAGCAAGCCGATGCTCAGCCCGTCAACGCCGGAGTACCAGGCGAGCGCCGTGATCGTGACGGAGCCGGCGAGCACCGGCGCCACCGGAGCCTTGGCACCGGCCGCGCGCATGGCTCGAGCCATCTCCCACGTTCCGACGCACGCGGCCGCCGCCAGTACCAGCCAGAAAAAATCTTTAAAATAGAAGAGCGGCAATAACACAACCGCAAGCAGGCCAAGCCCGACGGCCATTGAAACGGGGATGTTGCGGCCGGCGCGCCCATAGTCAGGCGGTTGCGCGGGCGCGGCGTGCCGAAAGTGCCGCGCCCCACCATCGTCGAGGCTGTCCATCAGAACTCGAGCAACTCAGCTTCCTTGTGCTTGAGCAGCTCGTCGACGCGCGCCACATGCTTGTGGGTCAGCTCGTCGAGTTCCTTCTCGCCCCGGCGCCCGTCGTCCTCGCCGGTCTGGCCATCCTTGACCAGCTTGTCGATCTCTTCCTTGGCGCGACGCCGGATGTTGCGCACCGCAACCCTGGCGTCCTCGGCCTTGCCCTTCGCCACCTTGATCATGTCTTTGCGGCGGTCCTCAGTCATCGGGGGTACCACGATGCGCAGCACCGTGCCCTCGTTCCCCGGATTTACGCCCAGGTCCGAGTCGCGGATCGCCCGCTCCATCTGGGCGAGCTGGGACGCGTCGTATGGCTTGATGATGACCATGCGCGGCTCGGGAACACTGATCGACGCCATCTGCGGCAGTGGCGTGGGCGTGCCGTAGTAGTCGATCACGATCTTTGAGAACATCGCCGCGTTGGCCCGGCCGGTGCGAATCGCCGCGAAGTCCTCCTTGGCGTGCTCGACGGCCCGCTCCATTCTCTCCTCGGCATCGAGGAGCGTCTCCTCAATCACGGGCTTCTCCGTATCTCTCGTTTTCAGCAGTATCCGTCACCCGTTGGTGATCAACGTGCCGATCTTCTCACCGCTGAGCGCGCGCCCGATGTCGTCCCCCTCGGCACCGAAGACGAGCATAGGCAACCCATTCTCTCTGCAAAGGCTGAAAGCCGCCGCATCGACCGCCTGCAAACCTTGCTGCAGGGCCTCCGAGAAGGTGATCCGATCCAGCTTGACCGCATCCGGGTTGGTCCTGGGATCCGCCGTGTAAAGCCCGTCCACGCCGTTCTTGCTCATCAGCACGACGTCGGCGCGGATCTCCAGCGCCCGCTGCGCCGCAACCGTATCGGTGGTGAAGTACGGCATCCCCGCGCCCCCGCCAAAGATCACCACGCGGCTCTTCTCAAGGTGGCGAATGGCGCGCAGCGGGATGTACTGCTCGGCCACCTGAGCCATCGCGATCGCGGTCTGAACCCGGGTCTCGATCCCCTCTTTTTCCAGAAAGTCTTGCAGCGCAAGGCAATTCATGACCGTGCCAAGCATGCCCATGTAGTCCGCGCGGGCCCGGTCCATGCCGCGCTTCTGCAGCTCGGCACCGCGGAAGAAGTTCCCGCCACCCACGACCACGGCGACCTGAACCCCACGTCGCGCCGAAGCGGCGATCTGCCTGGCGATGTTCGCCACCACATCGGGATCGACCCCGACCGCTCCGCCGCCGAAAACCTCACCGGACAGCTTCAACACGACGCGCTTGAACTGGTCGGACACCTGGCGCCATCCCTTCCGCGAAATCAGCCTGACCGCACCCAGACCCTATGCCAAGGGGGAGGTCGTGACACCACGACCTCCCCCTGCGCGTTTGTGTCGAATTGCCGCCGGCGACGTTCGGGATCTGATCATCTGGCAAACACGGTTTTCGTTTTGCCAGATGATCAGGCACGATCGTCGGCTCGGGGGCGGCGATGCCGCGCGTTGCTTCGCACGCGCCGGTATTGCCGTCTTAGGCCTGACCGACCTCGAACCGGACGAACCGCTTGACCTCGATGCCGGCCTCCTTGAGGACCTGCTGCACCGTCTTTTTCTGGTCCGTCACCGAAGCCTGCTCAAGCAGCACGAAGTCCTTGAAGAACGAGTTGACCCGCCCCTCGATGATCTTCGGCACGGCCGCGGCCGGCTTGCCCTCCTCGATCGCGGTCTGCTCGGCGATGCGCCGCTCGGACTCCACGATGTCGGACGGAACCTCGTCCCTCGTCAGGTACTTGGGCCGCATCGCGGCGATCTGCATCGCCACGCCGCGAGCGTCGGCCTCGGCCGCCTCGTCGGACTTGCCTGCGTACGTCACCGCGACACCCACCTGCGCCGGCAGGTCGGGGCTCTTGCGGTGCATGTAGACGGCGATCGGGTTGTCCAGCACGGCGAACCGGTTGACGACCAGCTTCTCACCGATCTTGGCGGAAGCTTCCTGTACCAGATCGGCGATGGAGGTGCCGTCGAGCGTGCTGACCAGCAGCGCCTCCAAGTCGGCCGGCTTGGCCTGGCCCACGTGCTTGACCAGGCGGTCGGCCAGCTCGATGAAGTCGGCGTTCTTGGCCACGAAGTCGGTCTCGCAGTTGAGCTCAAGCAGCGCGTTGCCCGAGTGCGCCACCAGGCCGTTGGCGGTGGACCGGCCGGCGCGCTTGCCGACATCCTTGGCGCCCTTGATGCGAAGCAGCTCGATGGCCTTGTCGAAGTCGCCGTCCGACTCCGTGAGGGCCTTCTTGCTGTCCATCATGCCGGCACCGGTCAGGTCCCGCAGCCGCTTGACATCGGCAGCTGTGAATTCAGCCATGGTTTCTCTAGTCCGTTCTTACTCGGTGGTGGACTGCTGCGTCTTACTCGGTGGCGGGAGGCGGCTGCTCGGTGGGGGTCGACGCGGCCGCGGGGCTCGACCCCGCGGCGCTGCCGGCCGGTGCGAGCAGCTCCTGCTCCCACTCGGCCAGCGGCTCGTCGGCCGCGACTGTCCCGGGCTCGGGCTTGACGTCACCGCCGCGGGCGGCCTTGCCCGAACGGGCGATCAGGCCGTCGGCGACCGCGCTCGCGATCACCTTGGTGAGCAGCTCGGCCGAGCGGATGGCGTCGTCGTTGCCCGGGATCGGGAAGTCGACCTCGTCCGGGTCGCAGTTGGTGTCAAGGATCGCGATCACCGGGATGCCCAGCTTGCGGGCCTCGTCGACAGCGATGTGCTCCTTCTTGGTGTCAACGATCCACACCGCGGCGGGGGTCCGGGACATGTCCCGCAGACCACCGAGGGTGCGCGACAGCTTGTCCTTCTCACGCGAGAGCTGCAGCGCCTCCTTCTTGGTGTAGTTGGCGGTCGCACCGGTCAGATCCATCGCCTCAAGCTCTTTCATCCGCTGAAGGCGCTTGTAGACCGTCTGGAAGTTGGTGAGCATGCCGCCCAGCCAGCGGTGGTTGACGTAGGGCATGCCCACGCGCGAGGCCTGCTCGGCCACCGCCTCCTGAGCCTGCTTCTTGGTGCCGACGAACAGCACGGTGCCGCCCTCGGCCACGGTGTTGCGCACGAAGCTGTATGCCTTCTCGATGTAATCGAGGGTCTGACGAAGATCAATGATGTAGATGCCGTTGCGCTCGGTGAAGATGAAGCGCTTCATCTTCGGGTTCCACCGGCGGGTCTGATGTCCGAAGTGGACACCGCTTTCCAGCAACTGACGCATGCTGACAACAGCCATGACGCTGCCTATCCTTCCGGCGTGGGCTCGGCCCCACGCACAATTCCCTGGTTGCCCGGTGGCCGGTTGACCACCGCCTGGCGCCCGGTCGCCGGCCCGCTGGCGGACTGATCAGTGTCCGACCTGGGAGGGCCGCCGCCCGCCGTCCGGTTGCCCGGGGCGGGAGGGCGCGCGAAGTCGACCGCCTTGCGACGGTCGCCGATTGATAAGTGTACCCGGCCTTACTTGGCGGCCGTCCCGGCGGCTATCAATAGACCTATCCCGATCGGGATGTAAGCGAGCGGGACACGCAGCCACACGCGCGGACCCTGGAACTGAACGGCGGTCGCCGCACCCGTGGAAAGCCCGTACATACCCAGCGCCAGCAGCGGGAAGGCCAGCATCGCCAGCAGCGGGGCGAGCGCCGCCACCTCACCGATGCTCTTGACGAACGGGCCGACCATCAACGCTTCGCCCACGGCGGCCAGAAGCGCGTAGAGGGCCACGAAGATCGGCTGGCGGCTGCGGTACAGCCCGTCGGTCTCCTTGATCTTGCGGCGCACCGCGGCCGAGTCGACCGCGCCGGTGGGCTGCTGGTACGCGGGCTCGGGCGGCATGTGCTGCAGCGGCATCTGCGGGCCGGGCCCCATCCGCGGATCCATCGGCCCCGGACCCAACCGCGGGTCGGGCATCGGGTCATAAAGCGGGTCCATCGGAGGCATCGGCTCACCCGAACGGGGACCGCGCATGGGCGGGCCACTCATGGGCGGACCGCTCATCGGGGCGCCGCCATAGCGCGGCTCAGGCGAGCGGGGCGCCGGAATCCGGTCGTCCTCGTACTGATCGGACCCGTAGGTCCATCGATCCCCGTGTCCGCCGGTGTCCTGCCAGTTGCCGTATTCATCTCGTCGGTCCACGGCCGCAAACGTATGGGGCCTTACCTAAAACCGCAAGCCAGGGGGTACCGCATAGCAGATCGACTTCATTGATCGGTTCACTGTCCCCAACCCCCGGTCTGTCCACAGCTGCGCGGTATCCGCGCTGGTGGCGACGGCCGTCGGGGGTCCAGGGTGGCGGCATGACAAAAGTCACCCAGACGTTGGGCGAGTGGGGAGAGAAGCTCGCCGCAGACCACCTCGTGGCCAAGGGCATGGTCGTGCTCGACAGAAACTGGCGCACCGCCTCCGGCGAGATCGACATAATCGCCCGTGACGGCGACGCCGTGGTCTTCTGCGAGGTAAAGACGAGGCGCAGCACGACCTTCGGCGACCCGGGCGAGGCGGTGGCCGGGCACAAGGCAAACCGCATCCGCACACTCGCCAAGCAGTGGCTGGCACTCTCCGGTGTGAGGCCCCGCGAGGTGCGCTTCGACCTGGTGAAGGTCATGGTCAGCCGGTCGGAGGGGCCGGTCGTCAGCCACCTGCGAGGGATCTACTGAGATGAGCTATGCCAAGGTCCTGTGCGCGGCGATGCTCGGGATGGGCGGTCACCTGGCCGAGGTGGAGGCGTGTGTGGCACCCGGACTGCCCGCTCTGATCATGACCGGCCTGCCCGACCCGGCGCTGAACGAGTCGCGAGAAAGGGTGCGGGCGGCGATCACCAACGCGGGCGGGTCGTGGCCGTACCAGCGCATCAGCGTCAACCTGTCCCCGGCATACCTACGCAAGTTCGGCTCCTGCTTCGACCTGCCGATAGCGCTGGCCGTGCTCGGCGCGGACGGGCAGCTGCCCATGCAGGGCCTGGCCCGGGTGCTCGTCGTCGGCGAGCTTGGTCTCGACGGTTCGGTCCGGCCGGTACGCGGGGTGCTGCCGATGGTCGCCGCGGTACTGCGCCAAGGGGTGCGCCGCGCGATCGTGCCCGAGTCAAACGCCCCCGAGGCGGCCCTGGTCCCCGGCGTCCACGTGCTCGCCGCACGGCACCTCGCCGGTGTGATCGGCTTCCTGCGCGGCGCCGGCACGCTCGACTCGCCACCCACCCGCGAACCCTCACCGCCGCCCGAGCGGGCCGACCTGATCGACGTGGCCGGGCAGTTCATGGGCCGGCTCGCGGTCGAGGTCGCCGCCGCCGGCGGGCACCACCTGGCGCTGTTCGGCAGCCCCGGAGGCGGCAAGACGATGCTCGCCAACCGGCTGCCGTCGGTCCTGCCCGAGTTGAGCGACGAGGAGGCGCTCGAGGTCACCTCGATCCACTCGGTGGCCGGGGTGCTGCCGCCCGAGTCCGCGCTCCTCCGGTGGCCGCCACTGCAAGCGCCGCACCACACGTCGAGCGTCACCGCGCTGGTCGGCGGCGGGGGCGGCCTGGCCCGGCCGGGCGCGCTTTCGCTCGCCCACCACGGCGTGCTGCTGCTCGACGAGGCGCCCGAGTTCCCGCGGCGGGCGCTGGAGGCGCTGCGGCAACCGCTGGAGGAAGGCTTCATCGTCATCGGGCGCACGGACGGCACGGTGGTGTATCCGGCAACTGTCCAGCTGGTACTGACCGCCAACCCGTGCGGCTGCTCACCCCGGGCCGGCGGCTTCAAGTGCGAATGCTCATCGGCCGCCAGGCTCCGGTACGGGCGGCGGCTGTCCGGCCCGCTGCTCGACCGCATCGACATCCAGCTCACCCTCGAACCGGTAAGCACCGCCGAGCTCGTGGCCGAGGACTCCATGCGCGAGTCGTCGGCGACGGTCGCGGCCAGGGTCGCCACCGCGCGAGCCGCCGCGGCCGACCGCTGGGCCCCGGTCGGCTGGCGCACCAACGCCCAGGTACCCGGGCGGACCCTGCGCGACCGACGCTGGCGCCTGCCCCGGGAAGCCACCGCCGAACTCGGGCGACAGCTCGACCTCGGCGGCGTGAGCAGCCGCGGCTACGACCGCGTGACCCGGCTGGCGTGGACCATCGCCGACCTGCTCGGCCGCCAGACCCCCGGCCCCGCCGAGGTGGGCCTGGCGCTTTCGCTGCGCCGCAACCTTCCCCACGGCCCAAAAGGCTTGGACCTCATGGCAAAGCGCGGCACGGCATGAGCGAGGTCGACGAAGGACCCGGCGGCGGGCTTAGGCCCCGTGGTGAGGCAGGGCGTGGCATGAGCGAGGACGAGAAGGACCCGGCGGTGGGCTTGGGCCCCGTGGTGAGGCAGGGCACGGCATGAGCGAGGTGGACGACGGGGTGCTGGCGGCGCGGCTGCTGCTCAGCTGGGTACGGGAGCCGGGCAGCAAGGCGCTCTATGAGCTGGTCAGGCGGTTCGGGCCGGTCGAGGCGTGGCAGCGCATCGCCTCCGGCCGCGTCGACGGCCCGTTGGCGCAGTCGATGGCGGCGCGGCTGCACGGCAAGGAGCCGGCACGGGTGGTCGCCTCCCTGCTGCGCGACGCCGATCGGCTGGGCGTCACCATCCTCGTACCGGAGAGTCCACAGTGGCCGTCCGCATTGGACGATCTGGTGCGGATCAGCGTCGAGGGCGGCGACTCGCTCGAGCGTGACACGTTCCCGCCGCACGCGCTGTGGGTGCGCGGCGCGCTTCCGGTCGAAACGCTCAGACAGCGCTCCGTCGCCGTCGTGGGTGCCCGAGCGAGCACCGAGTATGGGCGGCACATGGCGTGCGAACTCGCCTTCGGCCTGGCGCAACGCGGCTGGATCGTCGTCTCGGGCGGCGCGTTCGGCGTCGACGCCGCCGCGCACCGGGGCGCGATGGCGGCCGGCGGGGAGACCATCTCCGTCCTTGCCTCGGGCGTCGACCGGGCGTACCCGGTGGGCAACACCGCCATGTTCGAACACATCGTGGGGACCGGGCTGCTGATCAGCGAGTGGCCACCCGGATCGGAACCGCACCGCGTGCGCTTCCTCATCCGCAACCGAGTGATCGCGGCGCTGTCACACGGCACCATCCTGGTCGAAGCCGCCCTGCGCAGCGGAGCCCGGCAGACCCTGCGCCGGGCCCGGCAGCTCGGGCGGATCACCATGGCCGTCCCCGGACCGGCCACCTCAGAGTCCTCCCAGGGCTGCCACGAGGAGCTGCGCCGCGAAGGCGACGACAGGGTCAGGCTGGTGAGCACCACCGAGCAAGTGCTCGAGGAGATCGGGATGATCGGCCAGGACCTGGCGATCGTGCCGCACGGACCGGTAGGCCCGCTGGACCTGCTCAGCACACTCGAAAAGCAGATCTACGACGCTACGCCGCGGGCGGGAGGCGTGACACCGCAACAGATCGCGGCGACCGTCAGCCTGCCCGTGACGTATGTGCTGGCGGCGCTGCCGGGGCTGGAGACGCGCGGCTACGTCAAACGCGGAAAGGACGGCACCTACCGCCTCACTCTGAAGACGTAGACTTCTCGCACATGATCAGCGGTGCGCGTGAACTCTTCGCCCTGGACCCCAACGTCGCTCATCTCAACCATGGATCCTTCGGCGCTGTACCTGTCACGGCGCGGCAGGAGCGCATCCGGCTGCTGGACGAGTACGACTCCAACCCGCTGCGCTTCGTCATCAGCGAACTGCTCGACCGGATCGGCGAACACCGCACCGCCGCGGCCGAGTTCCTGGGTGCCGACCCCGACCTGTGCGCATTCGTCCTCAACGCCACCTCCGGCGTGGCGATCGCGCTCAACTCCCTGGCCCTGCAAACCGGCGACGAGATCGTCATCACCGACCACAGCTACAACGCCGTCACGCTCGCCGTCGACGAACTAGCCAAGCGGCACGGCGTCAAGGTCGTCGTAGCACCGGTCGCGCTAACCGCCAGCGCCGCCGAAACCGTTGCGGCCGTTACGGATGCGGTCACACCCCGGACCAAGCTGGTCATCATCGACGAGATCTCCTCCGCCACCGCCCAGCGCCACCCCATCGCCGAACTGTCACAACGCTTGCGCGCCATGGGAGTCCCGCTCCTCGTCGACGCCGCCCACAGCCCCGGCATGATCCCGCGCCCGCTCGACGGCATCGACCCCGACTTCTGGGTCGGCAACATTCACAAGTGGGCGTTCGCACCCGGCGGCACCGCCATGATGCGGGTCTCAGCCGGCTGGCGCGACCGGATCGTGCCGCTCGTCGTGTCGCATCACCAGGCTGACGGGTACCCCCAAAATGTTGAACACCACGGCACACGCGAACACACCACCTGGCTGACCGTCAAAACCGCCCTGTCTATCTTTGACCGCTTCGGTGAGGACACCGTCCAGCGGCACAATGTGGCCCTTGCCGCCTACGGCCAGCGAGTCATCGCCGAGGCGCTGGGCGTGGAAAGCGCCCGCCTGCTCGAACCCGGCGCCCACGTCAGCATGCGAGTCATCCCGCTGCCCGACGGCCTCGTCACCGACTTCGCCACCGCGCACGCGCTGCGCAACCGGATCGCCGACGAGCTGAAGATCGAGACGGCAGTCAACCCGTTCCAGGGTCGTGGGCTGCTACGGGTCAGCGCTCAGATCTACAACAGCGAGGACGAGTACGACCGGCTCGCCGAAACCCTGCCCGCGCTGCTCAAACGGGCCGCAGCCGCCTGACGAGCGTGGCCGCGAGGACAGCGGCGATCGCGAGCAGGATCAGCCGGGCGGAGCTGGTGTGCGCCAGGACGAAGCCCGGCAGGAACGGCAGGACGGCCAGACCCGCTGCGAAGACTGCGGAGGCCACGGCCCAGAAGGAGAACGGCCGCGCGGATGGGGTTTGTGGGGTGGGGGTGGGCAGGTGGCGTCCAAAGTGGAGTATTAGCCAGAGGCCCAGAACGCCGCCCAGGATCGACGACGGAAGGTCGAGCGGGCCGTCGGCGAGGCGGTCCCACAGGACGTGGCTTGCGCCGCCGATGATGGCCGAAGCGGCGGTGACAAACCAGCGCGGGCCCGGCCCGATCGAGGCGTAGCCGCGCAGCGGGCGCGGAAGCAAAGGCGCCACGGTCGGGGCGGACCAGCGGATCAACGGGCAGAACACGAACGCTACTGGCACGACCCAGAACGGATGCCACGGCAGGGAGTGAGCAACCTGCCAAGTGGCCGGCAGGCCGGGCACCGGACGCTCCAGCCACGAACCGTCCAAGGCGTACGCGAGATCGGGCGCCATCGAACCGATCGTCAGCGCCACACCGTCGAACCAGCGCGGCCGCCAAAGCTTGAGCGGCAGGACGGCGGCTGGATGGGCGGGGAAGGTGGCGGGCACGCCACGCATGCTAGACACCAGCCGCCGGGCCCGCCGCCCGCCCCGAAAAGGGCTTAGGGAGCTGGGCGGCCGGGCGCCCCTGCGAAGGCCCAGGTAGCGGGCGCGGGCACGCCGGCCCAGCGAGCGGGCTAGGTGGCAGGCGCGGGCAGGCCGGCCCAGCGAGGGGGCTAGGTGGCGGGCGTGGGTAGGAGGCGGACCCGGGCCAGGCCGAGCAGGCTGAGCGGGTCGAGGTATGCCTCGCCTTGGCGCAGACCCCAATGCAGGCAAGGCTCGTGGCAGCCTGCGTGCCCGGCCTGCAGCAACCCGATGATGTCGCCCGCGGACACCTCGTCACCGACCTCAACGACCGGCTGGACCGGCTCGTAGGTGGTGCGGGTGCCGTTGGGGTGAGCGATGCTCACCACCGGCCGGGTGGCGACCTGGCCGGCGAACCACACCACCCCGGCGGCCGCCGCTCGCACCGGGGAGGACGCGGGGGCGGACAGATCTACGCCGCGGTGGCCGGGGAGCCAGGGGCGGGCAGGCGGGTCGAACGGGTTGACGATCGGGCCGACGACCGGCCAGACATACTCCGGCCCTACACCAAACTGGGAGGCGGAAGCAAGATGGGCGGGCATGGCGACGGGCGGCAGGGCGACCACCGCCACGGCGATCGCGAGGCAGACGCGGACAGCGCGGAATCTCATGGCGACAAGGCTGGCCAAAACGAGCCCGGCCCGCACCCACGCCAAAACAAGATCTGTGGATAAACCCCGGGTTGTGGATAACCCAGGGTGCTAGAAGCCGGCCTCCGTCGGCAAGGAGATGTCGGGCTTCTCCAGCTCCTCGACGTTCACGTCCTTGAAGGTCATCACGCGCACATTCTTGACAAACCGGGCAGGGCGGTACATGTCCCACACCCAGGCGTCGTGCATCTCGACCTCGAAGTAGACCTCGCCGTCCGAGTTACGCACGTGGAGATCAACCTGGTTAGCCAGGTAGAACCGGCGTTCCGTCTCGACCACGTAGGAGAACTGGCGCACGATATCGCGGTACTCCCGATAGAGCTGAAGCTCCATATCGGTCTCGTATTTCTCGAGATCCTCAGCGCTCATGCCACGTCCTCCTGCGGTTCAACCTCAGAAACCGTACCGCGCCGCTCGCCGTCACGCGCGGTAAGCCACGTCGCAGCCACGTTCTTGTACGAGTACCGGTGCACCGGTGACGGACCGTGCTCCACGAGCGCCGCACTGTGCTCGGGGGTGCTGTACCCCTTGTGTTCCGCGAACCCGTACAACGGGTACACGGCATCGAGTTCCGTCATGATCCGATCCCGGGTGACCTTTGCCAGCACGCTCGCCGCCGCGACGCACGCGGCGACCTGGTCCCCTTTCCACACCGCCAGGCCCGGTACCCCGACCCCGTCGACCGGGAACCCGTCGGTGAGCACATATGCCGGCCCGGGGGTCAGTTTTGCCAGCGCCCGCCGCATCGCCGCCACATTGCCCACGTGCAGCCCGCGCGAGTCGATCTCGGCGGGTGAGACGATCACCACTGCCCACGTCACCGCCGTCGCCACCACCTCGTCGTAGATCCGCTCGCGGACCGCCTCCGTCAGCAGCTTGGAGTCGTTGAGGCCCTCGATCTCGCGCCGCTCCGGCAGCACGGCCGCGGCCGCCACCAGCGGCCCGGCGCAGGCGCCCCGCCCGGCCTCGTCGGCCCCGGCGACCACGCTGAACCCGCGCCGCCGCAGCGCCCGCTCGAGCACATACAGGCCACCGTCGCGTCGCAGGAGAGGCCGGCTCGGCGCTAGCAAGACGAGATCCCCAATCTTTTCAGTACCGCCACCAGGTCCGTCGGGTAGTAAGCGTCCTCGGTCCGCTCCAGCTCGGCCACCGACCACCAGTGGTGACGGTCGATCGAATCGACCTCGTAGCTGTCGAACCCGGCCGTCGATACCTCGAACCGCCGCGCCCGCACCACGAAGAATCGTTGCTCCTGCCGGTAGCTGATGCCGTCGAAGGAGAAGAGCGTCACCTCATCATGCACCGGCTCGCCGATCTCGCCCACCGGAACCCGCAGCCCCGTCTCCTCCGCCAGCTCCCGAGCCGCCGCGTCGGCGAACGACTCACCCGGGTCGAGCCCGCCGCCGGGGGTGAACCAGTATCGCACCTCCGGCTCGGCCGGGTCGGCCCCGCGGAACAGCAACACCCGGTCTTGCTCGTCTATGAGCAGCACCCGGGCGGCAACCCGTTCCCGCGGTTCCAGCTCCATGCTTAGAGCCTATGACGTCGTCAGCCGGTGGCCGCCGGAGCGGGTACGCCCTCGAAGGTGCCCGGCACGCTGAGCCAGGTCGCCCGGTTGAACGGCCAGAACAGGACAAATGCCCGCCCGACCACGCTGTCCTCGGGGATCGTGGCGAGCTGGATGTCACCGTTGCTGGCCATGTAGTTCTGCAGGGAGTCGCCCGAGGACTGCCGATGATCACCCATCACCCACAGCCGGTTGGCCGGCACGACGACGTCGAACTCGTGCACCGACGGCTTGTTTCCCGGATAGATGTACGACTCCTCGTCAAGCGGGTGCCCGTTGATCTGGATCCGGCCTTGGGGATCGCAGCAGACCACGCGATCACCAGAGATGCCGATCACTCGCTTGATGTAGTCCTCGTGCTCCGGGGTGTTCCGCCAAGCCTGCGGCGCCTCGAAGACGATGATCTCTCCGCGCCCGGGCGACCTGAAGTCATAGACGAGCTTGTTGACCAGAACGCGATCATCAAGGTCGAGGGTGTGCTCCATGGATCCGGACGGGATGAAGAACGTCTGGACGACGAACTGCCTCACCAGCAGGGCCACCACAATGGCGACACCGAGCAGGATCGGCAGTTCCTTCCAGAACGAACCCTTGTTGCTCTTGGTCTGCTCGTCAATCACGCACGGAGCCTACGCGGCAAACCTGAGAACCACGATCACCCCGAGTGTGTCGTCTTCTTATGCGGCGCAGGGCGAGCGGGACGAGGAGCACCCCGAGTGTCGAGACGCCGTCGAAGACCTCTTGCCTGGCCAGCGACCCCCACCGGGAGAACGGCGTCGCGATGACCATCGCCTTGCCGATCACGTTGGAGATCGGTACCGGTCCCTGGCAGCGCGAGTCCTGCGACACCCGCCGGTGGTCGCCGAGCACGAACAGCATGCCGGGCTCCACTTTGACCGGTAGGAAGTCGCGCGTGGCGCAGCTGCGGGGGGCGGGCGTGCCGGGCGCTGAGTCGCGCGTCACATACGGTTCCGTGATCGGCACGCCGTTGACGTAGACCCGTCCCGCATTGTCGCAACAGGACACTTCATCGCCGGGTATCCCGATGACGCGCTTGATGTAGTCCTTCTCCCCCGGTTGGGAGATCCCGACCAGGTCGCCCACTGTGCGCCCCAGCTTGGAGAAGAACCCGGCGTCTTCGTCGACCATGTTCTCCACGGCCGTCCAGGACTCGGGACCCTCGAAGACGATGACCTCGCCACGCTGCGGGTCGCGGAATTCGTAAACCACCTTGTTGACAAGCACCCGGTCGCCGACGAGCAGCGTGTCCTCCATCGAGCCGGAGGGGATGTAGAAGGCCTGCAACAGAAAAGTCCTGATCAGCACCGCGAGGCAGAACGCGACCACGAGCAGCAGGGGCAGCTCCTGCCAGAGGGGCATCCCTTTGCGCTTGGATCGACGCTCGCGGCGCGGCCACTGTTCCCCGGCGAAGTCGTCGTCCGCTCGGTTGGTTGGCATGATCGTCACATTGTCCGCCCTGAGTGAGGAGAGTCGGCGGACAGCCTAGAACCAAACGCGAAAAATGGGCACCCGTCGGGTGCCCATTTTTCATCAAGAAGTTGTTACGACAACCAAGCGCGACTAAGCGCCCTTGTAGTCGCGCAGCTCCTTGATCTTGGCCTTCTTGCCGCGCAGCTCCCGCAGGTAGTACAGCTTGGCGCGGCGGACATCACCGCGGGTCACGACCTCAAGCCGGTCCAGCGCGGGGCTGTGCAGGGGGTAGGTGCGCTCGACGCCGACACCAAAGCTCAGCTTGCGGACCGTGAAGGTCTCACGCAGGCCCGCGCCCTGGCGGCGGATCACGACGCCCTGGAAGATCTGGATCCGGGAACGGTTTCCCTCGACCACCCGCCCGTAGACCTTGAGGGTGTCACCGGGTCGGAAACTGGGGATATCGGTCCTCAGCGAAGCGGCATCCACCGCGTCCAGCGTGTTCATCGCTACATCCTTCAGATGGATTTGGGCATTTCTGACCCAGCGCCGTGCTCGAACTGAGTCCTCGTCACGCCGGAGATGGCAGACGGCAACCTCACTACTCTGCCATATCGACGCCGGGTACCGGTAATCCGGCCTCACGCAGTAGAGCGATATCACGTTTGTCCAGCGCCGCCGGGTCGAGTGCGGCAAGCAGATCCGGCCGGCGCTCAGCGGTCCGCAGCAGCGACTGATCACGCCGCCAGCGGGCGATCTTGCCGTGATCACCCGACCTGAGGATCGGCGGTACCTCACGATCGCGCCACTCCGCGGGCTTGGTGTACAGAGGCGCCTCCAGCAACCCGTTCGCGTGCGACTCCTCCGCCAGCGAGTCGGCGTTGCCCAGCACGCCCGGAAGCAACCGCGTGATCGCCTCCAGCATCACCAGCACCGCCACCTCGCCCCCGAACAGGACGTAGTCCCCCAGCGACACCTCACGCCCACCGAACTCGTCGATCACCCGCTGGTCGATGCCCTCGTACCGCCCGCAGGCGAAGACCAGATGCTCCATGCCGGCCAGCTCAGCCGCCAGGGACTGCGTAAAAGGCTCACCGGCGGGCGAGGGGAAGATTATTTGGGTACCCCCTAGGGCTTGAAGGGCTTCACCCCATGGCTCCGGTCGCATCACCATCCCGGGGCCGCCGCCATAGGGGGTGTCGTCGACCGTGCGATGCACGTCATGCGTCCAGCGGCGCAGGTCGTGGATGTCGACGCTGAGCGTGCCGGCGGCCCGGGCCTTGCCGATGAGCGACAGCTCCAGCGGCGTGAAGTACTCGGGGAAGATGGAGACGATGTCGACCCTCATCAAAGGTCCAGCAAGCCGCCGGGCGGATCGACAATCACCTTTTTATTCGGCAGGTCGACGGTGGGCACGATCGCCTTCACGAAGGGGATGTACCCGGTGCGGCCGTCCGCGAGCGCCACGACCAGCAGATCCGACGCCGGGGCGTGCTCCACCCGCTGGATGGACCCCAGCGAAACCCCTTGCATATCAACGACTTCCAGCCCCACCAGCTGGTGGTCGTGGAACTCCTCGGGGTCGGCCGGCGCCTCGATCGACTCCGAGTCGACCTCCAGCACCTGCCCGCGCACCGCCTCGGCCGCCTCGCGGTCCGGTACCTCGTCGAAGATCACGATTAGCCGCCCCAGATGCGGGCGCGCCGAAGCGACGGTGAGCCGGGAGGAACCGGCCACGAAGACCGCCCCCTCCCGGAAACGCAGATCGGGCTCGTCCGTGCGCACCGCGACGATCACCTCGCCGCGGACACCGTGCGGGCGGACGATCTGACCGACTGTCAGCAGCACAGCCGTCAGAACGAGTCGACGATGTCGACCCGTATCCCCTTGCCGCCGACCGAGCCGATCACCTGTCGCAGCGCCCGGGCCGTGCGGCCACCGCGCCCGATGACCGTGCCGAGATCCTCGGGATGTACCCGGACCTCGAGCCGCGCACCGCGACGGTTGTCGATCAGACGCACCCGGACGTCGTCCGGGTGGTCCACGATCCCCTTGACCAGATGCTCCAGCGCTGGCCGCAGCGACGCGTCAGCCCTGCTGCTCGTCGCCGGCCGCAACAGCCGTCTCCTCTGCAGGTGTGGCCTTGGCGGCGGGTGCGGCCTCGGCGGGTGCGGCCTCGGCCGGTGTGGCCTCGGCCGGTGTGGCCTTGGCGGGTGCGGCCTCGGCGGGTGCGGCCTTGGCGGGTGCGGCCTCGGCAGCCGGAGCCTCAGCCTTCTTTTCGGCTCTCTTGTCAGCCTTTTCCGCCCTGTCGGCCCTATCGGCCTTCTTGGCAGCGGCCTTTGGCGTCTCGAGACCGGCGGCCGCCTGGGCCTCGGCCTCGTAGACCGCCTTGCGGTCGGCCTTGGGCGCCGCCACCTTCAGCGGCTCCTTCGGGGCGGGCAGACCCTTGAACTTCTGCCAGTCACCGGTCTTGGAGAGGATGGCGATCACGGGCTGGCTCGGCTGTGCGCCGACGGACAGCCAGTGCTGTACCCGATCGGAGTCGACCTCGATGCGCGAGGGGTCCTCCTTCGGGTGATAGACGCCTATGAACTCGATTGCCTTGCCGTCGCGCTTGGTGCGCGAGTCGGCGACGACGATCCTGTACTGCGGGTTGCGGATCTTACCCATCCGCAGAAGCCGGATACGAACGGCCACTTTGTTTTCGCTCCTGTTGCGATTGAGGCGGGCACCGGTGCCGCCGCGTGGGGCTGCGACGGTGGAAGGCACCCATGGACACAGCCCGACCCCGGGGTTAGAGGGCGCCGAAGGCGAGCCGAATACCAACCAACGATTGTGCCAGATCAGCCGGCGCCCGCCTAACTAGGGTGCTCAGTATGACCTCGCGAGGATGGCTGTGAGGTCGGGCTCATCCTGAGACGCCGGCGCGGAGCCGTCCGCGCGGTAGAGGCAGCGCACCGACACCGCGCTCTCGTTCGCCTTGGCCTCGCCCTCCGTCCCCACGGCCGACCACTTGACCCGCGCCCAGCCCGAGCCGGCCGCCTCGATCGCCTCATCCAAGGTGGACACGTCGACCGTGCCGGCCTCGCGCCGCGCCAAAGCCTCGTCGTAGAGCGCCTTCTGGTCGGCCTCCAGCGCCGCCGTCACCGCGCCCATCACGTCCGCCAGCGCCACCGGAGTCTTGGTGCCACCGATCCGGCGGACCAGTGTCACCTGGCCCGCCTCGATGTCGCGCGGACCCACCTCGACCCGCACCGGAATGCCCTTGAGCTCGGCGTCGACCGCGCGCCGCCCGAACGGCAGGTCCACCCGGTCGTCGAGGCGCACCCGTACCCCCGCGGCGACAAGCTCGTCATGGATCGACCGGGCGTGATCAAACACACCCTCCTTGACGACGGTCACCACCGCCTGGGTCGGGGCAAGGCGCGGCGGCAGGCGCAGCCCATTGTCGTCGCCGTGGCACATGATCAGGCCGCCGAGCATGCGCGTCGATGTCCCCCAGGACGTTGTCCACGCCAGCTCACGCGCGCCCGCCGCCGACGAGAACTCGATGTCGAAGGCGCGGGCGAAGTTCTGCCCCAGCTCGTGCGAGGTCCCCATCTGCAGCGCCTTGCCGTCGCCGGTCATCGCCTCCAGGCAGTACGTGCTCGTCGCACCGGCGAAGCGCTCCCGATCGGTCTTGCGCCCGGTCACCACCGGAATCGCGAGCATCTCGCGCATATGCGCTTCATAAACTTCATGCAAAATCTTCAGGGTGTACGCCTGGGCGTCCTCGAACGAGACATGAGCCGTGTGCCCCTCCTGCCACAGGAACTCGCTCGTGCGCAGGAAAAGTCGTGGCCGCATCTCCCACCGCACCACATTGGCCCACTGGTTGAGCAGCAACGGCAGGTCACGATAGGAGTCGATCCACTTGGCCATGAACTCGCCGATGACCGTCTCGCTCGTCGGCCGCACCACCACCGGCTCGGCCAGCTGCTTGCCACCGCCATGGGTCACCACCGCCAGCTCCGGCGAGAACCCCTCGACATGCTGGGCCTCGCGCTTGAGATAGCTCTCCGGGATGAACAGCGGGAAGTACGCGTTCTGCGCGCCCGCGGTCTTGATCCGGGCGTCCATGTCGGCCTGCATCCGCTCCCAGATCGCATACGCCACAGGGCGGATCACCATCGTGCCGCGGACCGGGCCGTTGTCGGCCAGCTCGGCCTTGGCGATCAGATCCTGGTACCAGCGGGGGAAGTCCTCCGCGCGCGGAGTCAGCACACGAGCCATGACCGCAAATCCTACAGCCGTGCGATGCGGAAGAAGCCGCGACCGACCCGTCCCGGATCCCGCCCGTATGCTCTCAGGGATGACGCCGCCCCCGCACGGTCCACTTCCTGTTCCCGCCACCCGCCCACCCTGGATGCTGATCGGGCCGGCAATCGCCGCCGCGCTCGGTGCCTTCCTGCTCACCGTCACGGTCGGGACGGAATGGGTCGCGATGCAGCGGGACATGGACCTGTCGCCCTCGATGACTGCGTGGATCTTCGTCGCCTATCTGTTGCCGTCGGCAATCGCGGTTGCCATCGGCGTGCCGGTCGGCCGGCGGTGGCCGACCGCCGTCGCGTTGATCGCGGTCGCGCTGATGATTCCCGGAGCGCTGCTGACCACCCTGGCCCCGGGGAGCGGTCCACTGACGGTCGCCCGCGCGGTGACCGGGTTCGGGGCCGGTCTGGCCTGGGGCGTGACGGCCGTACTGGTCGCACAGATGGGGGCACGGCGGGCGCGGGTGGCGCCATTCGTCGCCGGCGCGGTCGTGCTGGCGCTGGTTCTCGGTCCCGTGGTCGGGGCTTTTCTGGCACGGGCGGTCGGCTGGCGGTTCCCCTTCATCCTGGCCGTGCCGTTCGGGGTGGCGGCTTTTCTGGCCACCGCGGTCAGCGGGGTCGTGGTGCTGACACAAGGATCTTCACGAACCCAGGGACCGAAACGACCCCTGGGTCCATATCTGTGATGGCTATGGTGCCGTGGTGACCAGGGTGACGTTCCACTGGGTCAGGATCGCATCAATCTTTATGAATCTTATTGAGTCGACGCAGAGCGTTGTGTCGTCATCCCTGCGGCACTTCACTTCCTTCCAGTCCTTGTCCGCGTTCTTGATGATGCCCGCGGCCAAGGCCTTGTCCTTGTCCTTGGTGGGGACATAAACGGGCCCTCCGCTGTCTCCCCCACCCGCCGCGATCTTGCCGTCCTTGTGTTTCGCCCTCACCGCATCCGTGGTCTTCCAGCCGTGCTTGTCGGTGAACGAATGGTTCACGTCGAAGACTTCGATGTCGTGGTTCTCCCCGGTCGCGGCGCCGGAGGTGAAGACGATCTGGCCGACCACCACCTTTGTCTTCTTCTCCACCGGAATCCAGGTGTTCGAGGTGGGCCTGCCGGTGAAGACCTTCCCGGCGCCGGAAGGGACCCTGATGGTCGCCGAGTCCAGACCCGTGTCCCTGGCGGCGATCGGACCGAGCTGCTTGGACTTGTCGCCGTTGAAGGCCTTCTGCCCCACGGCCTTTCCGCAGTGGGCCACGGTCAGCATGTAGTAATTGTCAGTGTCCTTCACCGCAAATCCGGTCGAGCAGTCTTCATATTCGTCGCGAGCTTGTTCGATGAACAGCTGTCCACCCGAGTACCAGGGCGCCGTATCGTCCTTGCGTCCCAGGTCGTCACCGGAGATCACGTCGAAGCCGAGTTCGACCGGAACTCCGAGCTCCAGGCTCAGGAAGTCCTCGGCGGCCTCAAGGTCTGGCGGCGGATCGGTGAGCAGCACCCCGCCCTCGACGCGGGTGCCTTGCGAAGGCCACGTCGACGAGATCACGCTGACTCCTGCGGCGTACCCCAATTCCGGGTCGAGGAAAAGCCGATCCGCCGCCGGGTCCAGCTCCGCCTTGGTGAAGGGGGCGTTCTCGTGCACAACGATCGTGATTGGACCGTCGTGCAGGTCCACCACGTCGGCCACCGGGGTGGGAAGCCGGCCCTTCCAGTACACGTCCACCCGGCACTCCGCGGGCGACATAGTGAAACTGGTGAAGCCGTGCTGCCCCTGGGCCGCTTCGTCGAGGTCCTCTACCGCCAGCACGAGTGGCCACTGGCGAGCCGCCCAATCCGGAGGGTCGGTCATCGGCGGGCAACCCGGGGTGGGTGACGGCGACGGCGATGGGGATGTGGATGTGCTCCCGGTCGGGGTCGGGGTCGGGCACGGTGTCGGGCTGGGGTTGGGGTTGGGTGACTCGGTGGGATTGACCGTGCCCGACGGCCCAGGAATCGGGGTTCCGGTGGGATTGACCGTCCCTGTCGGCCACGGGATCGCGGTCAGGCTCGGGTTGACCGTCCACGACGGCCACGGGATCGGCGTCAGGCTCGGATCGACAGTCAGCGAAGGCCAGGGCGAAGGCGAAGGCGAGGACGACGGTGATGGCGATGAAGACGGGGACGGGGACGGTGATGGCGAGGACGAAGACGACGGTGATAGCGAAGAAGACGGGGACGGTGATGGCGACAGTGACGGCGACTCAGACGGGTCAGCGCTGAGGGACGAGGTGGGGAACGACGACGCCCGGCTGGTGTCTCCGGGCACCGGCCCAGACTCCACCGCGGCACCGGCTCGGGCGGGTGACAGGCACGACACGCTTACGGGTGCGGCCCGCGGTATCGCCGGCCCGACCAGCACCACCGCGGTCGCGGTGACGATCGCCGAAATCACAGCGACAGGCAGGCGGCGGTCGATTTTCGACGTGATCACGTTGCTTCTCCTCGGCTTACGTGAACGGGGTTCCCATCCGAACATCGGCCCCGGACCGGTACCAGATGAAGGTCGATGCCTAGTCGCCCATGCGCAAAAGGTCCGCCAGTTCCGCCCGGCCGGAGACGCCGAGTTTCGCGTAGGCGGCCTGCAGGTGGTTGTTGACCGTGCTGACCGCGATCCCGAGCCGGATCGCGATTTCCCGGCTGGTGTTGGTGGCGGCGAGCAGGACGATCTCCCGTTCCCGGGCGGTGAGCATCACGTCGGTGTCGGCGAATGTCAGCAGCGGGGTGTGCGTCACCTCCCGCCGGGCAGCGAGGTCGGCGGCTTGTTCCGCGAGCAGCAGGGTCGAGGATCGGTTTCCGAGTTGCCGGTGCCTGCGGCTGGCGGTCCAAAGTAGCTCCTCGGCAAGCATCAGGTGGCCTCGCTCACGGAACACCGCCGCCGCCCTTGCCAACTGAGCGATCGGCTCCTGCGCGGCAAGGCCTCCCGCAGCCGAGGCAAATGCTGCGAAGAATGGGGTACCCAGATAGACCGCAAGCTCGCCCAGCCGCTCGGCCACCGACTCGGGTTCGCCGAGCCTCGCGATGTCGTAGAGCAGATGGGCTTCGACCGTGGGTTGCCCGTCCCGGGCCGTGACGGCCCCCGCCCGCAGGCGTTCGATCGCCTCACTGGTGGCGCCTTCGGCCGCGGAAACCCATGCCCGGTAGCGCTCGTTCCATGGAAGCAGCACGCGGTTGGTGGTCGTGTGCTCGGCGTCCGCGCGGGCGAGCCAGTCCCTTGCCTGGTGGTGGTCGCCGCCGAGGGCCGCCGCGCAGGCGAGCGCGGTCAGGCAGTGGCCGAGCAGGCCCGCGCCGGTCTCCTCCAGGTGCAGCATCGCCTCTCGCAACTGCGCCTGCGCGGTGACGCTGTTGCCGGTCGCGATGGCGATGTGCCCGTGCTGCATCGCCCAGATCCCCAGCATGAACGAGGAGTGCTCGCGCGCGGCGGCACGGTACTCGCGTTCGGCGATCTCGCGGGCTCCGGCTATGTCGCCGTTGATGAGCATGGCGATGCTCGCGACACATTCGACCGGGGTGGCGGCCTTTCCTTGCCGGCGTATGCGCATCGCGATGTCCAGCCGGCCCAGCGCACCGGCCGCTCCGGCTCCCCCGGCGCTTGCCCAGATGACGGCCCGTTTGCTTGCCTTGCCTATTGCCGGTGGCGACAGGACCTGGGTCGCCGTTGCCAGCGCCGTCTCGGTCGAGCCTTCGCACAGCAGGATCCAGGCCCGCATCGCGCGGGCGAGATCCCAGCCTTCCTCCACATCGGACACGTCCAGGACGGTCAGTGCGTGCTCCGTACGACCTTGCCCCCAATAGGAAATGGTGGCCTCGGTCGTCGCCCGCTCGCCGCGCAGCCGCGGCTCGGGCGGCACGGCCGCGAGGATCCGCGCGGCCTGCTCGGTCCGGCCGGTGACTTCCAGAATCTGCGCCAGGAACACCTCCGCTTCGGCACCGACGCCTGCGGCGACTGCGGCGCGAGCACACCACTCGGCGAGGGCAAGGTCGGTCCTGCGCGCCTGCCTCGCCGCGCGCAGCAGCACCTCCGGTCTGGTGACAACACCGGCTTCGAGTTGCCAGACGGCGGCACGCAGCTGGTCGTCGGCCCGGCGCATGCCGGTGGACGCAAGGCCCGAGGCGAGCCGTCCCGCGATGTGCCGGGCCTGCGCGACGGCCAGACCGTCGCGGATCGCGCAGGCCTGCAACGGGTTCGCCAGGCGCACCTGGACCCGGCTGCCGCTGCGCTCGCTCACCAGCAGGCCCGAGCGTTCCGCCGCACCGATGGTGTCGCGGTTCACGATGTGCTCCAGGACCCCGAGTGGCAGTGGCTCCCCGACCGATACCACCTCCAGCACGTCGCGCACGTCCGGCGGCAGGGCGGCCAGCCGGGCCAGGACCACCTCCCATACCCGGGTGGACGCGGTCATCCGGCCGTACCACTTCCAGGTGTTGTACATCTCCCGCAGCGCCCCGGTCTCCAGGCCCGACATGAGGAGTTCAAACAGGACGGCCGGCCGGCCACCGGCGGTGGTGTGCAGGCGGTGCCGGGTCACCCCGTCCACCGGCCCGGCCAGGGTCTGATCGATCAGCTCGTCGATGGACTCGGCGGTCAGCGGCGGCACCTCGATCCGGGTGAGCTCACCGTCTTTCAGCAACGCGGCCAGCGGCACGGGCAGGGGTTGTCCACGATGGACAGTGAGCAGGATGAAGGCGGACCTCGCCAGGGCGAGTTGCGCGACGAGCGCCGCGGAGGACACGTCGAGCAGGTGCGCGTCGTCGACGACCAGCGCTACCCCGCCCTGCCCGCCGTGTGCCCGGAAGTGGTCGCTTACCGCCTTGAGCACCATCAGCTCCGGGCCGTCCGGACGCCACTCGCCGGGAAGCAGGCCGGCGATCGCGCCGAACGGGATCGACGGATCCGCGGCCGCCCCGGCTACCCACCGGGGCTGGCATCCCGCCATCACCAGCCGATCGAGCGACTCCCGCGCCAGCCTGGTCAGGCCCGTCCCGGCCTCGCCGACGAGCACCACACCCGCAGCGCGCTGCGCCTGGTCGCGGCCGAGGACGCCGCCTGGCTCACAAGCCTGCGCGGCCCGGGTGAACACGTCGTCGACCGCGCGCTGCTGCTCCAAGCGTCCCACGAGTCTCCATATGGCGAACATCGATCCGCTCCTCCCTGACCATTCACCGCCGATTCGCAGGGCGAGGGGTCGGGGATCACGACATGTCGAATAGACGACATGGAAATCTGGTGCAACGCGGCGGGCGGACGGCCCGTGTCCCCTTTCGTGAGCGCCCCCGATTTCGAGACTTTCTATATGGGTACGCGGCACAGGCTGCTGCGATACGCATATGGACTCACCGGCGACCTGGCCGAGGCGCAGGATCTGGCCCAGGAGGCCTACGCACGGGCGTGGTCGAGGTGGCGCCGGTTGCGCCGGTACGACCAGCCCGATGCCTGGCTCCGCTTGGTCGTGACGCGGCTGGCGACCGACCGCTGGCGGTGGCTGGCGGTGCGCCGGGAGCAACCGTTGCCGCCCGAGGCGATTCAGGGTCCGCCTGTTGAGGATCGGGTGCTCGTGATGGGGGCGCTCAAGGGTTTGCCGCTCAACCAGCGGCGCGCGCTGGCCCTGCGCTATCTGCTCGATCTGTCGGTCGCCGAGATCGGCGTGGAGATGGGCGCCAACGAGAACACAGTTCGGTCGTGGCTGGCTCGTGGGCGCGCGAGCTTGGCGAACAGATTGGGGGGTCGCATCCATGTCTCTTGATTTCGACCGGCTGTTTGCGGAAATGGCCGAGGACGCGGACGGCACGCCGTTTCCGGGACTCGAATCCGTCCGCCGCCGCTCCCGCAGGCGCCACGCCCGGATCGCCGCCGGCGCCTTCTCGGTCGCGTCTGTGGTGGCGGCCGTCTCGGTCGCCGTCGCGCTGCTCGTGCCGGCGGCACCGCAACCTGTTGCGCAGCAGCCGTTTCTGCCTATCGACGGCGGTGCCGCGCCGGTGGTCGCGTTCGGCGGATCCGGGGTCGCTGTGATGACCGCCACGGTCGGCGGCACCACCTACGCCCGGTGGTCCGATCCGGACCAGCGGGAGTTCGTCGCCGCGATCGACCTTGCGATGCTCACGCCGTTGTGGGCCGTGACGGTCGGGCAGACCGTCGGCTTCCACAGGCTGGAGGTCTCGCGCGGCGCGATCCTCACCGCCACGACGAAAGGATCATCGGGCGACTTCGAACTCGTGGCGCTCGATCCGGTGACCGGGCGGGTGATGTGGCGCCTCGACTACGCTTTCCAGACCGACAGCCACCTGCTCTACGACGATCTGATCATCGTCAGCCGGGCGGGGACGGGGGCGACCGAGGCGATCGAGCTCAAGACCGGGCGGACGCTGTGGAGATCCGGCCCGGATCTCGGCGTCAGCGCCATGCGGCGGTCCGAGGAGTTCTGGCAACTCAGAGGCTGGAGCGGGCTGCCCGTTCCGGCCGACCGCCGCTTCGTCGCGTATCTGGCCGGCGGCACGATCCAGATCCGCAGTGTCGACACCGGCCAGCCGTTGAGTGAGTTTCCCGGCGAGCTGGCCGGGGCGAGTGTCATCGACGGCAGGCTCTACTCCGCTGCGCTCGTCCCCGGCGGGGAGCCCGCCGATGGCCTGAGCCAGATCGACCCGCAACGGTCCGGCAAGCGAATCATGATCTATGCCGGCAAGGTGCACAGCGTCGCCGCGTGCTTTGCCGGGGATCTGCTCTGCGTCATGGGCGACACGGAGCTGGTGCTGATCGATGCGGTCTCGGGCCGGGAGCTTTGGCGGCGGCCCGCTCTCGGAAACCGCGACGCCGCCTACGCCACCGGGACAGCGATCCTTGTCCCGACCACCGAAGGGCACGCCGTCTACGACCTGACCGGCAAGCGCCTGCTCACGGTGGGCGATCAGGCGGGATGGGCGGACGCGGACCACCTGCTCGCGTGGGAGTCGGGCGCGGTCAGCGCCTACTCCGTCGCCACCGGCGAGCGCACAGTGCTTGGGCAGGCCCCCGCAACCTACTGCACCTGGAACAGCACGGCGCTGGCCTGCCCCACCCGGGCGGGGATCAGCGCCTGGCGCTACCGCGCTAGCGGATAACCCGGCCGCGCAAGATGATCCGTGCCGGGTCGAGCAGGACACGGAGATCCTGACGCGGGTCGGCCCGGTAGATCGTCAGGTCGGCGAGGCCGGTGAAGCCGAGCCATTCCCGCGCGCGCCACGATCCGGCGCCCAGCGCGTCCACTGTGGACACGCCGGAACCCTTCAGGCGCAGGACTTCCTGGGCCACCATCCCGTGCCCGATGCCGCCTCCGGCATCGGAGCCGGCATAAAGCTGTACCCCCGCCTCATAGGCCGCCGCGACCACCTTCGGAAACTCCCGGCCAAGCTTGCGCATATGCTTGGCCCATAAAGGAAATTTGGCTTCGCCGCCCGCCGCCAGCTCGTCAAACCTTTCAACATTAATCATCGTGGGTACCAGGGCCGTGCCCTGCCGAGCCATCAAATCGATGAGATCGAGGCTGAGCCCCGTCCCGTGCTCCACACAGTCGATTCCCGCTCGCACCAGGGCGGCAACGCTCGTCTCCTCGAAGCAGTGGGCCGTGATCCGGGCACCGGCCGCGTGTGCCGCCCGGACCGCCTTTGCCAGCGTCTGCTCGTCCCACGCGGGGGCGAGGTCGCCACGGTCGCGGTCGATCCAGTCGCCGACCAGCTTGACCCATCCGGTGCCGCGGCCCGCCTGCCGGGTGACCTCGGCGGCGACCTCCTGCGCCGGTACCTCCACCCCGATGCGTGGCAGGTACCGCTTGGGCGGCGCGACATGCCGCCCCGCGCGGGCGAGCCGGGGCATCTCGGGGTCGTCCTCCAGCCCGGCGTAGTCGAACGGCGATCCGGCGTCGCGGATGGCGAGCACGCCCGCGTCACGGTCGATCAGGGCCAGTTCTTTAGCCTGCTCAACGCTTTCCACCGGGGGACCGCCCGGCGCGATGCCGATGTGGCAGTGCGCGTCGACCAGTCCGGGCAGGATGAACCCGCTGTCGCTGACGGTCTGCGCCCCGGGCACCGGCTCCGTGCTCAGCGTGTCCCCGTCGATCCAGAGGTCTCGTTCCTCGTCGTCGGGCAGCAGCACGCCGCGCACGTGGATAGGCACGGCTACTTTTTCTTGTCGTCGTCGTCCGGTTTCGTCAACTTGCCGAAGTCCAGTTTGGGCGGCTTGAACCCGCCGCCGCTCGCGCCGGACAACTGCGAAGGGTCGAGGCCCGGGGGCAGCTGCGGTGGCATCCCGGCCGGGAAGCCGCCGCCACCCATACCGCCCATGCCTCGCGGACCCCCTCCGCCCTTGGTGCCTTTGCGCTTGTTCTTTGGCGACTTCGTCGCCTTGCGCCGCGATCCGGGCAGGCCCATCATGCCGCCCATCTGCTTCATCATCTTCTGCGCTTGCTCGAACCGGTTGAGCAGCTGGTTGACGTCGGTGACGGTGACGCCGGAGCCGCGAGCGATGCGGGCGCGGCGCGATCCATTGATGATTTTGGGGGTTACCCGCTCCGCCTGGGTCATCGACCGGATGATCGCTGTGACCCGGTCGAAGTGCTTGTCGTCAAGCTCGGACAGCTGGTCCTTCATCTGCCCCATGCCGGGCATCATGCCGAGCACGTTGGCGATGGGGCCCATCCGCCGCACAGCGGTGAGCTGGTCGAGGAAGTCCTCCAGCGTGAACTGCTCGCCGCCGAGCAGCTTTGCCGTCATCTTCTCCTTCTGATCGGCGTCGAAGGCCTGCTCGGCCTGCTCGATCAGGGTCAGCACGTCGCCCATGCCAAGGATGCGGCTTGCCATCCGGTCGGGGTGGAAGACGTCGAAGTCCTCAAGCTTCTCGCCGGTGGAGGCGAACAGGATGGGCTCGCCGGTGACCTCGCGCACGCTGAGCGCCGCGCCACCCCGAGCGTCACCATCCAGTTTGGACAACACCACGCCGGTGATGCCCACGCCGTCGCGGAACGCCTCCGCCGTCGCCACGGCGTCCTGACCGACCATGGCGTCGATCACGAACAGGATCTCGTCCGGCCCGACCGCCTCGCGGATCTTCACCGCCTGGTCCATCATCTCGGCGTCTATGCCGAGCCGGCCGGCCGTGTCGACGATGACGACGTCGCGCATGTGCCGCTTGGCGTGCTCGATGGAGTCCCGCGCGACCGCGACCGGGTCACCGACGCCGTTGCCCGGCTCGGGTGCATAGACCTCCACGCCCGCGCGCTCGCCCAGCACCTGCAGCTGGTTGACCGCGTTGGGCCGCTGCAGGTCCGCCGCGACCAGCAGCGGCTGGCTGCCCTGGCCCTTGAGCCAGCGGGCGAGCTTGCCGGCGAGGGTCGTCTTTCCGGAGCCCTGCAGGCCGGCGAGCATGATGACGGTGGGCGGGTTCTTGGCGAACTTGAGCCGCCGAGCCTCCCCGCCGAGGACGGTGATCAGCTCCTCGTGGACGATCTTGATGATCTGCTGCGCCGGGTTGAGCGCCTTGGAGACCTCTGCACCGCGGGCGCGCTGCTTGAGCCGGTGGATGAACGCCTTGACCACCGGCAGCGCGACGTCGGCCTCCAGCAGCGCCAGGCGGATCTCACGCGCGGTGGCGTCGAGGTCGGCGTCGGTCAGCCGGCCCTTGCCCCGAAGCTTGGTGAAAATCCCGGAGAGCCGCTCGCTCAATGTGTCAAACACAGCACAACATCCCGTTTGTCGGATTATGAAGAGGTCGCTTCAGTAAGGGTAGCCCGACGTCAAGCGGCGGCTCACGCGGCGGCGAGTACTGCGGCCTCCACAGCCTCCGGGTCGAACTCGCCCATGAGGTAGAAGGCGTCGACGACGTCCACCCCGAGCGTCGACACCCGCGCCGCCCGCACGTCCACTCCCAGCTCCGACAGTGCCGACGTGACCCGGTACAGCAGGCCGGGCGCGTCGGACGCGCGCAGCTCAAGCAGATCCGGCTCGACCCAGATCACCTTGGGCGGCGCCACCGACGACGTGCGCGAACTCCGGGCGACACGCCTGAGCCGGGCCGGCGGCACGAACTGGTCGAGCGCCACCCGCCGCAGGTCGGTGGCGATCAGGTCGCGGTCCAGCGGCGCGCCGAACTGGGGTGACACGGCGCACTCGATGATCGCCCGTTCCCCGATCGTGACACTGTCCACCGCCGCGATCTCCAGCCGGTGCGACGCGAGGCAGCCGGCCACCGCGGCGAGCAGCCCGCGCCGATCGGGCGCGGCGATCGCCACCCAGTCCGCGGCCACCTGGACCACCGGCAGCGCTCCAGCGGCAAGCGCCGGCGAGGATTCGGCGCGCTTGGCGGCGGGCTGGCCACCGAGCGCGGCACGCACGCGCGCGGCGAGCGTGTCGATCAGCCGCCCCTTCCACGACGACCACGCCGCCGGGCCGGTCGCGGTGGCGTCGGCGCGCGCGAGCATGTGCAGGATCTCAAGCGTGACAAGGTCTCCGACCTTCCCGGCGACACCGGAGATCACGGCGGGGTCGTCGAGGTCGCGCCGCGTGGCTGTCTCCGGCAGCAGGAGGTGGTGCCGTACCACATCTGAAATCACCGAGATGTCGGCGGCGGGCAAGCCTATGTGCGCGGCCACCGAGGCGGCGATCGGCGCGCCGACGATGCTGTGGTCGCCCGGCAGCCCCTTGCCCACATCGTGCAGCAGCGCGCTGAGCACCAGCAGGTCGGGCCGCGACACCTCGCGGGACCAGCGCGCCGCGTTCGCCGCCGCCTGCACCAGATGTCTGTCCAAAGTGTATTGATGCACCGGGTGGTGTTGGGGGGTACCGCGAAGCCGCGTCCACTGCGGGAGCCAGCGCCCCGTGAGCCCGAAGCGATCGCACGCCTCCCACGCCGACACCAGCCCCGGCCCGGATCCCAGCAGCGACAGCAGGGCATTGCGCGCCGGAGCCGGCCACGGCACCGGCAGCGGCGGCTCGAACCGCACCAGCCACTCCAGCGTCGCCCGCGCGATCGGCATCTGAGCCTGCGCCGCGGCCGACGCCACCCGCAGCGAAAGCGACGGATCCGGCTTGGGCCCGATCGCCGCGCGGGCAAGCACAATCTCGCCGTCGACCGCGATGACGTCGCGCGCCACCGGCCGCCTGTCGGCCTTTGGCAAGCTGTTGCGAAGGGAGGAACGCCAGCGCTGCACCGACCGCCAGCTGTCGGTCAGCGTCCACGAGATGGTCCGCGCGTCCAGCCCGATCCGGCGCAGCAGCAGATCCGGATCGGAGATGCCCAGCAGCCCCGCGACCGCGTCGCGCTCCTGCGCCCGCAGCCGGTCCGCCCGCCGCCCGATCGTCAGGTGCAGCGCGTCGCGGCAGTCGAGCAGGCGCGAGGAGGCGGCCCGCACCGCCGGCACATACGCGTCGGCGACCCCCGCCATGCCGATGCCCCGCAGCACGGCCACGTCACGCAGCCCGCCCGCCGCCTCCTTCAGATCGCCCTCAAGCAGGTAGGCAAGCTCGCCGTGGACCCGGTGCCGCTCCTCGCACAGCTCCCGCAGCCGGCCCAGCTGGCGGGCGGCGGTGCGGCGCCACTGGTCAAGCGCGGCCGAGGCCAGCCGCCGGGTCAGCGACTCGTCCCCGGCGATGTGGCGCGCGTCCAGCAGGCCCAGCGCCACCTTCACGTCGTCGACCGCGGCGTCAAGGGACTCGGCCACGGTGCGGGTGGAGTGATCCAGTCCCAGCTTGGCGTCCCAGATGGGGTACCAGATGGAGGAAGCCAGATCGTCAATACCGGAAACGCCGCTGTGCAGCAGGATGAGGTCAAGGTCGCCGAAGGGTGCGCATTCGCGCCGCCCCAGCCCGCCGACCGCGACCAGCGCCACCCCGTCCTTGCGTGGCAGCAGCTCCCGGAGCCAGTCGTCGAAAACGGCGGCGCGATGCGATCGCGCCGCCGCTCCTATCGCCTCAGAGGGCGTCGAGACCGCGTTCGCCGGTGCGAACACGAACCACCTCGGATACCTCGGTGACCCAGACCTTGCCGTCGCCGATCTTGCCGGTGCGGGCGGCGGTCACGATCGAGTCGACCACCTTCTCCACGTCCAGCTCGTCGGTGACGACCTCGATCCTGATCTTAGGTAGGAACTCGACGGTGTACTCGGCACCGCGGTACACCTCCGTGTGGCCCTTTTGCCGCCCGTACCCCTGAACCTCGCTCACCGTCATCCCGGCAACGCCCATGGCGTGCAGGGCTTCCTTAACCGCGTCAAGCTGATACGGCTTGATCACCGCTGTTACCAACTTCATGGAAAGCCCTTCCATCCCCGGACCCTAGCCGGTCACCTTCGCCGGTTGCGGTTCTTCCTCTTCCACTTCACTCGGCTCGGCCTTGGGCGGCGCTGGAGCGCCGATGCCGGCCATGGCGAAGGCGCCAGCGCCCGAACCGCCCGGTGAGAAGTCGTACGCGCTCTCCTTGTGCTCGGCGACGTCGATGCCCTCGATCTCGACCTCGGGCTTGACCCGCAGCAGACCGAACGCCTTGACGACCAGACCGATGATCAGTGCCAATGCGAAAGAGTAGACCGACACGATGCCACTGGCCAGGGCCTGGCGACCCAGCTGGGTCATGCCACCACCGTAGAACAGGCCGTCGCTGCCACCTAGGACGTTGGTGATCCAATCGCCGTTGACCGAGTTGGTGGCGAACAGGCCGATCCACAGGGACCCGATCCACCCGCCGACGAAGTGGACACCCACGACGTCGAGCGAGTCGTCGTAGCCCAGCTTGTACTTCAGGCTCACCGCCAGCGCGCACAGCACACCGGCGACCAGGCCGAGCAGAGCGGCCGGGGCGGGTGCGATGAACCCGCAGGCGGGCGTGATCGCGACGAGTCCGGCCACGGCGCCGGAGGAGGCACCGACCACGGTCGGCTTACCGTTGCGGATCCGGTCCACGATGATCCAGCCGAGCACACCGGCGGCCGTTGCCACCTGGGTGTTGACGAACGCGACCGCGGCCGTCGAGTCGGAGGTCAGCTCCGAACCGGCGTTGAACCCGAACCAGCCGAACCACAGCAGGCCGGCGCCGAGCAGCACGAACGGCACGTTGTGCGGCTTGAAGCTCTCCCTTGGCCAGCCGACCCTGCGGCCCAGCACCAGCGCCATCGCCAGCGCGGCGGCACCGGCGTTGATGTGCACCGCGGTACCACCGGCGAAGTCCAGCGCGTGGATCTTGGCGCCGATGAAGCCGCCGCCCCAGATCCAGTGGGCCACCGGCACGTACACGAGCGTGAACCAGCCGAAGGCGAACAGCAGCCAGCCGGCGAACTTCGTCCGGTCCGAGATGGCGCCGCTGATCAGTGCGACCGTGATGATGGCGAACATCATCTGGAACGCGAGAACGGCATAAGTCGCGATACCGGTCGAGGCGCCACCGGCCATCCAGATCTCGGTCGGGAAGACCTCCGTTCCCAGATACTGGGTGAAGCTGCCGATGAAGCCGTTCAGGCCCGCGTTGTCGTTGGTGCCGAAGGCCAGCGAGAAGCCGTAGAACAGCCAGAGGATGCTGATGAGCCCGATCGTCACGAAGCTCATCATCATCATGTTCAGCACGCTCTTTGCCCGGTTCAGGCCGCCGTAGAAGAAGGCCAGCCCGGGCGTCATTAGCAACACAAGCGCCGAAGACACCAGCAACCACGTGTTGTTGCCCGTGTCGATCGTCGGCGGATCTTGCAAGAGCAGCACGCTGCCCTCCTTTGTTTTCCCGCGGATGATGTCCAGCTCCGCTGCTGGTTGAGGGTGCAGCATTGCCCCGTCCTGTTTCACGAAGGGGCGTTGCGCGGTTTCAGGGATGTCACGATCTGTTTCGTACGTGTGAAGAAATCCTCACAGGCAGTGAAAAATTACAGATCCATATCTACATGTGTGAAGATTCGCAGCCTACGATCTCCAGGTATGAAGCTCCCTCAGATAACGGTCGCGCTGGCTACCGCCGCGGCGACGGTCACGGTCGCCCTCGCCCCCGTCAGCGGGGCAACAGCGGCGGAACCACAGATCCGCGACGCCGGAGGTGCGACGGCGATCATGGACAACTACCTCGTTGTCCTCAAGGACACGGCGAATGCCCCGTCGGAGGGTGCCCGCCTCGCGCGGGCGCATGGCGGCAAAGTCGGCTCGGTGTGGCAGCACGCCCTGCGCGGCTTCTCGATACAGGTGTCCGAGACCGCCGCGAAGGCGATCGCGGCCGACCCGGCCGTCGCCTTCGTGTCACAGAACCACACGGTGGGCCTGGCGGGTACCCAATCCCCCGTCCCGTCATGGGGTCTCGACCGTGTCGACCAGCGGGACCTGCCGCTGAACAACTCCTACACCTTCCCCGACTCGGCCGGTGAGGGCGTGCGCATCTATGTCATCGACACCGGCGTCCGGATCACCCACACCGACTTCGGTGGCCGGGCAAGCCACGGCTTCGACTTCATCGACAACGACGCCGCCGCCGATGACTGCAACGGCCACGGCACCCATGTCGCCGGGACCACCGCCGGTGCCGCCCACGGCATCGCCAAAGAGGCGCTGGTCGTGGCGGTACGCGTGCTCAACTGCGCCGGCCAGGGCACGTTCCAGCAGGTCATCGACGGCGTCAACTGGGTCGCGGCCAACGCCGTCAAGCCCGCCGTGGCGAACATGAGCCTCGGCGGCATCGGGACCAACTCGGTGCTGGAGACCGCGATCACCAACCTGGTCAACCGGTCCGACGGCGGCGTGCAGTTCGCCCTGGCGGCCGGCAACAACAACGGCGACGCGTGCGGCTTCACCCCGGCGCGTACCCCGGCCGCCATCACGGTCGGCGCCACCACCATCACCGACGCCCGGGCCTCGTTCTCCAACTTCGGGACGTGCCTTGACGTCTTCGCCCCGGGCCAGGCGATCACGTCCGCCTGGATCACGAGCGACACCGCCACCAACACGATCAACGGCACGTCGATGGCGTCGCCGCACGTCGCGGGCGCGGCAGCGCTGCTGCTGGGCGAGAACCCCGCCCTGACGGCACCGGCGGTCCGCGACGCAATCGTCAACGCGGCCACGCTGAACAAGGTGACCGCTCCCGGTACCGGTTCGCCCAACCGCCTGCTGTTCGTGGGCGGGGGTGTCGCTCCTCCGGTCTGCGCACCCGTGTCGGCAACCCCCGGTCTGTCCATTCCGGACGGTGGCGTCGCGGTGGACAGCACCGTGTCGGTGAGCGGCTGCTCCGGCAACGCCAAGACGAACTCCACGGTGGCCGTGAACATCTCCCACCTCAACCGCGGTGACGTCGTCATCACGCTGGTCGCCCCGGACGGGAGCACCTACCAGCTCAAGCGCCGCACCAACGACAGCGGCGACAACATCGTCACCACCTACACCGTCAACCTGAGCAGCGAGACCGCGAACGGCGCCTGGACCCTGCGGGTGCGTGACCGTCGCGGCAACGGCATCGGCGGCACGCTCAACAGCTGGACGCTGACCGTCTGATCACGACAGTGGTGCCCCCACCCGACGGTGGGGGC
>DASUXL010000315.1:0-13084 GCA_036377915.1 Candidatus Limnocylindrales bacterium
GCCGAACGTCGCCTGCGGATCTTTTTTGGACGGCATTGATGTGTGACACTTCCGCAGTGCGCGGCATGCGGCGGTTGTCTCCGATTACTTTGGTATTGATACCCGTGGCGCTCGCGCTTGTGCTGAATCTGGCCACGAACACGGTCGAGATCCGGTTGCCGTGGTGGCCGGCGGCCGTGTGGTCCCTCGCCCTTGTCCTGGTGGCGGCGGCCATCTGGGCGGAGCTACGCCAGGACGCCGACGATCTCTCGCCCGAGGCCGAGCGGGTGTTCGGGGCGATTCCCTATGTCGCGCAACACTTCCAGTCGCGCCCGCGAGAGCTGGGCCGGTTGCGCCGGACCCTTGGCGTCAGGGGTAAAGCGGCGCTGGTGGCCCTGCCGGGTGAGCGGGGAGCGGGCAAGTCTCAGCTGGCCGCGGTGTACGCGCGGGAGTGCCTGCGCGACGGCTACGAACTGGTGGCGTGGATCAACGCCGAGTCAGGTCCGGTGACCGATCTATCGCTGTTGGGTGGGCAGCTGGGGCTGGGCGGGCAGGACGAACCGCCGGAGGGGGTGGCCATGAAGGTGCGCTCGTGGCTGCAGAACCAGCGGCGTGGGCGGCGGCTGCTCGTGTTCGACAACGTCGACGATCCCGATGCGATGACGCCGTACCTGCCGCGGGCGGGGACAACGAAGATCCTCGTGACCACGAACCGGGGCGAGTTCGCGCGCCTGCCCGGGTTCGAGGTCGTCCCGGTGGGCATGTTCACCTCGCAGCAGGGGCGCGAGTTCCTGCAGAAGGTGACCGGGCTGCCCGATGACGCGCCGGCCGAGGCGGTCGGCGCCGAACTTGGCTGGCTGCCGCTGGGCCTGGCGCAAGCCAGCGCGTACATCGCGGAACGGCGGTTGTCGTACGCGCAGTACCTGGCGGCGCTGGCGGGCCAGGATCTCGACGACGCGTTGCGGCGCACGGCCGGCACCGACCATCCGGGGGTACTGCGGGCGACCCAGCTGAGCATGGCCGGTCTGGACCGCCGCGATCCGTCCGGTGACTCGGCCCGGCTGCTGGTCGTGCTGGCGGTGCTGTCGCCGGACGGGATCGGCCGGGCGATGCTGGCCGCCGGGGAGGAGGCGCTCGGCCTGGCCGGGGGTCTCGTGCGGGCGCTGGGCGTGCTGGCGAACGCCTCGCTGATCAGGCTGAGCGGTTCGGCGGAGGATGCGCATGGCCGCGACGGCGTCATGGTGATGGTGCACCGGCTCACCGCGCGCGTGATCCGGTACCAGGCGGGCACGGCCGGCGCGATCGCCACCGCGACCGATCTGCTGGATCTGTTCACCGACGATTTCGGCCTGGCCGAGGTCGCCCACCGCCGCGCCGAGCTCGACGACCTGGCCGCCCACGTCACCACCTTGTGCGCGCACAGTGCCGGTGCCCCATCGCCGTTGCTGCTGACGCAGATGAACTGGACCGGCCTCCTGCTGCTCGACGCCGGTGACCTCACCCGTGCCGCTGCCCTGTTCGAAGAGTCCGCCGCCGCCCGTGAGCGGGTGCTCGGCGGCGACCATCCGGACACCCTCGCCTCACGCCATAACGTCGCCTACGTCTACGAGTCGATGGGCCGGCTGGCGAAGGCGATCGGGCTGTACGAGCGGGTGCTGGCCGACAGCGAACAGATCCTGGGTGGCGATCATCCGGACACGCTGGTCTCCCGGCACAACCTGGCCAGCGTCTACCGGTCGGCCGGGCGGCTGGAGGAAGCCCTCGACCTGCACGAAAGGGTGCTGGCCGACCGGGTGCTGGTGCTGGGTGGCGATCACCCGAACACCCTGGAGTCCCGCCACGGCCTCGCCTACGCCTACGAGTCGGTCGGCCGGCTCGATGAGGCGATCGACCTGTACCAGCAGGTGCTGGACGATCGCCTGCGGATGCTGGGTGAGGACCACCCGGACACGCTGGTCACTCGGGACAACCTGGCCGGTGCCTACCAGTCGGCGGGCCGGCTCGACGAGGCCATCGATCTGCATCGAGAGGTGCTGGCCGATCGGGTCCGGGTGCTCGGCGCCGATCATCCGGACGCCCTGCTCTCTCGCAGCAACCTGGCCGAAGCCTACGATTCGGCCGGGCGGCTGGATGAGGCGATCGACCTGCTCGAGCGGGTGCTGGCGGACTGCGAGCGAGTGCTCAGCGCGGATCACCCGATGATTGCTCATGTGCGGGAGAACCTCGCCTTGGCGAAGCGAAGGCGTCGGTTGTAGGTACCCTCCAAAATCCTTAGTTGGATTTCGTCATGTGCCTGCTCTCTCGCGCCCAGGTCGCGGCCATAGGGTATGGCGGGAAACCTAGTGAACAGGAGACACCGCATGGCCCGGACAGTGCTTGTGACCGGTGGCAACAGGGGCATCGGCCTTGCCATCGCGCAGGCCTTCGCCAAGCAGGGCGACCGAGTGGCGATCACGCACAGGGGCACGTTCGACCCCGCGAGCGCGCCGGAGGTGTTCGGCGTGACCTGCGACATCACCGACGCCGCCGCGGTCGACTCGGCCTTCACGACGGTCGAGAACGAGCTGGGGCCGGTGGAGGTGCTTGTCGCCAACGCCGGGATAACCGACGACACCCTCGTGATGCGCATGTCCGAGGAGCAGTTCAGCCGCGTGGTCGAGACCAACCTGAGCGGCGCCTGGCGCTGCGCCAAGCGGGCGAGCACCAAGATGCTGCGGGCGCGCTGGGGCCGTATGATCTTCATCTCGTCGGTGGTGGGACTGGCGGGCGGGGCCGGCCAGGTCAACTACGCGGCGAGCAAGGCGGGCCTGGTGGGCATGGCCCGTTCGCTGACCCGGGAGCTTGCCACCCGCAACCTCACCTTCAACGTGGTGGCGCCGGGCTTCATCGAAACCGACATGACCGCCGCACTGCCCGACGAGCGCAAGGCGGAGATCCTCAAGTCGATCCCGGCCGGGCGGCTCGCGGCGCCCGATGAGGTGGCCGGCGTGGTGACCTGGCTGGCGAGCGACGCAGCGGGATACGTGAACGGAGCCGTGATCCCGGTTGATGGCGGCCTAGGAATGGGGCACTGAATGTTGTTGGAAGGTAAGCGGATTCTGGTGACCGGTGTGCTCACCGAGCAGTCGATCGCGTTCAACGTCGCGAAGATCGCTCAGGAGCAGGGCGCCACCGTGGTGCTGACCGGCTTCGGCCGGATGTCGCTGGTGGAGCGGATCGCCAAGCGCCTGCCGCAGGAGCCGCCGGTGATCGAGCTTGACGTCACCGACCCGGAGCAGATGGCGAGCCTCGCCGAGCGGGTGCGGTCGCATGTGGACGGTCTCGACGGGGTGGTGCACTCGATCGGCAACGCGCCGCAGAGCGCCCTGGGCGGCAACTACCTGGAGACCGAGTGGGAGGACGTGTCCAAGGCCCTGCACGTGTCGACCTTCTCCTACAAGTCGCTGGCGATGTCGGCGCTCCCGTTGATGGAAAAGGGCGGGAGCATCGTCGGGCTCACGTTTGACGCCTCGATCGCGTGGCCGGCGTACGACTGGATGGGAGTGGCCAAAGCCGGGCTTGAGTCGGCCTCGCGTTATCTGGCGCGTTATCTGGGGCCGCGCGGCATCCGCAGCAACCTGGTGAGCGCCGGTCCACTCCGGACGATGGCGGCCAAGTCGATCCCCGGCTTCGAGAAGTTCGAGGACGCCTGGATCGAGCGGGCCCCGCTGGGCTGGGTGCTCAGCGACACCGCCCCGGCGGCGCGCGCGGTGGTGGCGCTGCTGTCGGACTGGTTCCCCGCCACCACGGGAGAGATCATTCACGTCGATGGTGGTTATCACGCCCTAGGCGCATAGCATTCACTACATGTACGACGCGTTCCTGCTGCTCTCCTTCGGCGGGCCGGAGCATCCCGATGAGGTAATGCCGTTCCTGGAGAACGTGACGAGGGGCAGGGGAGTGCCGCCGGAGCGGCTGGCCGAGGTGGCCCAGCACTACCAGCGTTTCGGCGGCGTGTCACCGATCAACCAGCACTGCCGGGAGCTGGTCGCGGCGATCCGCGCCGACTTCGCGGTGCACGGGCTGGAGCTTCCGATCTACTGGGGCAACCGCAACTGGAAGCCGATGCTCGCCGACACCCTGGCGCAGATGCGCGACCACGGAATCGAGCACGCCATTGCGTTCGTGACCAGCGCATACGGGTCGTACTCGTCGTGCCGGCAGTACCTTGAGGACATCGTCGCCGCCCGGGCCAAGGTTGGCCCGGGCGCGCCGGTCGTGGACAAGCTGCGGCACTTCTACGACCACCCGGGCTTCGTGGAACCGTTCGCCGACGCCACAAAGACCGCGTTCAAAGAGCTGGACCAGGCGGCACGGGCGACCACGCGGCTGGTCTTCACCGCCCACTCGATCCCGGTGTCGATGGCCAAGACCGCCGGACCGCAGGGCGGGCTGTACGAGCGGCAGCTGCGCGAGACCGCCCGGCTGGTCGCGCAGCGGTCCCTGCCGGGCGTGCCGTGGGAGCTGGTGTGGCAGAGCCGCTCCGGGCCGCCGCACGTGCCGTGGCTGGAACCGGACGTCAACGAGCACCTGCGCCTGCTCGCCAAGGACGGCGTGACCCAGGTGGTCGCGGTACCGATCGGGTTCGTCTCCGATCACCTCGAGGTGATCTGGGACCTTGACGAGGAGGCCGCCGCCACCGCGCGCCAGCTCGGCCTGGGATTCGCCCGGGCACACACCCCCGGCACCGACGGCCGGTTCGTGGCGATGGTGCGTGACCTGGTGCTGGAGCGGATGCGGCGATCCTCCGGCGGGACGCGAAGGGCCCTCGGTACGCTCGACCATTGGGATGTCTGCGCCGGCGACTGCTGCCCGGCGCCCACCCGCAGACAGGGAGGGTAGATGCCGAGGCAGATCGCGGCTTGGCTGACCGATATGGACGGTGTGCTGGTACACGAGGGGGTACCGGTGCCGGGCGCCACCGAGTTCATCGGCAAGCTGCGCCAGACCGGCAAGCCGTTCCTGGTGCTCACCAACAACTCCATCTACACGCCGCGCGATCTGCACGCCCGCCTCATCCGCCAGGGGTTCGACCTGCCGGAGGAGGCGATCTGGACCTCGGCGCTGGCGACCGCGAAGTTCCTGTCCGACCAGCGTCCCAACGGCTCGGCGTATGTGATCGGGGAGGCGGGGCTGACCACGGCGCTGCACGCGGCGGGGTACATCATGACGGACTTCGATCCGGATTACGTGGTGCTGGGCGAGACCCGCAACTACAGCTTCGAGGCGATCACGACGGCGGTGCGGCTGATCCACAAGGGTGCCCGCTTCATCTGTACCAACCCCGACGTCACCGGCCCGTCCAATGAGGGCATGCTGCCCGCGGCCGGCTCGGTCGCCGCGATGATCACGAAGGCGACCGGGGTGGAGCCGTACTTCGTGGGCAAGCCCAACCCGATGATGATGCGCTCGGCGCTCAACCGCATCGGCGCGCATTCGGAGTCGACCGCGATGATCGGCGACCGGATGGACACCGATGTGCTGTGCGGTCTTGAGGCGGGCCTGCACACGATCCTCGTGCTGACCGGGATCGCCACGAAGTCCGATGTGGAGCGTTTCCCGTACCGGCCGTCGCGGGTGATCGCCTCGGTCGCCGACCTCATCGAAGAGGTCTGAGGCGGGCCGGCGTCAGGCCTCCATGGGCGAGTTGCACGCGGCGACAAGGGCTTGGCGGCACGCGGTCGCCAGGGGGCGCAGCGCCTCCTCGCGCAGTCTCATCTCGGCGGTGTTGACCGCGCCGCCGGTGGTCTGGCCGGCCAGGGTCAGCACCCGGTCGAGGACGCAGGCGCGGGCATAGAGGCGCCGGGCGCGCGGCTGGTAACCGGCCGGCAGGTCGGACTCCGGACCGGGCTTGCGCAACGCTTGCAGCGCTCCCGCCAGCTCGGGGCGCCACTGCGCGACATCCAGGCGCACCAGCTCGGTGGTGGCCTCGGCGAGGGCAAGGCTCAGTTGCGAGTCGGCCTCGGGCAGGTCGGCGTGGTGGGCGGCCGGCGCCTGCGGTAACTCGAAGGCGTGCCACTGCACGGTGGTGAAGGTGACCCCGGAACCCGAGGTGTGCTGGCGCTCCTCCGGTATCAGTCCCAGCCGGCTGGCGATGACCCCCTCGCCGGCGAGCAGTGCCCGCTCGGTGAACGCCACGCCCGGCCCGGGCAGCCCGCGCGGGTCGCCGGGCACCGGCAGCACCAGCCGGATCTCGTCGGGGTGCAGCTTGGCCATCGCGGGCAGCGCCTCGCGCATCTCCAGCTCGTGCACTTCGCCGGGGAGCCCGTCGATGTGCTGCTCCTCGTCATCGATGATGGCGTCGAGCATCTCGTCGAAGGAGACCAGGCCCGCACGCCAGGCCCTCGACCAGCTCACCAGGCGGGCTGACCTGCGTGCGGTCAGTGTCACCGCGTGTGCTGTGGGGGACATGACTGCAAGCGTACGTGCTGCTCACGCAGTTGTCCCCCTACCAGGAAGTATTGTCTTGCAATGCGTTATCGGGTGCCTGAGGTCGAGGCGGAGATCGGCCTCGTGGTCGAGTGTGCGGAAAGCGGTTTCTGCGGTGCGGTGGTTGGGTTTGAGCACGGCGCGGTGGTGCTGGAGGACAGATTCGGGAAGCTGCGTCACTTTCCGCTGGCGCCGGCCGCGTTCCTATTGGACGGTCAGGTGACGACCTTGGTCCGCCCCACCGTCCACCATGCCCGCCGCCTGATCAGCAAGTCGGGTTCGGTGCTGGCGCCGCGCCAGCGAGCGCAGGTCGCCAAGGCGAGCCGGATCTGGGTGGAGGGGGTGCACGACGCCGAGCTGCTGGAGAAGATCTGGGGGCACGACCTGCGCGCCGAGGCGATCGTGGTGGAGCCGATGCACGGCGCCGACGATCTGGCCGAGTATGTGCGCGAGTTCGGGCCCGGGCCGGACCGGCGGCTGGGGATCCTGCTGGACCACCTGGTTTCCGGGTCGAAGGAGGCGCGCCTGGCGTCCACAGTGGACAGCAAGCACGTGCTCATCGCCGGGCATCCCTATGTCGATGTGTGGGCGGCGGTCAAACCCGCCCGGCTCGGGGTGGCGGCCTGGCCGCAGGTGCCGAAGGGGCGGCCGTGGAAGGAGGGCGTGTGCGCCGCGCTCGGCGCCGACCCGGACGGTTTCTGGCCGCTCCTACTGTCGCGTGTGGACAGCTATCACGACGTGGAGACGCCTCTGGTCAACGCCGTTGAGCGGCTCATCGACCACGTCACGGCTGTCTAGTGTGGACACACGTCGCGATGTCCAGCTCGGACGGATTGCCGTCGGCATCGCGGCGAACCCGCATCAGCTCGCCATCGTTGGATCCGGTCGTGCATCGCCAGACATCAGTGCCTTCATTCTTGAAAACCCATTTTGCGGGTACCCCCAAGGGCTCGGCGATGAGCAAAGACTCCACCGGATCGAAGTGCATGACCAGGCTGCGCCCCATCCACCACCACGTGCCGGCCAGCTCGTGCCCGGCGGTCGCGGCCGAGCCCGAGTGCGGGACCCAGGGCTTGGCGGGGGCGGGTTCGCTGTCCAGGACGAGCGTGAGGATGTCGCGGTTCAGCTCGCCGATGCGCATGCCGGCCAGCGTGTAGGCGCCTGCGAAGACGACCGAGCCGGTGCGGCTGGGCCGGTGCACGGCAACGTGTGCGAGGTAGCCCGGCATCGACCCGCCGTGCCCGGCGTAGACGCGCTCGCCGCAGCGGTACAGCTCCAACCCGAGCCCGTGCCCGCCGGTCCAGGTCTGCAGGTCATTGATGACGACGGGCGCGCACATCTCGGTGAGCGTGGCGGGGGACAGGATCGCCGGGTCGGGGTCGGCCAGGAACGCGGCCCACTTGGCCAGGTCGGCCGCGGTTGACCAGAGCTGCCCGGCCGGGGCCATCGCGGCGGTGTCGGTGCGCGGCTCCTCGCGAAGCGTGCCGTACCAAGGGTGGACCACGTAGCCGCGGGCGAACGGCTCGACCTCGGTGTGGCTGGTGCGCACCATGCTCAGCGGCTCGAACAGGCGCTTTCGCACCAGATCGGTCCAGTCGAGCTCGGTGACCCGGTGCAGCACCGCCCCGAGCAGGCCGTAGGCGAGGTTGGAGTAGTGGTAGCCCCGGTGCGGCGGGTACGCGATCTTGTCGGGCGTCAGCCCTTCCAGGAACGCGTCGATGGACGGACCGTCGCAGCGCTCCCACCACTGGCCGTCCGGCTCCCGCTGCAGCCCGGAGATGTGCCCGAGCAGCTGCCTCAGTGTGATCGCGGAGCCGACCGGGGTACCCGGCAAATGTCTGTAAAGAAGGTCGTCAAGCGCGAGCTTTCCCTCGTCGCGCAGCTGCATCACCAGCACCGCGGTCATCGTCTTGGTGATGGAGCCGATGCGGAACTGCGTGTCGCGCGTTGGCACCTCACCGGTCTCCGGGTCCGATCCGAATGCTCCAAAATGGACCATCACGCCGTCGCGGATGACCGCTCCGGCAACGGTCGGGGCGCGGCCCTCGGCCTGCGCCCGCGAGAGAATATTGTCGATGCCTTGCGCGGTCTGTCGCAGCAGTGTCATCTGACCTCCTATTTCCCCAACGCGGGCCTACATTATGGGGTTATCGGCCGTTCGGTCAGTCACCCGCCTTGTGCGCTTTCTGCAATTGTGAGGAACATGGAAGCCTTGCTGGGGATCGTGGCGATCGCGGTTGTGGTGTATGCGTTGCTGGGGATCCGCAGCGTCCCGCCGATGCACGCGGGCGTCGTCGAGCGCCTCGGCAAGTACCATCGCACCGCCCGGCCCGGCCTCACCTGGATCACGCCGTTCGTCGACTCGGTGCGCCGGATGGACGTGCGGGAGCAGGTCATCGCCTTCCCGGGCGTGCCCGTGGTCACCACGGACGACCAATGGGTCACGGTGGAGGTGGTGGTGTACTTCAAGGTGACCGACCCGGTGCGGGCGACCTACGAGATCGCCAACCACGTCCAGGCGGTCGAGCACACGACCATCTACCGCCTGCGCGCCGTGCTCGGTGAGATGACCCTGGAGCAGGTCCGCACGAGCGGTCGCGAGCTCGAAGCCCGCCTGGCGGCCGAGATCGACGAGTACACGGCGCCGTGGGGTGTGAAGATCCTTCGAGCGGAGATCAAATCTATCGCGCCCGGCAAGCTTGAAGGGGCTTCGGGTGCGCGTTGGTAGCGCGGGCATGACACGATCGTGTACGTGGAAGATTGGGCATGGTGGCTTATCGCCGCGGCGGTGTTGATCATCGCCGAACTATTCAGCGGTGCCTTCGTCATGTTGATGCTGGGCCTCGGCGCGCTGGCCGCGTCCGTGGTCGGCCTGATCGGCGCTCCCGGATGGGCGCAGGCGCTCGCGTTCGCCATCGTCTCGGCGCTGGCGCTAGGACTGGCCCGTCCGTGGATAAACAAGCGCCTGCACAAGGAACCGCAGGAGATGGGCCTGGCGACGATCGAAGGTGCGAACGCCTCGGTCATCGAGCGCGTTGACCGTGACCACGGGATGGTCAAAATCGAAGGTGAGCTGTGGCGGGCACGCCCCTATGATTCCGAGAAGTCTTACGAGCCCGGGGAACGGGTTCGAGTCATGCGAGTAGACGGCGCCACCGCTATGGTGTGGAGGGATTGATGGATTTCACTACGATTCTGATCGGGGTACTCGCCCTGATCCTCGTGATCACCCTGATCAGGATGATCAAAATCGTTCCGCAGCAGCGGAACGATGTCGTGGAGCGGCTCGGGAAGTACAACCGCACCCTGACCCCGGGCCTCAACATCCTGATCCCCTTCATCGACCAGGTGCGTACCAAGGTGGACCTGCGCGAGCAGGTGGTCAGCTTCCCGCCCCAGCCGGTAATCACCTCCGACAACCTCGTGGTCTCCATCGACACGGTGCTTTACTACCGGGTGACCGACGCCGTGCGGGCAACCTACGAGATCGCCAACTTCATCCAGGCGATCGAGCAGCTGACCATCACGACCCTGCGTAACGTCATCGGCTCGATGGACCTCGAACGCTCCCTCACCAGCCGGACCGAGGTCAACAACCAGCTCGCGGCGGTGCTCGACGAGAACACCGGCCGCTGGGGCATCAAGGTCGCCCGCGTCGAGATCAAAGCGATCGAGCCGCCGCCCAGCATCCGCGACGCCATGGAGAAGCAGATGCGCGCCGAGCGTGACCGGCGTGCCGCCATCCTCAACGCCGAAGGCGTCAAGCAGTCCCAGATCCTGACCGCCGAGGGTGACAAGCAAGGTGCGGTGCTGCGCGCCGACGGTGACCGGCAGGCCCGCATCCTGCAGGCCGAAGGCCAAGCCAAGGCGATCAAGCTGGTGGTCGACGCCATCCACGTCGCCGACCCGGACAACAAGGTGATGGCGTGGCAGTACCTGCAAGCGCTGCCCCAGATCGCCGCCGGTGCGTCGAACAAGCTGTGGATCATTCCGGCCGAGGTGACGAGACTGCTCGAAGGCATCGCCACCCGGTTCGGGGATCTCACCGAGTCACCGGAGGCCGTGGCAGCGGCCCGGGCCGCGGGCGATGAGGCAGAAAACGAGGCGGAGCGGATGTCGCGCGACGCCGCGCGTGAGGTCCGCCGGATCGAAGAGCAGGCCGCCCGCGAGAAGCCACTCCCCGAGTAGCAGCTTGCCGGGTGGCAGCTCGCCCGACTCGATGCGCCTCCCTCCAGAGGGCGATTGCCTGGCACTCGCCCTCAGGAGGGGTTCTCAGCGGGCGAGTGGCAGGCAGACGGCGGGGTGGAAGTGTCCGCGCGTTGTGCGGCAAGGGCGAGAATTGCAGGGTGGATGTAATCACGGATCCGGACGACGAGCGGATCGCCGACTATCGTGCCCTCACCGACGTGGAGCTGCGCACCCGGTGGGAGCCGCCGCACGGGCTGTTCATCGCCGAAGGCGAACTTGTCCTGCGGCGGGCTCTGCGGGCGGGGTACCCGCCGAGGTCCTTCCTGGTGGAGGCGAAAAGACTCACCCAGATCGAGGACCTTGAGCGGCTGGCACCGATCTACGGGGCGTCGGCCGAGGTGCTGGAGCAGATCACCGGCTTCCACGTGCACCGGGGCGTGCTCGCCAGCTTCCGCAGGCTGCCGCTGCCACCCGCGTCCGAGGTGCTCGCCGCGGCGCGCCGCGTCGTCATCCTCGAGGACATCAACAACCACACCAACCTCGGCGCGATCTTCCGGGGCGTTGCGGCGCTTGACTTCGACGCGGTACTGCTGTCGCCGACGTGCGCGGATCCGTTGTACCGCCGCAGTGTTCGGGTCAGCATGGGGGAGGTCTTCGCGATCCCCTACGTCACGCTTGCCCCCTGGCCGGATGGGCTCAAGCTGGTGCGGGACTCCGGGTACAGCCTGCTGGCCCTGACGCCGGACCCGGAAAGCGTTGCGCTGCAAGAGCTTTCGGCGGCGCAGCGGCAGCGGCCGGCGCTGCTGCTCGGCGCGGAGGGGCCGGGGTTGTCACGCTCCGCCTTGCAGGCAAGCGATGTGCGGGTACGCATTCCGATGCACCGCGGCGTCGACTCCCTCAACGTGGCGGCGGCGACCGCGGTTGCCTGCTGGGAACTCACCCGGTGAGGTTTTGCGGCGGCGGTGCGATCCGGCACGCCGGGTCGACCCTGACCTGTGGCCGGACCTGCCGCCCGAGCGCGGTCAACAGGGAGTCCTCGACGTGGAAGCCTCTGACCCTGGTACCGAAAGCGGGAATGTCCTCCGGTGTCGCGCAGAGAACCGTGGATTTGATCTCCCCGGTGGGGATGTAACGGACGCCGCCCTGCTCCTCAAGGACGACAAGGTAAATGTCGTCGGCGTAGACCACGTTGCCGCGGATGAACTCCGGCGACCCCTCGCCTGCGCGTAGCTCGGTGACGACCATCGGCAGGATCGGCGTGCTCAATGCGGCCTGGAACGTGACGACCGCCAGCACGACGATCGCGAGCTGGCCCGCCACGGAGAAGATCCGGGCGAACCAAACCGGCAGCGGCCCGGCGATGCCGAACGCCACCAGCGGCGGCGCCACCAGCAGCAACACGATCAGACGCTCCCCGCCGGTCCAGGCGTTCATTACCGCCGGGGCGATCAGGATGCCGTAGGCGGTGAGCACGGCGAGGCAGAAGGCGATCGCGGCCGGAAGCCGGTCGTGGACACGCCACAGCGGACGCTGCATCACCGCGACCGCCGCCGGGACAAGCAGCGGCAGATAGAAGATCCGCCAGGTGAGCAGCGCCAGGCCGAAGATGGCGATGACGAACCAGGGCGGTGCGGCGGCGGCCAGCTTGGCCACCAGAGGCACGTGGGTGCGCAGGCGGCTCTCCGGCGCCGCGACCCGGACTGTCGCGTTGAGGATCCCGCCCACCGTCAGCACGGCGATCAGCAGCATGGTCACCGTCTGGGTACCGGTGACGAAAAGCGCCGCGACGAGGTTCAGCGTGGGGACGTTGGAGGCGAGCAGGAGGGTGGTCTGCAACTCGCCGCCCGACTCCACCCACAGCCGCAGCACGGAAAGCACCACCGGTGCCCCGGCGGCAAGCGTCCAGAACGCCTCCCGATACTCCGCACGCGCCGTCCGTGGCGGGTCAAGGCTCATCGCAGCGTCGCCTTCGAGCCGTAGTCCTCCAGGTCCGGAGGGTCCACGACTCGCGGCTGGGATCGATACTTGGAGGCCATCAGGGGACCGATGGTGCGGTCGAACGCGCGCAGCCACGGGCTGTTTCCGGTGTCCTGCCCCAGCCTGTACCAGCGATCCAGAAAGTAGGCGACCAGATCCCGCAGTGCCGTGTCCCCCTTGGGAACGGCGATGGCGATCCGCTCATGAAGGTCGGCGATGGCTATCTCAAGGATGTCGAAGGTCTGGTTGCCCGACTTGATCCGGTCGTCCTCGCGCAGGCCGGCCAGGATCGGCAGGTCGGTGCTGAAAGCGTCGTAACGGCGCTCCTTCATCTTCGCCATACACTCGGCGTTGGTGTCGAACAGTTCGGGCGTGATCCCCTTGGCCCTCAGCGCTGCGGCGGAGGTCGAGCCGGTGGTGGTGCACACCTTCACTCCGCTGGCCTGGAGGTCGGGAAGTGTCTCCAGCGGCT
>DASUXL010000316.1:0-17399 GCA_036377915.1 Candidatus Limnocylindrales bacterium
GGTATGGGCATTTCTGCTTTGCGCCCCACTCTCGCCCGGCTCGCCGAACCGGACGCCGCACCGGAGCGCTACTACCGGGCGAGTCCGGACAACCAGCTCGTGGCCGACCCGGGCCGCCGACGGCGGGTCGATTTCGCCAGCGACGGACTGCGCCTGGCCGGCCACCTGTACCGGCCGCCGCGAGCCGGCGCCGCGGACCGCACCCCGGCGATCGTGATGTGTGGCCCGTCCAGCAGCGTCAAGGAACAGACCCTGCCCCACTACGCCGAACGTTTCGCCGACGCCGGCTACACCGTGCTGACCTTCGACCCGCGAACCTATGGGGACAGTGAGGGTGAGCCGCGCTGTTACTACGACCCCGACGGCATCATCGCCGACTACTCCAACGCGGTCAGCTACCTGCTTACCCGCGACGATGTGGACGGCGACCGGATCGCCCTGGTCGGCGTCTGCATGGGCGGCGGTTATGCCATCTCGACCGCCGCAAGGGACAAGCGTGTCCGCTGCGTGGTGAGCATCGCGGGTGGCTTCGACATCGGGGGTACCTTCTTGGCGCTCCTTGGCGCCGATGGCTTCGCGAAGTTCATCCGGCAGATCAACGATCTCGTCACGGACGAGTACGGCAGCGGCAAAACGCGGTACATTCCCGCGATAGCGCCCGACCTGTCGGCCGGACTGGCCTTCATGCCCAATCCCGAGGCGTACAGCTACTACGACCGGACCTCCCGGACGACGGCACCGAATTGGGAGAACCGCGTCGCGGTGAAGTCGCTGCCGTCCTACTTCGCTTATGACGCCGTCGCTCACGCGAGGCTGGTCGCGCCGACGCCGATGCTCATCCTGCACGGAACGGTGGACCTGTTCCTGTGGCCGGAGATCGCTCAGCGAGTGTACGACGCGGCGAGCGGCGACAAGGAAATCGCCTGGATCGAGACGCACAACCACATCGAACTTTATGACCAGGACCCGTTTGTGGGCCAGGCAGCCGCGTATGTGGTCAAGTGGCTGAAGGGCCGTGGTTGACATGTATAAGGTTTCCGTCCTGGTTACCGCGCTTACCGCGCTCCTGGCCGTCACGCTGTCCGGCTGCGCCGACACCAACGGCTCGCCGAGTGTCAACGCCTCTTCGGCAAGCGGGTCTCCGGCAAGCGGGCCTCCGGCACCGGCCGTCGACCCGGGCGCGCTGATGGCACCGGTGCGTGCTTTCGTCGACGCGGTCGCCGCCAAAGATGCCGACAAGGTCGTCGCAGCCTTCGCCGACAACGGTGTGGTCATCGATGTCAGCCGCCGGATCGAGGGGCGCGAGGCGATCCGCCGCTGGGCGGCGAACGAGACAATCACCGGCACGCTGACCGTCCTGCAGATCGCCGAAAGCGGTACCGATCGCCAGCGCCTGCTGGTGCGCTTCGCGCCCGGCGGGAGCGGCGGGTTTCAGGCCTCCTACGCATTCACCGTCGCCGGCGGCCGGATCTCCTTGCTCGACATGCAGTATGCCTGATCCGTAAGCGTGTTCAGACCTCTGTCAGTCGGATTGGCGTCGGCACGCTTGACCAAGCGGTGCGACAATCCGAGCGTGGCAATGCAGCTGCGCATCTACGTGCTCGGCGGGTTCCGGGTGGAGGCCGGCGGCCTGCCCGTGGCCGACGACGCCTGGCGGCGAAGCGGCGCGGCGGCGCTGGTCAAGTTGCTGGCCGTGACGCCCGGCCACCGGATGCACCGCGAACAGCTGATCGACGTCCTCTGGCCGGAACTAGACTTCGCCGCGGCCGCCCGGCGGTTGACCAAGGCGCTGCACTTCGCGCGGCGGGCGTTGACCCCCGGGCAGGTCCGGTTGCTCAACGATCTGCTGAGCCTGCAGGCCGATGACCTGTGGGTGGACGCCGACGCGTTCGAGTCGGCGGCCGAGAGCGGCGACAGCGAGCAGGCGCTGCTGCTCTACACCGGCGATCTCCTACCGGAGAACCGTTTCGACTCGTGGGCCGAGCCACGGCGGGTGCAGCTGCGTGCGCGCTTGGTGCGCTTGCTCTTCGACCGGGGGACCGATCGCGAGGCGCGCGATGACCGGCGTGGCGCGATCGCTTCATTCGAGCGCCTGGTGGAGGTCGATCCGGTACACGAGGACGCCTACGCCCACCTGATGCGCCTTGCCTCGGCGGCGGGCGAGCGGCATGTCGCGGTGCGCTGGTACGGCCGGCTGGCGGCGAGCCTGCGCGAGGAGTTGGGCGTCGAGCCAAGCGAGGAGCTGAGGCGGCTTTACTCCGGCATCATGTCCGGGCCCACTGTGCTTGCGGCGCAACCGGCGCCGCCGGTCGTCGCGGCGGACCCGGCCGGCGAGGAGCGCAAGCTGGTCACCATAGTGGCGGCCGATTTTCGTGGGCTGCAAGGCGACCCGGATCCTGAACGCGCCCGCCGCGAGACCTCCGGCTGGACCGACGTCCTGTGCGAAGTGGTCGATCGGTGGGGCGGCACGGTCGAGCGGCTGATCGGCGGCTCGGTCGTGGCGGTCTTCGGCTACCCGGCCGCTCGGGAGGACCACGCCGCACGCGCCCTGTGGGCAGGGTTCGAGATCCTGCGGCGGGTTCCTGTTCCGGTACGGCTCGGGGTCGACACCGGTGAGGTAATCGCGCCCACCGTCGGGGCAGGCTCGCTGTCCGGCCTCGGCGGCGACGTGCTCGAGGTGGCCGCCCGGCTGCGGGAGGCCGCCGAACCCCGGACGGTGCTGGTCTCCGACCGGGCTCGCCTGGCCGCCCACGGCGACTTCCGCTTCGGTACGGCGATCCAGCTGGGCTGGTCCAGCCCGCGCCCGCTGCTCGCTGCGGACTGGGCCACCGGCCCGCCACGGCCGGACTCCGAGCCGCCGATGGTGGGCCGTGAGGACGAGACCCGCGTGGTGCTGAGCCTGATCGACGAGGCCGTGGCGAGCGGGCGCCCGCGCCTGGTCACCATCGTCGCGGCGGCCGGGGTCGGCAAGAGCCGGCTGGTACGGGAGGTTGTCGCGTCCGCCCTCGCGCGCCGGCCCGGGATCCGGGTCCTCAGCGGGCGATGCCTCGCCGCCGGCGACGGCGTCACCTACTGGGCGCTGGGCGAGATCCTGCGCGATGCGTGCGGCATCGCTCTGGGCGAGGCTGGCCCCATCGCGCAGAAGAAGCTAAGCGCGCGGCTGCGGCAGCTGCTCGGCTCCGATCGGTCCGATGTGGACAGTACGATCTTCGCGCTCGCCGCCACGGCCGCGATCCCGATGCCGGGCAGCCCGCTCGACCAAGCGCCGCCACGCGCCGTCGCCGAAGCGCTCGCGCAGGCGTGGCCGCGATTCGCGACCGAGGTGGCGGCGAGCGGGCCGCTCATCATGGTCGTCGAGGACCTGCACTGGGCCGGGAAACCCTTGCTGGACATGCTGGTCCGCCTGGTCGCGCGGTCATCCGGGCCGCTGGTGGTACTCACCACCGCCCGGCCGGAGTTTCTCGAACAGCATCCGGGCTTCGGCGCCGCTTCGGCGGACGTCTCGATGATCTCGCTGAGGTCGCTGACCGAGCGGGCAAGCCAGGACCTGCTCGACAGCCTTCCGCGGGCGTCGGGATTGGACGCTCGGCGCCGCGGGCAGATCCTCGCACGCGCGGAAGGCAACCCGTACTTCCTGGAGCAGCTGGTCGCGCACGTTGCCGACGGCGGGTCGGGGGAACTGCCCGACACGCTCCATGCGCTGCTGGCCGCGCGGGTGGACACTTTGCCGGTACCCGAAAAGCGGCTGCTCCAAGCGGCATCGGTGGTGGGGCGGGCGTTCTGGATCGAGCCCCTGCGCGGCCGGCTCGGCGAGGACATCGCCGACCCGCTCAGCGCCTTGGAAAACCGGGGTCTCGTCCTGGCCCGCCAGACCTCCAGCCTCGCCGGGCAGGTTGAGTTCGCGTTCAAACACGCGCTGCTGCGCGATGTCGCGTATGCCTCCCTGCCGGTGGCGGAGCGGGCGCGCGGTCACGCCGAGGTCGCCCAGTGGCTGGAGGAGATCTCCCAGGACCGGGTCGGCGAGGTGATGGAGCTTGTCGCGTACCACTACGCGTCCGCGGCCACCGGCTGGGACGCGAGCGACCAGGACGCCGGTCTCGTCACCGCCAACGCCTTCCGCTCGCTGATCAGGGCCGGAGTCGGCGCCCGGCGGCGCTATGCGATCGCGAAGGCGGTCGAGTTGCATCGCCGCGCGCTCGACTACGCGACCGACGTCGGTGAGCGCGCGGAGGCCGTGGACGCGATCGGTGACGACCACGAGGTCGCTTTCGACGGCGACGCCGCGGTCGGGGCCTGGCAGGCGGCGATCGAGATGCTGCGGCCCGATCCGCTGTGGGCCGACCGCAGGGCCGGGCTGTGCCTCAAGGCCGCGCTGATGACCGTTGCCCGGTGGGGTGGCTTCCGGGTACCGGCCGATCCGATGCTTGCCGACGGCCTGATAAACGAGGGCCTCGCCGCGGTCACGGATCGCACCGCCAAGGCGCAACTGCTTGCCCTGCGCGCATTGTGCGCGGGGCGCTGGTCGTGGACCGGACGGCCGGATCCGGTGCCGGTGGCCGAGCGCCGCCGGGCAGCCGAGGCGGGACTGCTGCTCGCGGACGAGCTTGGCCAGCTGTCGCTGCGAGGCCTCGCCCGGCGCGGCATGGCCGTGGTACACCTGGTCGAGGGCGACTACGACGACGCCGTCGTGGCGGTGCTGGACCAGGTCGACCTCCTCGGTCAGGAGGGCAGCGGCCGCGACCGGGCCCTGGTACACGCGATCGCCAGCCTCGTCATCGCCGACATCCACGGCGACTACGAACGGGCGCTCGCCCACGCGCGCAGCTCGCACGCGGTGGCGCGGGAGCTGTTCCCGCACGACAGGATGCACGGCACCTTCTTCGTGATGGCCTGCCTGGAGCGCCTCGGCCGGTGGCAGGAGATCGAGCCGTACCTCGACGAACACCTCAAGCTCCTCACCGGCCCGGAGACCACCGCCAGCTGCCCGTACCTTCGCGGCGGCCCGCTGATCGCCGCGCTCGCGCTGGCCCGGCTCGGCGAGGTGCGGCGTGCCGAGGAGCTTGCCGCCCGGACGCCGGCAAACCTCGACCATCCCGCGCAGGCCGAGGTTTTGCGCGCGCAGCTGGCGATCGAGCTCGGCGACGTCGGCACCGGCCGGGCGCTCGCCGAGCGGCTGGTGCGGCTCGGGCGCCGCCCGGCGCCGGAGGAGATTCCACATGAGACACTCGCGCTCGTCGAAGCGCTCGAAGCGCAAGGAGATCACGAGGCGTTGCTGCGCCTGCTGCCGGACGCCCGAGCGGCCAGCGGGTACCTGGCCGTGCTGGCGCCGGCCTGCGACCGGGCCGAGGGCCTTGCCCGCGCCGCGGCCGGCGACCTGCGAGCGGCGCATGACCTGCTGACGCGGGCCGTGGCCGGCTTCGACCGGATGTCGCTGCCACTGCAGTCCGCGCGCAGCCGGGAGCACCTGGCCAAGGTGTCTCCCGACCGCGCCGAGGAGCTTCTCCGCGCCGCCCTTCAGTCGTTCACGAGGTTGGGGGCAAAGCGGGATGTGGCGCGCGCGGAGTCCACGCTCGCCGCCGGGTAGTTCGCGACGATCAGTTCCATCTCGGCGCTCATGGCCGAGCTGAGCCCGACCAGCCGGCCCTTGATTTCGTTGGCATCCCAGCGGTATCCGGCGATCCGCTCGACCGCGTCGAAGATCGGGGCGATGGCCCGGTCCCGGTCGCGGGCGTACCCGTCAAGCCCGGCGTCGGTGTCCCCGCCGCACTGACTTAGCGAGCGAGCGAGCGTGTCTGCGTCGCGCAGGGCATCGGTGATGCCGTGCGTGCTCAACGGATCCAGGAAAGAGCCGGCGTCGCCGACAAGGACCCAGCCCGGGCCGTAGACCTGCCGCACGAAGCCGGGCCGGCTGACCCAGGTGCGCAGCCGGACCGGAGGGCGGGCGGCGGCCAAACGGCCGTCGACCCCACCGATGGCTGCGGTGAGAAGCCGGTGGTACGCCTCGGCGACATCGCCGCGTTGCCCGCCGGCCCGCCGGTGATCCGCGACTCCGGCGAACACGCAGACCTCACCACCGTTGGTGGGAATCATCCCGGCGGTGTGACCGGGCCGGTAGTACCACTCATAGCCGTCGATAGGAAGGTCGGACCAGTAGCCGTAGATGACCGCGCCGCCACCCTCGCCCACGCGCAGGGTCCCGGCACCGGCTTCGCGGGCCACGGTCGACCGGATCCCATCCGCGCCAACGGTCAGCCGGGCCCGGACGTCCACGGTGGCTCCGTCGCGGTCGCGGGCACGCACACCGACGACCCGGCCCGAGCCGTCGCGGAGCAGGCCGACCACGCTGACCCCGAACCGGACCTCCGCGCCGGCCGCGGTTGCGGCATGCACGAGCAGCGGGTCGAGCACTGTCCGCCGGGGTGCGTAGAGTGCCTGAACTCCGTGCGTGGGTTTGATGGCGATGGTCGAGGAGGCGTTCTGGTACCCAAAAAAAGTCTTTTGAATTGGCGGTGTGCCCGAATCGACGATCCGGTCGAGCAGTCCCCACCGGGACAGCAGGAAAACGCCGCCGCGCATGAGAGCGTGGGTGGACAGGGTGTCGGCGCCGTACCGATCGCGGTCCAGCATCAGCACCCGCTTTCCTTGCCGGGCAAGCAGCATCGCCGTTGCCGCGCCGGCGATCCGCGCGCCGACAACGACGATGTCATAGGAGTCCATGGCGCGGTGGTCAGCCGGTCGTGACATCGATGGACACCGGTACGCCGTTGGTGAGGACGTCGTAGACCGCCGAGCGGGAACGGGACTGCTCGATGAGCCCGCGCAGGACGTCCTCCGGGGCGTCGCCGGAGATCTGGAACGTGATCCGGATGCCCTGGTACCCGTTGCGTACCTGGTCAGATAGGCCCAGAATGCCCAGCAGGTCGATGTCACCCTCCACTGTGGAGCTCACCGAGCGCAGCGGCACACCCCGAGCCGCCGCGACGTTGGCGATGCCGGAGGTGAGGCAGGCGGCGATGGCGTGCAGCAGGAACTCCACGGGGGTCGGGGCAGTGCCGGTACCCACAAGGACAGCCGGGTGATCCGCGTCATAGGAGAAGTCCTCGGCCCGGGTCGTGTCCTCCTGCCCGGCACCGAAGAAGCCGCGGATGGCGCTGCGGTTGTGCGTACCGCTGATCCACCGGTTGGTCGCGCGGAACTGGAACTTCGCCAGCTCCGGGTTGGCCTTGACGGCGTCCACCGTCGCGAACAGCGTTGGCGTGTCAACACCGTTGAGCGGCGGGCGAATCTTGCTGGCAGTGGTCATCATGCTCTCCCTGGCCATCGCCGGGCCACGGCCGGTGCGTGGCGGTCAAACGGCGAAGGCAACGGCCAGGACGCTAGGCGGCGCCATTTCCCCCGGATTTCCCTGCGCGTTCCCCGCCCGTTCCCCGGACCCCTTCCCCAGATCGCTGGACACATGCAGGCATCGACGGCGTGAGCTAGGTTGGCTGACGTGGACGACTGGGAGCAGTGGCGTAGGCCAAGGCCGGCTGGTCTGTGCGAGCGCCGGGATGTCGCGGTGGCTCTGGCAGCGGCGGCCGGCGCCGCCGCCATCACCGTGCTGGTCAACAGCATGGGCGCGTTCTTCCAGGGCACCGCGCCGTCGCTGGGCGAGCAGTTGGTCTGGAACGTGGCACTCACGGTGCCGTTGCTCGTGCGCCGGCGGTTCCCCGCGACCGTGTTCGTCATCGTCTCGGCGGTGTTCATCGCCGGTCAGGTTCGCCAGGTCGGCGACAACCTGGCGCCCTCGATCGCGCTGTTCCTCTCCATGTACAGCCTGGGAGCCTGGGGCCCCAACCGGACCGTGGCCCGCTGGGTGCGCGTCGCCGTGATCGTTGCCATGTTCGGCTACATCGGCCTCAACCTGTACCGGGCCTTTGCCGGCGCACCACCGGAGTTCGAGGACGCCGCCGGTCCGCTCGACCCGCTCCTGGCCGTTGCGCTGTACCACATCGGGATAAACATGCTGTTCTTCGGCGCCGCATACCTTTTCGGCGACCAAGCGTGGGAGTCTGCCCGCCGCCGGCACAAGCTGACCGTCCAGGGCGAGCAGCTGCGACGCTCGCAGGCCGACAACGTGCGGCAGGCCGCTCTGGCCGAACGCGTCCGGATTGCCCGCGACCTCCACGACGTCGTCGCGCACCACGTGTCGGTCATGGGTGTGCAGGCATCGGCGGCGCGTCGGGTACTCGACTCCGACCCGGCCGTGGCCAGTGAGGCTCTGTCAGCGGTCGAGTCGACGGCGCGCACGGCGATCCAGGAACTGGGTGGGTTGCTCGGCGTGCTCCGCGCCGAGAGCGAGCAGCCCGGCACGTCGCCGTCCCAGCGCGGATCCCACCCGTCAATGCCAGGGCTCGACCAGGTCGCCCGCCTGGTCGAAGACACCCGGGCGACCGGCCTGCGGGTCACCCACACGGTGTTCGGCGATCCCAGGCCGGTACCCGACGCGGTCGCCCTGTCCGCGTACCGGGTGGTGCAAGAGTCCCTGACCAACACGGTCAAGCACGCCGGCGCGAGCATGGTCGAGGTACGGATCCGTTACCTGGAACAGAGCCTGGAAGTGGAGATCAACGACGATGGCCGCGGCGGCGCCGGCCCGGCGCTCGGGGCCGGACTGGGGCTGGTCGGGATGCGCGAGCGCGTGGCCGTACACGCCGGCGAGTTCCACGCCGGACCCCGCCGCGACGGTGGATTCCAGGTACGGGCCCGGTTCCAGCTGGCGGAACAGCCGGCGGCGTCCTCGGCGGTCCTTCCGAATGCGGCTTCCCCGGCGGCCCTTCCGAATGAGGCTTCCCCGGCGGCCCTTCCGAATGAGGCTTCCCCGGTGGTCTCCCCGGAGGCTTCCCCGGAGGTCCCTCGGGCCGCTACCTCCCCGGAGGCTTCCCCGGTGGTCTCTCCATGAGGGGCGAGACGATTCGGGTCGTCCTGGCGGACGATCAGGACCTTGTCCGCGCCGGATTCCGTGTCATCCTCGGGACCGAGGACGGCATCGACGTGGTCGGCGAGGCGCGCAACGGCGCCGAGGCGATCGACCGGGTGACCGTGCTGGAGCCGGACGTGGTGCTGATGGACGTGCAGATGCCCGATATCGACGGGTTGGAGGCCACCCGGCGGATCCTCGCCGCCGCCCCGAACCCTGACCGGCCGGTCAGGGTTGTGATCTTGACTACCTTTGACCGGGAGGACTACCTCTTCGAGGCGCTGAAGGCCGGGGCCAGCGGGTTCCTGCTGAAGAACGCCCGCCCCGAAGACCTGGTCGAAGCGGTACGCGTGGTGGCGCGCGGAGACGCTCTGCTCTCACCCGAGGTCACCCGGCGGGTAATCGAACGGTTCAGCGCTCCCGACCCGCTCCCGCCGCCACACCGGCCCACAGAACTGACCGAGCGCGAGTATGAAGTCCTTGTCGCGCTCGCCCGCGGAGCGACAAATGCCGAGATCGCCGAAAAGCTCTACGTCGGCGAGACCACTGTCAAGACCCACGTGTCAAGGGTGTTGACCAAGCTCGGGCTGCGCGACCGTACCCAGGCCGTCGTGTACGCGTACGAACACGGCGTCGTCGCACCCGGCGCCTGATCTCCACCGCGCGGATGACACCGCGGTCCGTCCCGCGCCTGACGCCGGACACGCGGCCGCCTGCCTAGCCTTGCCGCATGTTGCAGGTACGGTCGATCAGCCGCAGCTTCCACGGCAACAAGGTGCTCAACGACCTGTCCTTCGAGGCGAAGGCGGGACGCATCACCGGGTTCGTGGGCGCCAACGGGTCCGGCAAGACCACCACCATGAGGATCATCCTGGGTGTGCTGGCCGCCAACGAGGGGACGGTCACCTGGCAGGGCGGGCCGATCACCCAGCAGGTACGCCAGCGCTTCGGGTACATGCCGGAGGAACGCGGCCTGTACCCGAAGATGAAGGTCGCCGAGCAGATCGTTTACCTTGGCCGGTTGCACGGCCTGGACCAGGCGACCGCACAGCGCAACACCACGGCGTTGCTGGACCGCCTCGAGCTGGCCGGCCGCGCCGACGACCCGGTCGAACGCCTGTCGCTGGGCAACCAGCAGCGGGTACAGATCTGCGCGGCCCTCGTTCACGACCCGGACCTGCTGATCCTCGACGAACCCTTCTCCGGCCTCGACCCGCTCGCGATCGAGACGGTACTCAGTGTGCTGCGGGCGCAGGCCGCCCGCGGCGTGCCGGTGCTTTTCTCCAGCCACCAGCTGGAACTGGTCGAGCGGCTCTGCGACGACCTCGTCATCATCTCTGGCGGGTCGACAGCCGCCAGCGGCGACCGCAAGACACTGCAGACCCGCTTCGCCACTCCCCGCTTCGAACTCGTGGTGGACGGGGACGCCGGATGGGTACGCGACGTGGCCGGTGTCGAGGTGGTCGAACTCGACGGTGCGCGGGTCGTCTTCGATGTGGCAGAAGGCGAGCAGGCCCAAAGCGTGCTTCAAGCGGCGATCCATCGCGGCCCGGTCCGTACCTTCGGCGCCGTCGTCCCATCCTTGGCAGAGATTTTCCGGGAGGTCATCTAATGTCGTTTTGGGGTGCGACCCGCCTGATCGCGCAGCGGGAAATCCTTGTCCAGGTCCGGGGCAAAAGCCTGTGGATCACCTTCGGCCTGTTCATAGTGGGGCTTTTCGCCGCCGCGATCCTGCCCGGGCTCGGCGGCGACGAGTCGGGCCCGACCGTCGCCACCTTTGGCACGCAAGCGACCCGGGTCGTGGCCGCCACCGGCACCGATCTGGAGGCGCGCGCGGTCGCCGACCTCGGTCAGGCGGAGGCGCTGGTCCGCGACGGTGAAGTGAGCGCGGCGGTCGTGGACGACCCGGGATCCCCCACCGGCGTAAGGGTTATCGCGATGTCGCAGGCGCCCTACCGGGTCCTGGCCGCCCTGGCGGCGCCCCCGCCCGTGGATCTGCTGGCCCCGGATGCGGTCGACGAAGACATCCTTTTCCTCGCCTCGTTCGGCTTCTCCCTTGCCTTCTTCATCTTCGGGATGTCCGGCGTCGGGATCGCCCAGAGCGTGGTCACCGAGAAACAAACCCGGATCGTGGAAATCCTTGTCGCCACGGTCCCGGTGCGCGCATTGCTGACCGGAAAGATTGCCGCGTACTCCCTGCTGGTTTTCGGGCAGGTCGGGGTGTTGGCCATGCTCACGCCGATCGCGTTGCGCGCCGGCGACATGGGCGCGTTGCTGGGCCTGATCGGGCCGGCACTCGGCTGGTTCGTGCCGTTCTTCATGCTCGGGTTCGTCCTGCTGGCCTCGATGTGGGCGGTCGCCGGTGCGCTGGTCAGCCGAGCGGAGGACCTCAGCTCAACTTCACCGCTGGTCACGCTACTCGTCATGGTTCCCTATATGGGGGTTACCTTCTTTCAGAGCAACGACATCGCTATGACCGTGATGTCATACGTACCGTTCTCCTCCGCGGTGGCGATGCCGGTGCGGATGTTCGCCGGCGAGACGCAGCTGTGGGAACCGTTCGTATCGTTGGCCATCCTGGCCGCCACTCTGGTCGCCGCGGTGCTTGTGGCCGCCCGGCTCTACACCGGGTCGCTACTGCAGACCGGTGCCCGAGTCCGCCTGCGGCGTGCCTGGTCCGGCGCTGAAACCCCACTGGCCTGACGAGGCGATTGGGGGCGGTGGTAGCGGTGGTGGCCATGTGGCGGATAACCGTGCGGTGAGGTTCGTCCGTCCGGATAGGACGGGGATCCTCTCATCCTCGGATTACCGCGCCACCAAGGCAAAAACCGGACGGCGACCCAGTTTGACGCAATCACGGCCAAGGTTTGCCACCCTGCACTTTCGTTCACCCAATCGGCCGCGAATGTGAGGCGGCCAACCGGTCGCCCCTTCCTCCTCCTTTTTGTGGGCCGGGCAACAGGCCTTCGGCCATGACCGCGACTCGCAGACGGCCGGGTACCCCATGCCGGTGACCCGGCCCACCGGCACCGTGCGAGCGCAGTCCGGTACCTGCCCTGACGCGTCCGATGTCCAAATCGTTAGAGTGACACCCTTCACCACCGAAGGGAGCAGTCCAGTGACACCCTTCACCGCCAAAAGGCTGGGATGTGTCTCCTCCCTTCGTTACGGTTGGTGGCGTTCAACGAGCAAACTCAAGGAGGAGTAGCTTGTCGCGCAACATTTTCACCAACAAAGCCGTTGGTGGTCTGGCCGCCGCCATTGCAGGAATCGCCATCGCAATCGGCGCCGGACACCAAGCCCCCGCTGCCGCAGCACCTGTATCCGCAGGAACGGTTCAGCAAGTAGCGGCGGAAGCGCCGGCCACGCAAAGCCCCCAACCAGTGGCGGGCCTTGACGAAACTCAGATGAACAACGCCAAGAAGATTGTCGAGACTGCCAAGGGCATGGGCATGGGCGAAAAGGCCCAGATCATCGCACTGTCCACGGCGATGCAGGAGTCGAACCTGCACAACCTTGCCTCGACGAAGCTTCCCGAGTCCTACAAGTACACCGACGAGGGCGAAGGCTCCGATCACGACAGTGTCGGCCTGTTCCAGCAGCGTCAAAACTGGGGCAAGACCAAGGACCTGATGACGCCGGAGACTTCGACACGTAAGTTCCTGGAGGCGCTCAAGGACGTGCCCAACTGGGAGAAGCTGCCGGTGACGGTGGCGGCCCAGAAGGTACAGGTTTCGGCCTACCCCGACGCCTACGCCAAGCACGAGTCGCGCGCCACCGAGATTGTGCACGAACTCAACAAGTAATCACATAAATATAGACGCACCGCGGGTCGAGCTGAGGGGGGAGCCTTTCTCGACCCGCTCGTCTGTCTCCGGACAAAATCTCTCGTGTCAACGACACCAAGCCGAACTAGGCCTACCCAAGGGCTCCGGGCAGCGCGGCGGGAAGTGGCGCCGCGACGGCATCGCCTTTCACACCTTCAGGCTGGCACACGCGGGTCGACCCATCGGCAGGTTACAGCGTCACCGTCCCGCCCGAGTATGACGCAACGTCCATCAGCACCACGCAGGTGATCTGGCGGACTGCCGACGGTGTCCTGCTCCGCATCGAACTCATCCTCAAGTCCTTTGTCCCCGGAGACAAGCCCTTGCCGCCGTTCCAGGTGTTCGCTTCGTACCGTCCACCGTGCAGCTAGCGGCGCCCGGCACAGTACGCTGTGCCCGGAGGTGGACGCATCCGGATGTCAGAGATAGAACGCAACCTGTCAATACTCATTGACTTCTATGGTCAGGCGGGCGTCCCGCGTGACAGGTTCGCCCCGCCCGCCACCGCGCAGGACTTCGCCGCCTACCGTGCCGCCTTCGGCGAGGAGATCCCGGCCGGCTTGGCTGAGGTGTACGCGGTGACCGGGAGCGGGCCCCTGCTGGGCGAGAATCTGCTCAGCATTGAGCAAGTCATCGCGACTCGGCGGATGTGGGACGAGATTATCGCCGGGTCGGACGACCCTGACGGCGACTTCCACGAGGCAATCACGTCGCTGAATCCAGAGGCGGTGTCGGCCTTTTACTGGAAGCCCGGCTGGGTTCAGTTCACCGCGGACGGTGGTGGCAACGGCTTCGCGGTGGACCCGGTACCCGAGCCCGGCGGCACCGTAGGCCAGGTTATCAATGTGGGTTCGGATGAAGATTTCCGTACCGTGGTCGGGGTATCGGTGGCGGACTTCCTCGCCCGCGTCGCACAGCTGATCGGTTCGGGGCGGGTCAGCCTCTCCGCCTCCGGGCATGCGCAGGTCGACGACGGTGACACACTGCTGACGGCCCTTCGTTAGACCTGGCCGGCATTGAGCTACGGCCCGTCCAGGGACATTGAGGCCCCGAGGCCGCTGCTGCTGCTGAGGAAGTCGGTGCTGGGAAGCCTGCCGTCGGGCTGGCGCTCCTGCTGCGCGGTGATGGGTACGGTCGATTGGAACATGGCGATGCTCCAGTCGCCGCCGTCCCAGGTGTTGCTGCTCGACCGCGATCCCTCACCCGCCGTCACGGTCGACCTGTTAGCGATGGAGGCATTGCCGCGCACCGCCGCCGCTCCGGTGGGGAGGTGGAAACCTGTGGCGCCGTTGCGGAACGAGGTGTTGTTGTCAAGACGCAGGGTTCCCGGGTTCGCGCCGTCGGAGAAGCCGTGCCCGGCGTTGTCCCATGCGGCGTTGTGCCGGACGACGTGCGCCACCGCCGGGGCCGGGCTGCCGCCGCCGAGGAGGAAGCCGTCGGCGTTGCTGCGCCAGCCTTCCCGGCCCCACCGGTTCACCCCGTTGCCGTAGGACCAGTTGTGCTCCAGGGTGACCGGCCGCTCGAAGTACCCGATGTCGAAGCCCACGTCGGCGTTGTGGAAGGCTCGGCATCCCCGGACCACGTTGCCGTCGCCCGAGCCGAACTTCACCGCCAGCCCGACGCCGGCGGTCCCCGGGTCGGCCGGGTCGTAGTTGCGGAAGAAGTCGCTGTCCAGCACCAGGTTGCCGACCGTGCCCGGGTCGCGCAGGGTCAGCGCCGAGCGGACGTTGTCGTGAATGGACAGCCGCTGGAGGACGTTGTGGCGGCAGGATCGGCAGACAAACGCGTGACTGCGCGAGTGCTTTATCTCCAGCCCCTGCACGGTCCAGTAGCCGGCCTGGTGGGTGATCATCCACTTGTCCGCCGGTACCCGGCTCGCGTCGATGACCGGGCGCTCGTCGCGGTAGTTGCTCAGCGTGATCCGCCGTTGCGGCTCGCCGCTCGTCTCGATGACGACCGGCTCTGACGGGAGGTAGGTACCGCCGCGGAGGGCGATCGTCTGCCCCGGCTGGACCTCGGCGACCGCCTTGCTCAGCGTGGCATAGGGCTTTGCGAGGCTGCCGTCGCCGGTGTCCGACCCGCCGGGCGCGACGTGGATGTCGGCCGAGGCGACCCCGGTGAGCGGCGCCCGTTGGGTTGCGGCCGACGAGGGCGCTGGGGACGACGGCGATGCCACGGCGGGCGGCTGGGCGGCTGTCGCCTGTGGTGCGGCAGTGGGGCTCGCGATCGCGATCGGGCCCGGCGATTCGGGCAGCGGTTCCTGGTACACCGCAAAAAGCAATGTCCCACCGGTGACGATCGTGACCGCGGTGGCGGCAACGGCGGTCTTGCTGTGGATGAAGCCCTGGATCTGAGCGAGCAGCCACTGCCCGAACGACTGCCCGGCGGGTACCGCCACCTGAGCCCACGCCGCCGGAACGGCCAGGGACACCGGCAGCGGCAGGTAGGACACGCCCAGCAAGAGGTCCTCGGGCGGTAGCAGACCCGCCCGCAGCTGTCCACATTGGAGACAGTCGCGGACGTGCCGGTTCAGCCGCTTGCGCCACAGCGGGCCGGCCTGGCTGTTCCAGTCCTCGGTCAGGCCGGTCAGGCCGGGGCAGCGCGGGTTGGCTCGCAACGCCCGCACCAGGCAGCGCGCCGCGTCAAGCCGTGCCCGAAGCCGGTGCAGGCGGACGGCGGCGTGCCGCGGGCTGACCCCCAGCGCCGCCGCAAGCTCATGGCGGTTAACCTCCCCGGTCGCCTCCTGCCACCACAGCGACAGCAGCCTCCGGTCGGCGTCGTCAAGCCAGCGGGCGGACTCCGCCAGCTCGCGCCGTTGGCCGGTGAGCATCAGCTCGGTGACGGTTCGCTCGGCGAAGTCGCTGCCGGGGTCCGGCATTTCAAGCGCGGCGTCCGGGACGCGGGGCCACGCCCTGCTGCGCTCTCGCAGGTACAGGTGGATCTGCCGGTACGCGATCGCGACCAACCATGACCGGAAGCGTTGCGGGTCACGCAGTTTCGCCAGACCCCGCACCATCCGCAGCATCGTCTCCTGGACGACGTCGTCCACGTCGGCGTGCCCGTTGAGGGCGCGGCCGACAAGGTTGTACACCAGCGGCAGGTGCAGGGCGATGAGCTCGTCGAGCGCGTGCGGCTTGCCCGCGCGGGCGTCGCTCACCAGCGCGGCGAGATTCGGGACCGGTTGCGTACCCCCGGAAGTCTCCATCGTTGTCTTTCCCTAGATCGATATCAGACCTTATCAAGTTTCTGTTATCCGGCCCGCCATCGGAACATCTACCAGAGTGCATGCGGTGACCGTCCGGGCCCGGCCACCCGAAACCTCCCTCAGGAAGGATCTCCCAGTGTCAGCGCTCTCCCCTTTCCTCCGCATGATTCGGGGGTACCTGGTCCAGGCGGCCGTTCTGGCGATCGCGGTACCCGTGGCGATCGTGGCGTCGGCCGTCCCGTCGCATGCCGCCGTCGTCGAGCCCGGCGCCCACTACGTGCTCACCTCCCGGCACAGCGGTAAGGCGATCGACGTGTACAACCTCGCCACGCACGACGGCGCGCCGATCGTGCAGTGGGACCGCAACGACGGCAACCAGCAGCAGTGGCAGTTCGTCCCGGTCGGCAGCGGCTACTACCAGATCGTGTCCCGCCTCAGCGGAAAGGCGCTGCAAGTCGCCAGCGCCCTGGACGGCGCCGAGCTGACCCAGCAGGCCCCGAGCACCGACACCAGGCAGCACTTCGGTGTCTCGGACTCCGACAGCGGCTACGTCCGCCTGGTCAACCGGCACAGCCGCAAGGCTCTCGACGTCTGGGAGTGGTCGACCGCCAACGGGGCGCGCATCTCCCAGTTCACCGACCTCAACGGCTGGAACCAGCAGTGGCTCATGGTTCGGATGGGCGGCTCCTCGGCGCCGTACTCCAACGTGGCGGACGGCTTCGCGCAGGGCACCACCGGCGGCGCGGGCGGGCAGACCGTCACCGTCACCAACCAGTCCCAGCTCAACCAGTACGTGACCGCCAGCGCGCCCTACATCATCCGGGTCTCCGGCACGATCAGCCTCAGCCCCAAGGGAACCGAGCTGCGCGTCGCCTCCAACAAGACCATCATCGGTGCGGGTGCGAACGCGGAGATCGTCGGTGGTGGCTTCTTCCTCAACGGCGTCACGAACGTCATCATCCGGAACCTGACCATCCGTGACACCCTGATGCCCGACGACGACCCCGGCGACGACGCCTACGACTACGACGCGATCCAGATCGACAGCGGTTCCCGCATCTGGATCGACCACAACCGGCTCTCCCGCATGAACGACGGCCTGCTCGACAGCCGCAAGGACACCACGAACATCACCGTCTCGTGGAACCAGTTCTGGGACAACAACAAGACCTTCGGCATCGGCTGGACGACGAACGTGACGGCCCGCATGACCATCCACCACAACTGGTTCCGCAACACCAACTCGCGCAACCCGAGCGCGGACAACCTCGCCCAAGCCCACATGTACAACAACTACCTGCAGAACGTCACGGGCTACGGCAACCTGGTCCGCGGTTCCACCAAGGCGGTCGTGGAGAACAGCTACTTCCAGTCCGTGACCGACCCCTACTACGTCCAGGACAGCGGT
>DASUXL010000317.1:0-10037 GCA_036377915.1 Candidatus Limnocylindrales bacterium
AGAAACCCCAACGCATTTTGGGTGTGAAGTCGGCAAGGGTCTGTGGCAGGGAGAGGAAGTCTCCAATCGTCAGTATCGTCGCCAGCAGCATGACGGACGCGACATAGATTCCGAATGCCCGTCTGCGGGTGGCGGGCACACGATTGCGCAGCATCTGCTGCGCGAGTGATGTGGCCACCATGGGCACCCTCCCGTGGGGTAGGTCACACTACTGTATGCCTGATTCGCTCGGTCGACACGCTCCGCAAGCACGTGTGATTCATTTGTAGCGGTTTAAAGCTATTCACTTGTTACGTTGTGTACCTGTTTGACCTTTGTCCCCCGCATGCCCGAGTTTTAATCGCTGGCCCCATCGGACGCCCGGCCCCATCCTGCCCTCATGCCCCGCGTTGAGGTACGCCCCTTCGAGGCCGAACACGTCGATCAGGCTGCGGCGCTGCTCGCCGAGCGCCACGCCCGCCACCGCCGCGCCCAGCCGCTGCTGGCCCCGCGCTTCGAGGAGCCGTCCGCGACCGCCGAGGAGATCGCCGCGACACTCGCCGGGCTTGGGGCGTCCGGAGCAGTGAGGCTCACCGGTGGCAGACTTACCGGTTTCCTGCTCGGAGCCGCCAAGCCCGGCGAGGCTTGGGGACCCAACATCTGGATCGAGGCCGCGGGCCACGCCGCCACCGACGCCGAGGCCGTGCGCGACATGTACGGCCTGGCCGCCACCCGCTGGGTCGACGAGGGCCGCACCGCCCATTACGTGCTCGTCCCAGCGTCCGATCCGGAGCTCGTCTCGGCCTGGTTCCGGCTTTGCTTCGGCCATCAGCACTCCCACGCGATCCGGCCCATCGGCAACACGAGGGAACCCGCCGACGGCGTCAAGGTCAGGCCCGCCGCCCGCGACGACATCCCGGTCCTGGCCCGGCTCGACGCCACCCTCGACGAGCACCAGCACCTCGCACCCACCTTCTCCCGCATCGGCGCCCGTGCCGTCGAGGAGTACGAGTCCGGCTGGCTGGAGGACTTCGACGACCCGTCGTACACCACCTTCGTCGCCGAGCACGGCGGGCAGGTGATCGGTTCGGCGATCGCCTGCTCCATCGAGAAGTCCAGCGCCCACAAGGGACTTGCCCGCCCCGACAACGCCGGCTTCCTCGGCTTCGCCGCCGTCCTGGCGCACGCGCGCGGGCTTGGCGCCGGCCGCGCCCTGGGCCAGGCGGTCATCGACTGGTCCGAAGGGGCCGGATTCGATTGCGTGGTAGCGGATTGGCGCGCCACCAACCTGCTCTCGTCCCGGGCCTGGCCGGCTCTGGGCTTCACCGAATCGTTCCTTCGCCTGCACCGCCTTGTGGGTTTCTAGGTTCCTCAGGCCACCAGCTCGGTCAGCGGCACATCGGGGTCGGCCAGCCGCTCCGGTGCCACCGCCGCCCCGCCCCAACCGGCGCGCACCAGCGCCTGGATCTGGTCGGAGACGTCCCACACGTTGACGTTCATGCCGGCGAGCACCCGGCCACCGCCGAGCCAGAACACGATGAACTCGCCCTTCTCCGGGTCACCGCGGTAAACCACCCGGTCGTAGCCGCCGGGAGCCACGTAACCGGCATACTCCATGCCCAGATCAAATTGATCAGTATAAAAATAAGGGACAGCATCATATGGGGTACCGGATCCAAGCAAGCATTTTCCGGCGGCCAGACCCTGATTGAGGGCGTTGGCCCAGTGCTCCACCCGCACCCGCGCCCCGACCCCGGGATGATCGGCGTTGGCGATGTCCCCGGCGGCGAAGATGTCCGGGTCTGACGTCTGGAGCCGGGCGTCGACCAGGATCCCGTTGTCCACCTCGAGCCCGGCGTCCTCGGCCAGGCGGGTGGCGGGGCGCGCCCCCACCCCGGCGACCACCACGTCGGCGTCGATGGTCTCCCCATTGGACAGACCGACGCGGCCCGGTGCGATCTCGCCGACCCCGATGCCGAGTCGCAGGTCCACCCCGTTCTTGCGGTGCAACCGGGCGAAGTGCTCGCCTAGTTCCGGGCCGAGGACGGCGTGCAGCGGGGTGGGCTGCGGTTCGATGATGGTGACGTCGGCGCCGTAGGAGCGGGCCGCTGCGGAAGTCTCCAGCCCGATCCATCCGGCGCCGACGATCACCACCCTTCCACCCCGGGAAAACACCTCGCGCAGCCGCTCGGAGTCCTCGAATGTCCTTAGGTAGCAGGCGGTTTCGCCGCCCGCGACGTTCAGATGCCGCGGCGCCGCCCCGGTGGCCAGCAGCAACCTGTCATAGGGGATGCGCGCGCCGTCGGGCGTCACCACGGCCCGCCCGGCCCGGTCGATGTCCGTCACGACGGTGCCCTGCCGCAGGTCGACGTCGTTCTCGGCATACCAGGTCTCGGGGTGGACGAACAGCTCGTCGCGCTCCTTCGCACCCTGCAGGAAGCCCTTGGACAGTTCGGGGCGCTCGTACGGCCGTACAGTCTCGGCACCCAGCATCACGATGGTGCCGTCAAACCCTTCCGTACGAAGCGATTCGGCGGCCTTGGCGCCGGCGAGCCCGGCCCCAACGATGACAAACTGCCTCTTCATGGACGCGCGTCCTTTCTGGTCGGCTGGGCGAGAGCCAGGAACTCCTGGCGGGTAGCGGGGTCGATGCGCATCGAGCCGCACAGCGCCGAGGTGATGGTGCGCGTTCCCGGTGAGCGCACCCCACGCATCGACATGCATTGGTGTTCGGCCTCGAGGACGACCCCGACCCCCTTGGGCCGCAGGTTCTCGTCGAGACAGTCGGCGATCTGCTGGGTGAGCCGCTCCTGGACCTGGAGCCGGCGCGCGAAGTGCTCGACGACGCGAGCCAGCTTGGACAGCCCCACGATCCGCGCGCTGGGCAGGTAGCCCACGTGCGCGACGCCGTGAAACGGCAGCAGGTGGTGCTGGCACAGGGACTGGAACGAAATGTCGCGCACCAGCACCATCTCGTCGTACCCCTCTTCGTTGAGGAACGTGGTGAGGGCGAACGGTTGGGGGGTGAGCAGTTCGGCATACGCGGCGGCGACTCGGCGGGGCGTGTCCTCCAGGTGCTGTGAGTCCACGTCTTGACCTAGCGCCCGCAGCAGGTCCGTCACGGCCTTTTCGGCCGCGCTGACATCGATCGTGACGTCATCGGCCACGAACCCGCTGACCATGGTCATCCGCTTGCCTCCACCTTCTAAAGGACAATAGGCTTGACGTTAGAACGCGATCGTGGTTTCGTCAATAACGATCTCCTTTAGAAGTTGGAGAATTCGGGGAAGCTGGAGAAGGCCATGCCGCAGGACGTGTCGAGCCTGGCCGCACTCGGGGAACCGTTGCGGCGCAAGCTTTACGAGTTTGTCGTCGCTCAGCGCGAGCCGGTCAGCCGGGACCAGGCCGCCGACGCCCTTGAAATCCCGCGGCACGTCGTCAAGTTCCACCTCGACCGGCTCGAGAGCGAAGGGTTGCTGGAGGCGAGCTTCAGCCGGCCCGAGGGCCGCGGCGGCCCCGGCGCGGGCCGCCCCACCAAGTACTACCGTCGGTCGTCGCGCGAGTTCGCGGTCACCCTGCCGGAGCGGCGCTATGACCTGGCCAGCCGCATCATGGCCGAGGCGATAACAGCCGCGGAGCGCGATGGCTCGCCCATCTCCGAGGCGCTGCGCGAGGCCGCCCGGGCCGCCGGCCGAGCCTGCGCCGCCGAGCGCGACGGGCTGCGGGAGACCCTCACCGAACTCGGCTTCGAACCGCACGGCGATCCCGCCGGCGGGATCCAGCTTGCCAACTGCCCGTTCCACAACCTCGCCGCCGATTACACCGAGCTTGTCTGCACGCTCAACCTCGATCTCATCGCCGGCCTGATCGAGCGGCTCGACCGGCCTGACCTGAGCGCCGAGCTCGATCCGGCCGAGGGCTGGTGCTGCGTGCGCATTTTTCCGGTAGACAGACGTCAGGATTGACGCCACAATGACGTCATGACCGCCACCTCCGTGACGTCTGGCGAGCCCACCAACGAGACCCCCAAACTGCCAAGCCTCTGGCGAAACCGCGACTTCAACCTGCTGTGGGGCAGCCAGGCCCTGTCGAGCCTGGGCACCTCCATGTCCCACCTGGCGCTGCCCCTGCTCACGCTGACCATCACCGGCTCGGCGATCCAGGCGGGCCTGGTCGGCGCGGCTTACTCCGGTGTGCGGCTCGCCCTTCAGCTGCCCGCCGGAGTGGTCACCGACCGGGTCGACCGGCGCCGGCTCATGCTGATCTCCGATGGCGTCCGGCTGGTCGCCTTTGCCCTGCTGGCCTGGGCGGTGCTGACCGACCGCGTCACTCTGCTTTGGATAGTGGCGACCGCGGTTGTCGCCGGGCTGGGCAGCGTGGCGCACGAGACGGCCGAGTTCAGCGCGATCCGCAACCTCGTGCCGCTGCCGCAGGTGCCGGACGCTACCGCCCGCAATGAGGCAAGGCAGGCGGCGGTGGGCCTGATCGGGCCACCGATCGGCGGCGCGCTCTTCGGCGTGGCGCGCAGCCTGCCGTTCATCGCCGACGCCATCTCGTACCTGCTGTCGTTCATCGGTGTCTGGCTCATCCGCAAACCCATGCAGCAGGAGCGCACCGAACCGCGCGAGCATCCGGTAAAGGAGCTGATCGAGGGCGTGCGGTTCACCTTCTCCGAGCCGTTCCTGCGGGCGGTGATGCTCATCGCGCCGCCGCTCAACCTCGGCTTCAACGGGCTCGCCTTCGCCATCATCGTCATCCTCCAGCAGCGGGGGACACCGCCGGTGCTGATCGGCACCGCGGAGACGATCGTCGCGGTCGGCGCCCTCTGTGGTGCGCTGGCCGCACCACTGATCATGCGCCGGTTCTCCTTGCGCAGCCTCGTCCTCGGCATCTGCTGGGCCAGCACGTTGCTGATCGCCTCCAGCGCCCTGCTGACCGGCTCGATCCTGGTGGCCGCGCCCATGGCGATCTCCATCGCCCTCGGGCCCGCTCTCAACGCCGGGCTGTTCGGCTACCTGGCGGCGATCACCCCCGACCGGTTGCAGGGCCGGGTGACGTCGGTGATCATCATGGCGGCGGTATGCCTTGCCAGCGTCTCGGCGGTGGTCGGGGGCGCGTTCGTAACCTGGTGGGGTGGCGAGGTGGCGATACTCGCCTTCGCCGGCATCTTCTCCATCTCGGCCATCACTGCGACCTTCAGCAAGGGCCTGCGCGACATGCGCCCGCCGTCATGATCCGGCAATTTGCCTGGCAATCCCGGTGGGTGCGCGCCGCCAGGCGCGGGATTGCCAGGCAAATTGCCGGATCATGAGAGGAGGGCCTCGTTTCGTATGTTTATGGAGAAGTTTCCGATTCAGGACATGAAGGCGAGGAGTCTTCGATAACGTGCGAACGTGGCACGTATTTGGACGAAAGCACTAGAGGTTCTGCTCCGCGGCATCTTCAAGACCCTGCGGCGAGCACCCATCATCGCCCGGCTCGGACTCATCGCCGGCATCGTGATCAGCGCAGTCGGGCTGCCCGCCGCGCTCACCATCGGCAAGGGCGTCAAGAGCGGCGCCGACCTCTTCCTCGCCATGGAGAAGGACCTCAAAACCGTCCCCGCCGGCGAGACGAGCATGGTCTACGCCAACGACGGCGTCACCCCGATCACCATGTTCTACGAGGAGTACCGCAAACCAATCTCCATAAAGGACATGTCCCCCGACGTCGTCCACGCCGTCATCGCGGCCGAAGACGCCCGCTACTACCGGCACAGCGGCGTCGACTACCAGGGCGTGGTCCGCGCCTTCATCGCCAACCAGACCGCGGGCGAAGTCTCCCAAGGCGCCTCCACCCTCACCATGCAGTACGTGCGCATGGCCCTGCGCGACGCCGCCGCCGGCCCGACGGACGTCATCGAAGCCACCGAACAGACAAGCGTGCGCAAGATGCGGGAGATCCGCCTCGCGATGGAACTGGAGAAGCGCATCAGCAAGGAGGAGATCCTTGAGCGGTACCTGAACATCGCCTACTTCGGCCACCGCGCCTACGGCATCTTCGCCGCCGCCCAGATCTTCTTCTCCAAGCAGCCCAACGAGCTGACCCTCGTCGAGGCCGCCACCCTCGCCGGGCTCGTCAAGGCGCCCAGCGCCTACGATCCCGCCAGCCACGACTCCACCGCAGCCAAGGACCGGCGCGACTGGGTCCTGCAACAGATGGCCGAAAACGGTTACGCCACAAGGGAAGCAGTCACGGCGGCCCAGGCCGAACCGTTGAGTCTCAACGTTTACGAGCCGCCCAACGACTGCATCTCCGTCGCGCCCGACGTCAACAGCTGGGGCTTCTTCTGCGACTTCTTCAAGAGCTGGTGGATGCAGCAGGCGGCGTTCGGCTCCAACCCGCATGAACGGCTGGACAAGCTGCGCCGCGGCGGGTACCGCATCATCACCACCCTGAGCCCGCCGGTGCAGGCCAACGCGATGGACCGGGTCACCGCCAAGGAGCCGATCGGCAACACGTTCGCGCACGGGCTCGTGGCGGTGCAGCCGGGCAGCGGGCATGTGTGGGCGATGGCGGTCAACCGCTGGTACTCGCTGGACCAGTCGAACAACGGGCCCAACACCCAATGGCAGAAGCGGGAGGCCGGCATCCCCGGCAACTACCCCAATACCGTCAACGCTTTGCTGGGCGGCGGCGAGCTTCCGGGGTACCAGGCCGGGTCGACGTTCAAGTACTTCACCATGATGGCGGCGCTCGACGCCGGGATGCCACCGACGACATCGTTCCACGCGCCGCACCGCTACTCGTCGATCTACCTGGGCTCGCCGGGTGAGCGGTCCACGTGCGGCACGCAGTGGTGCCCGAGCAACGCCAGCGGCGCGATGACCGGCAACCAGAACATGTGGACCGGCTACGGCAAGTCCGTCAACACCTACTTCGTCCAGCTGGAGCAGGCGGTCGGCGCGGACAAGGCGGTACGCATGGCCGAGCGGCTGGGCCTGAGGTGGCGCTCCGAGACCGACAAGGTGATGGCGTCACCGGAACGCGCCGGCGGCTGGGGCTCGTTCACCCTCGGCGTCGCCGACACCACCCCGCTGGAGATGGCCAACGCCTACGCCACGGCGGCGGCCGACGGCAGGTTCTGCGAAGCGATCCCGGTGCTGTCCATCTCCCACCCCGACGGCACACCCGCGACCTACAAGGACGAGCAGGGCACGGTCCACAACGTCGCCGACCCGCGCTGCCGGCAGGAGGTGCAGCCGGCGGCCGCGAGGGCCGCGGCCGACGCCGGCCGCTGCGTCACCGGCTTCGGCGCAGCGGGCGCGGGGTGCGGCGGATGGTCGACCGCGAGCGGGGTGGCGGGCATGGTCGGCCACCCGGTGTCGGGCAAAACCGGTACCACCGATGACAACCGGGCAGCCTGGTTCGTAGGCTTCACCCCGCAGCTGTCCGTGGCGAGCTTCCTCGCCGACCCGGACAACCCGTTCAACGCTGTGGGCGAAGGAAACGCCAGCAAGCCGATCAACTCGGCGTCGGAGCTGCTGCGGGACACGTGGGCCGACGACGGGCCGCAGCAATTCCCTTACCCGTGAACGAGACCCGACTCGTAAGCGAGAATGGCGGCCTGCGTCCTGTTGGCGCAGGCCAACTTCTCCATCACCCTTGAGACGTGGCTCTTGACGGTGGTCTCGCTCAGGCCCAGCCGCTCCCCGATCTCCGCGTTGGAAAGGCCCTCGCCCAAGCATTTGAGCACATCACGCTCCCGGCCGGTCAGGACCTTGATGCGTTCCCGTGACTCCGAGCTCGCCTGCGCCGCATGGCCGGTGAAATGGGCGATGACCGAACCCGTGATCACCGGATCGAGCACGGCCAGCCCTTCGGCCGCCCGGCGCACCGCCATCACCAGCTCCTCCGGCGGGGTGTCCTTCAACAGGAAACCGATGGCACCGGCGCGCAGGGCGCGGTGCACGTAGGCTTCCTCGCCGAAAGTGGTCAGCACCACCACTTTCGGCGGGTTCGGGCCGGACACCAGCTCCTCGGTCGCCGCCAAGCCGTCCTTGCCCGGCATGCGGATGTCCATGAGCACCACATCGGGCCGTACCCGGCGGACGACGTCGATCCCCTCGTCACCGTCGCCGGCCTCCCCCACCACCTCGATATCGCCCTGCGTCTCCAGCATCATCCGCAGCCCGCTGCGCATCAGCTGCTGATCGTCGACCAGCACCACCCGGATCATCCCGAACCACCTCCCGTAGTGGGCAACGACGCGTATACGCGCCAGCCACCCTCACTCGTTGGGCCCGCCTCAAACTGGCCCGAAAGCAGATCCACCCGCTCGCGCAGGCTTTGCAGGCCGTGACCGGACTCCGGCAAGTGCATCGGAGCGCCGCTCGGGGGATCGTTGCGCACCGAGATGTCAAGACGCGACGGTCGCCAGGCGATGTCCACCCGGGCAGGCGCGCCGGGCGCGTGCTTGTGCAAGTTGGTCAACGACTCCTGCACGACGCGATAGGCGGTGCGCTCGACCGATCCGGAGACTTTTCTGGGGGTACCCAAAACCTGAAAATCGACATAGGCACCTGCGGATCGCGATTCGTCGATGAGCGCCTCGATGTTGGCGAGGTTCGGTGCCGGTCCGAGCGGCGCCGAGTCGTCCATCCGTAGTACGCCCACGACCTCGCGCAGCTCCTCCAGGGCGACGTGCCCGGCCGAACGCACGAGGTCGGCCATCTGGCGGGTCCGTTCGTCGGTGGCGGACAGCTTCATCGCGCCGGTGTGCACGATCATCAGGCTGATGCTGTGCGCCACCACGTCATGGATCTCGTTGGCCAGGCGGCTGCGCTCGTCCGCCCGTACCCGCTCGGCCTCCAGCTCCGCCCGCCGCCGCTCATCCGACTCACGCTCCTGCATCGTCCCGATCAGGCGCTGGCGTTCCTTGGTGTACAGGCCGAACAGCACCGGGGCCGCGCTGAACAGAAGCATCTCCGGGACGAGATAGATTGCCAGCCCGGTCGAGAGGTCGATCGAAGACGGCCACGGCAGGAGGAGAAAGAAGACACCGACACCGGCCGCCGTCCATGCCAGCCACTGGGGATAATCCGAGGCGGCGATGGTGTAGAGCATGACGGCCACGCCCAGCGGATAGGGCCAGATGGCAAGATCGTTGTAGCCCGTCGCCGCCAGCACGGCAACGGTCGCCGGGACCGTCCATATGCGACGGACAGCGACCGCCATCCCCTCGCACACATCCCGCAAAACCTCCCAGCCCCAACCGTCCTCCGCCAGAACCGTCGCCGAGATCAGGTAAACCATCAGGCCGGCGCCAAGGAACAGGTCGAACAGGAGGCTGGCCCGGTCCAGCCTCCTTGGCCTGAGCCAGCCCGGGCTAGGGGCTGAAGTAGCTGGCGAAGACGACGACATTGGACAGATAGTTCCGGTTCTTCTTGTCGAACTCGCCACCGCACGTGATCACTCGCAGCGTCGCCTTCTCCCCCTCATAGACCATCCGAGTCGGAAACTCCGTCTTGAGGAACGACTGGACACTGTCCACCTTGAACGCCGGCCGCGAGCCGTCCTTGCGCGGCACCGTGATGAGGTCGCCCGCGTTAAGCGTGCCCAGGTTGAAAAAGACCGCCGGCCCGGTCTTCTGCGAGTCGACGTGCCCGACAACGACCGCGCTGCCCGGCTCGCCAGGGCTGGGGCCAAGGTTGTACCAGCTTGCCAGGTCCGCGCGCTCCAAGGGCGGCACGGCAAGCTCGTTACTCTGGTCCACGCCAAGGGAAAGCAGGTCTGCGCTCACCCCTATCGCGGGAATCTCGATTTTCGTGGGCTCCGCCCTGCCCAGCCCTTTCCCGGCTTTCTCAGCCTCTTCCGCCCGGGCCACCTGCGGCGCCATCGCTTGCGGTGCTATCGCCTGCGGCTTCGGCTGCGGTGGTCGCGGCGGCTCCATCGTCATCGCGGACAGCAGAACGCCCGCCCCAGCAGCCGCGCACAACCCGCTAGCCCAACCCACCCCCACACGCCATCCCGCCGCCCCACCAATACGAGCCGCCGCCCGCCAAACCTTCGCCCGCGAC
>DASUXL010000318.1:0-7627 GCA_036377915.1 Candidatus Limnocylindrales bacterium
CGCGAGCGCATCGGCAGCCCCTATGCGCTGGGGCAGGTCGTGGTGCAGCCCGGGACCGGACGGGTCAAGGCGATGGCGGTCAACCGCAAGTACTCGCTGGACAAGAGTGACAACGGGCGGCACACCGACGGCCGCGAGGAGCCCGGCAACTACCCCAACACCGTGAACCCGTTGCTGGGCGGGGGTGACCTTCCCGGGTACCAGGCCGGGTCGACGTTCAAGATGTTCACCATGCTCGCCGCGCTCGACTCCGGCATGCCGCTGAACACCTGGATCTATTCCCCCGGCACGCTGAAGTCCGTCTACTTCGCCGGGTGGGGCGAGCCCGCGTCGTGCGGCAACGGCTACTGGTGCCCACGCAACGCCAGCGGAGCGATGACCGGCAACCAGTCCATGTGGACCGGGTTCGGCAAGTCCGTCAACACCTACTTCGTACAGCTGGAGCAGAAGGTGGGCGCGGAGAACGTGGTCCGCATGGCCGAGCGGCTGGGCCTGCGCTGGCGCACCGACATCGACAAGCTCCAGGCATCACCGGCAAAGGCGGCCGGCTGGGGCGCCTTCACCCTGGGCGTGGCGGACACGACGCCGCTGGAGATGGCGAACGCGTATGCGACCGTCGCCGCCGAAGGCAAGTACTGCGAAGCGCTTCCAATCATGGAGATCACCGGGCCGGACGGGCGCCGCGCCATGTTCGACGGCAAGCCCGTGGCCGAACCCCGATGCTCGCAGGCGATCTCGGTGGAGGCGGCGCGGGCGGCGGCGGACGCCGCGCGCTGCGTCACCGGCTACGGGGCGGGCGCCTCAGGGTGTGGCGGATGGTCGACCGCGCCGAGCGTGTACCGCATGACGGGCCGCCCGGTGGGAGGCAAGACGGGAACGACCGATGACAACCGCGCGGCCTGGTTCGTCGGGTTCACGCCCGACCTGGCCGCGGCCGGCTTCATGGCCGACCCGGACAACCCGTTCCACAGCGTGGGCGGCGGCAACGCGTACAAGCCGATCGAGGCGGTCAGCTATACGCTGCGGGATTCCCTGGTGGGACAACCTGTTTCGTACTTCACCGCGCCCGCGGGCGACATCGTGGGCAAAGCACCGGCCAAAAAGTCACCGTAGGTCTGCGGCGACCATCGACCAGACCTCGAGGTCGACACGTCCACTGTGGACTGTGCCGGCGTTGCGCAGCAGCCCCTCGTAGGTGAAGCCCGCCTTCTCGGTCACCCGGCGGGAGGACGTGTTGCCCGGGGCCACGCGCACCTCCACGCGCTGGAAGCCGTGTTCCAGGATGAGGGCGAGGGTGATCGCGTCGACCGCTTCCGGCGCCACACCGAAGCCGCGAGCATCCGCCGCCACCGCGTAGGAAAGCTCGGTGACCCGGCCACCCCAGTCGGTCCGCCGCGACCACACGCAGCCGACCAGGCGCCCGTCCTCCCGGCGCACGATGCCGTAGTGGTCGCCCTGCCCGCTGTCGCGCCGCTCGGCGGCCATCTCGGTGCACCAGGAATGCCCCTCGATCTGGCCGAACTCCTTGGGGAAGGGCAACCAGCGCTGCGTCTGCTTGTCGGCGAAGACCTGCGCCACCGCGTCCGCGTCGTCCGCTGTCAGCGGCCGCACGTCGAGGCGGGGCGTCTGGACCGTCAGGGTTGGGAACCTGCGCACCGAGACATAGCCAGACATGATTCTCCCAAGTTCGAGGGGGCAACCGCGGCTCAACTTACCCCGGAAAAGCGATCCCAAGCTGAATTACCGTTAGGGGAACCCTGGGAACGCTGAGTGATAGGAATCACACTCGTACACTGGGCCGCGTGCTTCGCCTGTTCCTTACTCGCCGCTGGCTCGGCCTGCTCTGCCTGACCCTTCTCGCCTCGGCCATCATGGTCTTCCTGGGACGGTGGCAGTGGGGGCGGTACGAGCTGCGCAGCGACATCAACGCCCGGATCGAGGCGAGCGCCACCGCCCAGCCCGTGCCGTTCAGCGCCGGCGCCCGGGAGTGGACCCGGGTGACCATGACCGGCGAATACGACCCTGAGCTTGAGATCCTCATACGGAACCGGACCGTCGAGGGGCGCAACGGCTTCGAGATCCTCACCCCGCTGCGGCTTGCCGACGGGACGGCCGTGCTCGTGGACCGGGGCTGGGTCGCGCCGCACCCCAGCGGCGCGGTCGCCAAGCCCGAGGTGCCGCCCGCGCCGGGTGGGACGGTCAGCGTGGTCGGGCGGGTGCGGGCGCCGGAGTCGGGTGCCACGCGGATCGAGTTGCGCGACGGCCAGTGGCAGGCGCGCCGGGTGGGGGTCGCGGAGATCGCGCCGAAGTTGCCGTACAAGGTGGCGCCGGTCTATGTCACCGCCGATGACGAGTCGACCGAGCTGGTGCCGATCTCGGCGGGGCGGGAGAACGACTGGCTCAACCTTGGATACGCGGTGCAGTGGTGGTTGTTCGCGGGTGGGGCTTTGTTCGCGTACTTCTGGCTGTTGCGCCGGGAGTATCGCCAGCCCGCACCCGCTTCAGCATCGTCTTCGCGCCTCTTGGACGGCGAGTTAGACGGCGAGCGCCACGTTCCGCAGGAGCAGCGCCTCGGCTAGGCACACCCGGGCGAACTCGCCAAGGTGCAGGCTCTCGTTGGGTCCGTGCGCCCGGGCCTGCGGATCTTCCACGCCGGTCACCAGGATCGAGGCGGTGGGGAACATCTCCTGGAACGTGGCGATGAACGGGATCGAGCCGCCGACGCCGATCTCGACCGCGTCGGTGCCGTCCCACGCTTCTTTGAACGCTTCCCGCGCGGCGTCGAAGTACTTGCCGGTCGAGTCGATCACGCACGGGTTGCCGTCGTGCTCAAGCTCGAAGGTGACCCGGGCGCCCCACGGCACGTGCTTCTCCAGGTGGGTGATGAGCGCCTGGAATCCGGACTTCGGGTTGTCGCCCGGGGCGAGGCGCATGCTCAGCTTCGCCTTGGCCTTGGGCACGATCGCGTTGGGCGCCGCGTTGGTGGGTGGGGCGTCGATGGCGAGGATGGAAAGGGTCGGCTTGGTCCAGATCCGGTCGACGAGGCGGCCGGTGCCGATCAGCTCGACACCCTCGAGGATGCCGGCCTCGGCGCGGAACCGGTCGATCGGGTAGTCGAGCGGCGCTGCCTCCTTGCGCACCAAGCCTTCCACGGCGACGTCGCCGTTGTCGTCGTGCAGGGTGGCGATGAGGCGGCTGAGCACCATCAGCGCGTCGGGTACGGCCCCGCCATACATGCCGCTGTGCACGGCCGAGTCGAGGATCTCGACGGTGACGAAGCTGTTGACGATGCCGCGCAGCGAGGTGGTCAGCGCCGGAACCCCGATGTCCCAGTTGCCGGAGTCGGCGATGACGATGACGTCGGCGGCAAGCTCGGCGCGGTGCTTGGCGAGCAGGTCCTCCAGCGAGGCGGACCCGAACTCCTCCTCGCCCTCGATGAACAGGACAACGCCGACGGGAAGCCGGTCGCCGAAGGCGCGCAGGGCGGCGATGTGGGCCATGACGCCGGCCTTGTCATCGGCAGCGCCGCGGCCGTAGAGCCGCCCGTCGCGCTCGGTCGGCTCGAACGGGTCGGACAGCCAGTTGCGAAGGTCGCCGGTGGGCTGGACGTCGTGGTGGGCGTAGAGCAGGACGGTCGGGGCGCCGGGCGGGGCGGGCTTGCGGCCGATCACCGCCGGGTGGCCCTCGCCGACGCGGCTGATCTGGACCTCCAAACCCTCGGCCCGCAGAAGCTCGGCGACGGCCTCGGCCGAATGCTCAAGCGGGGTAAAGTCGAAGCCGTCAAAGGCGATCCCGGGGATGCGGATCAGGGCTTCCAGGTCGGCTCGCACGCGGGGCAGCTCTCGATCGATCGCGGCACGCAACTCATCAACACTGAGGGTCGTCGTCGTCATGGGCTGATCCTATGACCACGTCCGCGCACCAGGCCGTGGCATCCGCACCGAAGTGCAGTTCTTCGCGTTTGCGCCAGATTGCCAGCTGCTCCTGCATGGCCGGGCCGTCGCGAGCGAGGGAGCGGGCCTCACGCATTGCGCGTGGGGCGTCGACGAAGATGGTGAGGCTGGCGAGCGCCCTGCCCTGCGCCCGCGCTGCCCCGACGCCTTCGACTATCAGGATCGGGGAGGCTTTGACGGGTACCCATTCGGCGAATTCTTCTTTGATCCAGTCATAGCGCCGATAGCCGCCCGCCCGCCCCGCGGCGATAGGCTCGAACACGTTGCGCACCAAGCCTTCCCAGTACGTGAACTGGTCGCTCCAGCCGTCGAGCAGGTCGTCGGTGTGGACCAGTTCCCCGCCGACGGAACGCCGCAGCGCCACGGCGAACGTGGTCTTGCCCGCACCGCTGTGCCCGTCGACGAGCACCAGCTTGGTGGCGCCCAGTTTGGCCGGCGCCGCATGGATAAGCGCCTCGATCACGGCTCACTTCGCACGGCGGAGATGGTGGGCAGGCCGGGCGTGGGACCCTGCTCGATGATGCGCCACAGGGTATCGGTGTCGAGGTGTTCCTCCACGAGGTCGCCCAGGCGGTCCACGGTCGCGGTGCGCATCGCGGCGTAGTCGGTGTCAGGCGCGACGGCGAACCCGCGACGGCCGGCGATCCCGGCGGCAAGGGTGAGGAACCGCCGCCGGAACTCGTTGGACTCGAAGGCGCCATGCCAGTGGGTACCGAAGACGTTGCCGGCCACCGCACCCTCGGACCCGCCGTCGGGCAGCGTGATGAAGCCCGGCAGGTCGCGATCGCGCCACACCACCTGCCCATGATGGATCTCATAGCCGGTGACCGGCGCACCCAGCGCGTGCCCGGACGGCCGGGCAAGCGTCTTGGACCGCTGGAACCCGATCTCGAGGGGCAGCAGCCCCAACCCGTCGACCTCGCCGCGGCCGCTCTCCACCTCGTCGTGGATGCGCCGCGAGAGCATCTGGAAACCGCCGCACAGCCCGGCAAGCGGCCGCCCGGAGGCGGCGTGGGTGGTGATGGCTTTAGCCAACCCGTTGCGCCGCAACCATTCCAGGTCGGCCACTGTCGCCTTGGTGCCGGGGATGACGATAAGGTCGGCGTCGGCCAGGTCGCCGGGCTCGACGGTCAGCCGGACGGCGACCCCCGGTTCGCTGGCCAGAGCCTCGGCGTCGGTCGCGTTGGAGATGTGCGGGAGGCGGACCACGGCGACGCGGAGCCAGTCGTCGCCGCGCGCCGGCCCGGGACGGCCGAGCAGCCGCCCGTACGACACGGCGTCCTCGGCGTCTAGCCAAAGGTCGAGGTCGAACGGGAGCACCCCCAGCGCCGGTCGCCCGGTCAGGGATTCAAGCGCGGTGATGCCGGGCTGGAGCAGGCCGCGGTCGCCGCGGAACTTGTTGATGACGAAGCCGGAGATCAGGGCCTGGTCGGCCGGTTCGAGCAGGGCGAGGGTACCGAAGAGGGACGCGAAGACGCCGCCCCGGTCGATGTCGCCGACCACGACGACGGGCATGCCGGCGTGCCGGGCCAGCCCCATGTTCACGTAGTCGGAGTCGCGCAGGTTGATCTCGGCCGGGCTGCCCGCCCCCTCGCACACGACCACGTCGAACTCGCCGGCCAGCTCGTCGAAGGCGGCGAACGCGGTGCTGGACATCTGCTCCTTGAGCTGGCGGAAGTTGGCCGCCTCGATGTTCTGCACCGCCTGCCCGAGCAGCACGACCTGGCTCGTGTGGTCACTGCTCGGCTTGAGCAGTACCGGATTGTGGCGAACCTCGGGCTCGAGCCCGCAAGCGAACGCCTGCAACGCCTGCGCCCGCCCGATCTCGCCGCCCCGGCCGTGATGGTCGACGACGACCGTCGAGTTGTTGGACATGTTCTGTGCCTTGAACGGCGCCACCTTGACCCCGCGGCGCCAAAGCCAGCGGCAGACCCCGGCCGTCACCACGCTCTTGCCCGCGTCGGAGGTCGTCCCAGCCACCAAGATCCCACCCATCCCCAAAGCGTAATCCGACCGGCCCCACCCCGGAGCCGCGATCCCCCGGCACATGCCCGTATCGCAGCGCGTTGCTTTGCACGCGCAAATATTGCAGCGCCGCGCCGGCGTGTGGGGCTGCCGATCTTGCAGGTGTGCTCTTTGCCTGCAAGATCGGTCTGCCACGCTCGTCGGCTTCGAGGCGGCGCTGCCCGCGCGTTGCTTTAGCGCGCGCAAATGTTGCATTGCCGCCGCCGGCGTTCGGGATCTGATCATCTGGCAAACACGCTTTTTCGTTTGCCAGATGATCAGGCACGATCGTCGGCTCCCCAGGCGGCAATGCCGCGCGTTGCTTTGCACGCGCAAATATTGCAGCCCGGCGCCCGTCGGGGGGCGGGCGCCGGGGGTCATCGGGTTAGGCGGCGACCAGCTCGCGTTGGCCCTCAATCTCGGCGGTGCTGAAGTCGTCGCCGCTTGAGTCCTCGGCGTCGGTGGTGAAGCCGTCTGTGGTCAAGCTGTCTGTGGTGAAGCCGTCGGCGTGCAGCTTCGGCGTGGGATCGAGGTCCTCGGGGACGCTGTCCTCGCCGCCGATGCGCCGCTCGGCCTCCTCGTCCTCGATCGCGCTGGTGGACAGGCGGGCCTTGTGGCGCTCGAACGTGCCCGTGCCGCGGGCGAGGTCGTGACCGACCGCGTGGGCATCCATCTCGTAGAGCACGCGGTGGTTGCCTTCTTCGTCTATCCAGTCGCGGGTGTAGAGCCTGCCCGTGACGATCACCGGATCGCCGACGTGCAGGCTGGCCGCTACCCCCTCGGCCAGCTTGCGCCAGCAGGTGACGCGCAGGCGCAGGCTTTGCCCGTCGACCCAGGTCTGTGTTTCCTTGTCGTAGCGGCGGGAGGTGGAGGCGACCCGGAAGCTCGCGGCGAGCTGGCGGGTCTCGACCGTGCGGCGGACCTTCGGATCGACCAGAACGTTCCCGATCAGAGTGATTGGCGTATCGAACATGGCCAGAATCGTCGGTCACCGATGGCCGCCGGAGCGAGTGGCGATCATGGGCGTCTGTGGACAGGGAGTGCCCTGTGGATGACCGGGCGATCATTGTTTTTGATCTGGTATGGGTACCCATAAAATTGGAGCGTGACAGGCGCAAACGCGAACCACTCGGTCGACGTGCTCGGCGAACCGTACGAGCAGCGGATCATCGAGTTGCCCGACGATGACGAAGGCCCGGTCTTCGCCACATTGGTGCGCCGCCGCGCGCCGCAGCCGACCTCGCGTGCGGTGCTCTATCTGCACGGCTACAACGACTACTTTTTCCAGACCCACCTTGCCGACTTCTTCGTCGCCCTCGGCTTCGATTTTTACGCACTCGACCTTCGCAAGTACGGCCGCAGCCTGCGCCCGCACCAGACGGCGAACTTCGTCCGCAGCATGGCCGAGCACTTCCCCGAGATCGACGAGGCGGTCAAAATCGTCAAGTCGGAGGACGGGCACGAAACCCTTGTGCTGTTTGCTCATTCGACCGGTGGCCTGATCGCCTCGCTGTGGGCGCACGCCCGCTCGGCCAGCACCGGCGTCCTGCGCATCGACGGTCTCATTCTCAACAGCCCGTTCTTCGAACTCAACGCGGGCTGGCTGGTACGGCGCCCGGTGGCGGCGACGGTCGGCCGGCTCGCCGCCTGGCAGCCCTACCGCGTCTTGC